>NZ_JBFANJ010000021.1:0-159478 GCF_040674795.1 Nonomuraea sp. NPDC049725 | reverse complement strand
AGCGGCCCGGTAGCCGCCACCGGCAGATGCGGCTCGATCAAAGCCCACTCAGCATCGGTCACATCGAAGCGCGCCACACCGGAGTTCTACCAGTCACAGCCAGCTCACCGTCAGACCTGCCAAGATCCGAACCCCAAACAGCTCCTAGAGCCGGTTGAGCCCCGTCACGTGGACGACCGCGCGCCCCTCCTCGTCGGAGGCGGCCAGGTCGATCTGCGCGTCGATGCCCCAGTCGCCGTCGCCCGCCGGGTCCTTGATCGTCTGGCGCACCTTCCACAGCCCGCTCTCCTCCTCGATGCGCAGCAGCGCGGGCCCGCGCGCGTCGGCGTCGGTGAGGATCTCCTCGTGGTCGGCGTAGTAGGCGTCGAGCGCGGCCCCCCAGTCGACGTCGGGAGCCAGCTCCTCCAGCTCCTCCTCCTTCTCCAGCGCGCACAGCTCCACCAGCCGGAACATCGCGTTGCGCACCAGCACCCGGAACGCCCGGGTGTTGCCCGTCACCGGCCGCACCTTCGTCTCCAGCGCCTCGCGCTCCTCCAGCGCCAGATCCGGGTTGGCCAGCTTCTCCCACTCGTCGATCAGGCTGGAGTCGACCTGGCGGACCAGCTCGCCCAGCCACTCGATGAGGTCGGTCAGGTCCTCGGTCTTCAGGTGCTCGGGCACCGTGCGCGACAGCGTCCGGTAGGCGTCGGCCAGGTAGCGCAGCACCGTGCCCTCCGACCGGGCCAGCTCGTAGAACTGGATGTACTCGCCGAACGTCATCGCCCGCTCGAACATGTCGCGCACCACGGCCTTCGGGCTGACCGTGTAGTCGCCCACCCACGGGTGGCCGCGCCGGTAGGTCTCGTACGCGCCGAGCAGCAGGTCGTCCAGCGGCATCGGGTACATGACCTCGGCCAGCGCCTCCATGCGCTCCTCGTACTCCATGCCGTCGGCCTTCATCTGCGCGACCGCCTCGCCCCTGGCCTTCTTCAGCTGGGCCGACAGGATCTGGCGCGGGTCGTCGAGGATCGACTCCACGATCGACACCATGTCGAGCGCGTAGCTCGGCGACTCGCGGTCGAGCAGGTCGAAGGCGGCCAGCGCGAACGTCGACAGCGCCTGGTTGAGCGCGAAGTCGTCCTGGAGCTGGATCGTCAGCCGGGCCCTGCGGCCCTGCTCGTCGGGCTCGGCGAGCTGCTCGACCACGCCGCCCGCCAGCAGCGACCGGTAGATGGCGATGGCCTGGCTGATGTGCCGCCGCTGCCACTTGCGGTCCTCGTGGTTGTCGGTCAGCAGGTGCTTCATCGCCTGGAAGCAGTCGCCCGGCCGGTTGATCACCGCCAGCAGCATCGCGTTGCTCACCTTGAAACGCGAGTTGAGCGGCTCGGGCTCGGCCTGCTGGAGCTTCTCGAACGTCTCCTCGCTCCAGCCGACGAACCCCTCCGGCGGCTTCTTGCGGGCGTAGCCGCGCCGCCGCTTCGGGTCGTCGCCGATCTTGGCCAGGGCCTTGGCGTTCTCGATGTCGTGCTCGGGCGCCTGGCAGGCCACGTAGCCGATCGTGTCGAACCCGGCCCGGCCCGCCCGCCCGGCGATCTGGTGGAACTCGCGGGCGCGCAGCCGGCGCACCTTGTTGCCGTCGTACTTCGACAGCGCCGTGAACAGCACCGTGCGGATCGGCACGTTGACGCCGACGCCCAGCGTGTCGGTGCCACAGATGACCTTGAGCAGCCCGGCCTGCGCCAGCCGCTCCACCAGCCGCCGGTACTTCGGCAGCATGCCGGCGTGGTGCACGCCGATGCCGTGGCGCACCAGCCGCGACAGCGCCCGGCCGAAGCGGGTGGTGAAGCGGAAGCCGCCGATCATCGCGGCGATGGCCTCCTTCTCCGCCTTGGAGGCCATGTTGATGCTCATCAGCGCCTGGGCCCGCTCCATCGCCGCCGCCTGCGTGAAGTGCACCACGTAGACGGGAGCCTGGCCGGTGGAGAGCATCTCCTCCAGCGACTCGTGCAGCGGCGTCATCCGGTAGGAGTAGACCAGCGGGACCGGCCGCTCGGCGTGCTTGACCACGGCCGTCGGCCGCCCGGTGCGCCGGGTCAGGTCGCGCTCGAACATCGACACGTCGCCGAGCGTCGCCGACATCAGGATGAACTGCACGTTCGGCAGCTCCAGCAGCGGCACCTGCCAGGCCCAGCCCCGGTCGGGCTCGGCGTAGAAGTGGAACTCGTCCATCACCACCTGGCCGATGTCGGCCGCCGCGCCGTCGCGCAGCGCCACGTTGGCCAGGATCTCGGCGGTGCAGCAGATGATCGGCGCGCCCGCGTTGACGCTCGCGTCGCCGGTCATCATGCCGACGTTCTCGGTGCCGAAGATCGCGCACAGGTCGAAGAACTTCTCCGACACCAGCGCCTTGATCGGCGCGGTGTAGAAGGTGCGCACGTCCCGGGTCAGGGCGGCGAAGTGGGCCCCGGCGGCCACCAGGCTCTTGCCCGAGCCGGTCGGCGTGGCCAGGATCAGGTTGCTGCCCGACACCACCTCGATCAGCGCCTCCTCCTGGGCGGGATAGAGGGTGAGCCCCCGTTCGGAGTTCCAGGACGCGAAGGCGTCGAAAATGGCGTCGGGATCGGCGTCGATCTCTTCCGGCAGGCGGTCAACGAGAAGGCTCACACCCCTATCCTGCCGAAGTTCACCGCGTGGTCGAACCGGCGCCCTCACATCCGGGTGCGCGGCCCGGTCAGGAGCAGCCCGCCGAGGACCGCGATGACGCCCAGGAACGGCACCCCGCCGGGCGCGAACCCGGCGACCGTGAGCGCCAGCAGCCCGCCGCCCGTCAGCGCCGCCGACGTGAGCGCCGTCGCCCAGGTGGCCTTCCCGTACGGCAGCGCGGGCGGCTCCTCGAACCGGGAGAACCAGCGCAGCAGCGGCCACAGCAGCAGGCACAGCGCGCCGAACCACACCGGCCACCCGGCCAGCCAGAACGCGCTGCCCGGCGTGGGCGTCTCGACCCGCATCGCCACCACGACCACGCCCGTCACCGCGAACAGCGCCGGCATGTGCCACAGGTAGGCGGTCATGATGCGCGGCCCGGCCCAGGCCAGCACCCGCGTCAGCGGCAGCCGCACGATCCACGGCCGCAGCAGCGCCGCCAGGCCCACCTGCCCGAACGAGACGGCCAGCATCGCCAGCGTGGGCGGCGCCATGTTCGACATCTCCGCGCCGGGCAGCCCGATCATGCTGCCGGGGTAGGGCCCGTACGCCACCAGGAGCGCCGCCGCGCCGAAGCCGCCCGCCGCCATGAGCACGGGCAGCCGCAGCCGGCCGCCGGCGTACAGGAAGCCGAGCTGGTGCACCGCCAGCCACACGAACACGATGTTCGCGTAGCCCAGCGCGTCCACGCCGGTCGAGAAGCGCACCACGTCGGTCAGCACCGCGGCCGCCGCCAGCACGGCCACCACCCGCCACCCGTGCGCCGCGTGCAGCCGCAGCAGGTACGGCGTCGCCGTCACCGCGATCAGGTAGACCGCCAGGAACCACAGGAGCTGCCCGGTGAGGCGAGCCCCCACCTCCAGCGGCTGCTCCGGCACGCCCAGCGTCATCAGCACGTGGGGCAGCGGCAGCCACACCGCCGCCAGCGGCAGCAGCGGCCACGCCAGCCTGCGCACCCGCGTGACGATCCACTGCGGCCCGCCGTGCGCCGCCCGCCCGAAGCTGATCGCGTTGGCCGCCCCGCCCGCGAAGAACACCAGCGGCATCACCTGGCTGATCCACGTGACCACCCACACGCCCGGCTCGGCCAGCGCGTTGCCGGTGGTCAGCCGCGCCCCGTCGTAGTCCAGGACCGGGATCGTCCAGTGCTGCAGCACGACCAGCGCCATCCCGAACACCCGCAGGATGTCGATGAACGGGTCCCTGGCCCGGCGCGGGGAACCGGTGCGCGCCGGCTGCTCGCGCAGGGCGGGCCGCTCCAGCAGGACGGTCATGGAAGCCTCGTTTCATCGGGGGTGGGGCGATGTCCCAAGGCTTCCGTCCGGGCGGCTCGCGCACATTGCCGCGAACCACCGTCTTGCGGTCGGCCCGCCACCACCCCGGGGGTGGGGCTGGCCCTACCATCGCAAGACCGGCGCACCGGTTCGAAAACGGCTTTCCGGGGCTCTAGCGTGGAGGCATGCGCTCCCTGATTCGGCGGGTCATGCTCGACACCCGCTACACCCTGGTGGGGTTCCCCACCACGCTGATCGGCTTCGCCGTCACCCTGGTCGGCCTGTCCGCCGGCGTCGGCACCGCCGTGGTGTGGGTCGGAGTGCCGGTGCTCGCGGCCACCCTCCTGGCGGCCAGGGGATTCGCCGACGCGGAGCGCGGCTGGCTGTCCGACGTGCTCAAGCGGCCCCCGGTGCGGCCCCGCTACAAGCCGGCCCCGCCCGGGGCGGGCCGCTTCCGGCGGATCGTCAACCCGCTCACCAGCGGGCAGTCCTGGCTCGACCTGCTGCACTCCATCGTGAACTTCCCGCCCGCGCTGATCGCGTTCGTGCTCACCCTGGTCTGCTGGGCGCTGCCGCTGGCCGGCCTGACCTACCCGATCTACGGGCTCATCACCTCGCGCATCGAGGACAACGTGGAGCTGCCCGAGCTGCTCGGCCTGGGCGACGGCTACCTGATCAACTCGATCTTCTACGTGGCGCTGGGGCTGCTGTTCCTGCTCATCCTGCCCTTCACCGTGCGCGGGGCGGCGCTGGTGCGCGCCGGGCTCGGCCGGGCCCTGCTCACCGGCGTCGCCGAGCTGCAGGAGCGCATCGACGACCTGGCCCAGGGCCGCGCCGCCGCCGTGTCGGCCGAGGCCAACGCGCTGCGCAAGCTGGAGCGCGACATCCACGACGGGCCGCAGCAGCGCCTGGTGTCGCTGGCCATGGAGCTCTCGCGGGCCCAGCGGCAGCTGAAGAAGGACCCCGAGGCCGCCCAGGCCACGCTCACCTCCGCGATCTCCGCCACCCGCGAGACGCTCGACGAGCTGCGCGCGCTCTCGCGCGGCATCGCCCCGCCCATCCTGTCCGACCGCGGCCTGGCCCCGGCGCTCGCCGCCCTCGCCGGGCGCTCGATCGTCCCCGTCGAGCTGGACGTGCGCGCCACCGGCCGGTACGAGGCCGCGGTGGAGAACGCCGTCTACTTCGTCGTCGCCGAGACCCTCACCAACGTCGCCAAGCACAGCCAGGCGACCGTGTGCACCATCCGCCTCACCCACACCGACGACGCCCTCGTGCTGACGATCGTGGATGATGGGGTCGGCGGCGCCCACGTCGCCAAGGGACATGGTCTCGCCGGGCTGTCCGACCGGCTCCGCGCGGTCGACGGGGAGCTGGAGGTGCACTCGCCCGACGGCGGGCCGACGGTGATAGCAGCGGAGGTACCGTGCGCGTAGTCGTGGCCGATGACGCGGTTCTGATCAGGGAGGGCCTGGTCAGGCTGCTCGAGGAGTTCGGCTGCGAGGTGGTCGCGACCGTCGGTGACGGCGACGGCCTCGTCGAGGCGGTGGCCGAGCACCGGCCCGACGTGTCGGTGGTGGACGTGCGCATGCCGCCGTCGTTCACCGACGAGGGGCTGCGTGCCGCCGTGGAGGCGCGCCGCCGGGTGCCGGGCGCGCCGGTGCTCATCCTGTCGCAGTACGTCGAGGTCTCCTACGCCGACGACCTGCTCGCCGACGCCCGGGGCGCGGTGGGCTACCTGCTGAAGGACCGGGTCGTCGACGTGGACGAGTTCCTGGAGGGCCTGCGGCGGGTCGCCGCGGGCGGGACCGTGTTCGATCCGCAGGTGGTGTCGCAGTTGATGGTGCGCAGGCGCAAGGACGACCCGCTGGCCCAGCTCACACCGCGGGAGCGTGAGGTGCTCGGCCTGATGGCGGAGGGCAAGTCCAACCCCGCGATCGGCCGCCAGCTCGTGATCAGCGACGGGGCCGTGGAGAAGCACATCAGGAGCATCTTCAGCAAGCTCGGCCTCTACGCCGACGACAGCGACCAGCATCGGCGCGTGCTGGCGGTGCTGGCCTACCTGCGCAGCTGAGCGCCCGGCCCTCCCGGGGGCGGCACCGGGGAGGTCCCTGGCGGGGGCGTCGCGGATCTCTCCGGGAGGCGGCCGGTGATGCGGAGGGGTGTGCCGGTCTCCTGGAGCGTTGCCGGCCGGTCCGCGCGGCGCTGCGCGCGGACCTGGCCGCCCGGCCGGTTTAGCCGAGCGCGTCGACCAGCTTCTTGCGCTGCTGGGCGCCCAGGCCGCCGAGGCGGCGCTTCTCGTCGACGCCCGCCTCCTCCATGAGCGCGGTGGCCTTGGCCGGGCCGACGCCCTTCACGGCGCGCAGGGCCTGCGACACCTTGATCTTCTTGGCGATGTCGTCATCGCGCTCCAGCAGCTGCGAGAACGACAGCTCGCCGGTCTTGACCTTGGCGAGCAGGGCGGTGCGGGCGGCGCGAGCCTCCGCGGCCTTCTCCAGCGCGGCCTTGCGCTGCTCTGGGGTAAGAGTGGGAAGTGCCATCTGCTGTTCTCTCCTCGGGGAGTTGACGATCGGGGTTTCTGTTACCCGTAGTGCAGTGGCTAATCATGGCGGATACCAGCGGTTCGTGTTGCCCAAAGCGCCCGGTCAACGTGTCCGCCACACCGAGGCGGCCGCTTCGGCGCACGCCTGGTCCTGCTCCGGGGTGCCGCCGCTGACCCCCACGCCGCCGGCCACGCAGCCGCTCCGGCCGCGGCCGGACCACAGCGGCAGACCGCCCGGCGTGCGCTCCCACGGCCCGGCTCCCGGGCCGCCCGTCCCGGGCAGCTCGGCCGTCGGCCTGCGGTGGGCCGCGGCGGCGCTCGCCCGGCCGGGCGCGAGCGTGGTGCCGGCGAACCCCGCACCCGCCATACGCTGGAAAGACACCAGGTGTCCGCCCGCGTCGACCACCGCCACGGAGATCGCCGAACCCTCCCGGGAAGCCTGCCGCAACGCCGCCTCGCACATGCGCAACGCGATCTCCAGATCCATCGGCCGTCCCCCTCGCGTCAGGTCACCTGCCTGCTCGACGCCTCACCGCCGCCGCCGGTGCACAGACCCGCCAGGATCGCCGTTCGGATCACGTACGGGATGGTCGTTTTGAGCCTTAAAGCGTGCTTTCTAGCGATATTTCGTGGTATGCATCACACTGTGCTCCCGGGCGTGTCGCGGGCCAGCCAGCCGGCCAGGCCCTCCGGGGTCAGGAACGCGTCGAAGACCGACTCCATCGCGCCCACCAGCGAGGCGCGCCGGCCCAGCGCGGCCGGGGTGACGAGCGGCGGGCGCTCGCGGCGGATCGTCATCAGCCCGCCCGTCAGCGACTCCGCGAGCACCGCGCCGGCCTGTCCGTGCAGGTCGGCGGCCAGCCCGGACAGCGTCACCACCTCCGGGTCGTGCGCGTTGACCAGGGCGGCCGCGCCCTGGCCGAGCGCCCGCGCGGCGGCCGCCACCGCGCGCGCCGCGGCCGGCTCGCCCGCCCGCGCCGCGGCCATCACCCGCTCGGCCTGCTCGCGGCCCCGGCCGCCGCCGTGGGCCAGGCCCATGTGGCGCAGCAGCGCGTTCGCGCCCACGTCGAGCGCCCAGCAGCCCGTCGCGCCGCACGCGCACGGCAGCGAGCCGCCCGTCAGCGGCATGTGTCCGAACTCGGCGCCCATCCCGCCGGCGCCCTCCAGCGGCCGGCCGCCGACGACGAGCACGCCGCCCAGGTCGAAGTCCACGTGCAGGTGCAGGCCGACCCCGACGCCGCGCAGCAGCCCGCGCCTGGCCTCGGCCAGCCCGGCCAGCGCGGTGTCGTTGCCGACCCGGGCCCAGCCGGACGGCAGCCCCAGCAGGGCGGGCACGTCGACCGCGCGCCAGCCCAGGTGCGGCACGTCCGCCCGGCCGCCGGGGCCGATCGGGCCCGCCACCGCCACGCCGGCGCCCACGGCCCGCCCGCGAAGGCGCGCCCGGTGCTCGCGCAGCGCGGTCCCCAGCGGCTCCAGCGCGCCGCGCGGGGTGCCGTCGTGGCCGCGCACCTCCAGCACGGCCGTCCGGCCGCCCAGCTCGCACGCCGCCAGCTCCCAGGCGTCCTCCCGCAGGTCGGCGGCCAGCACGACGGGACCTCGCGGATGCGGCCCCGGCACCATCGTCGGGCGGCCCCTGGTCTGCTCGGGGGCCGGCTCCTCGTGCAGCAGGGCGTCCTCGGCCAGGCCGCCGACCAGCACCGACGCGGTGCCTCTGGCCAGCTCCAGATCGCGGGTGAGCCGCGACCTGGTCAGCGTGGCCCCGCCGTCGTGCACGGCGCGCAGCAGCCGTACCCGGTTGTGCGCGCGCAGCTCGCCGGTCGTCGTCGCTCCACTGTTCCCAGACATCGTGACGCTCATTATGCTCTAGACGTGAACAAAAGACGCGATGACGCTCGACGTGCCCGTATCGGGGTGTTCGGTTTCTTCTTCCTGGCGGGACTCGTCATGGGCCTGTGGGCGGCCGGGCTGCCGTCGCTGAACGACCGGCTGGACCTCGGCCCGGCCCGGCTGGGCAGCGTGCTCCTGCTCATCTCGGGCGGCGCGCTGGTGTCGATGCTGGTGGCCGGGCCGCTGGTCGACCGGTGGTCCAGCCGGGCGGTGTGCTGGTTCGCCGGGCCGGCGTCGGCCGTGGTGCTGCTCGGGCCCGCGCTCGCGCCCGACTACTTGTGGCTGGCGGTGCTGGCGGTGCTGTTCGGCCTGGGGCTGGGCGTCACCGAGGTGGCCATGAACGCCCACTCGGTCGAGGTCGAGCGGCGTTACGCGCGGCCGATCATTTCGGCGTTCCACGGCACCTGGAGCCTCGGCGGGGCGGCCGGCGGCGCGATCACCGCCCTGGTGCTGCAGGCCGGGCTGGACGCCCAGGCGCTGCTCGTCGTGGCGGGCGTGGTGGTGCCGTTCCTGTACCTGCCGGCGGCGCGGCTGCTGCTGCCCGACCCGCCCCCGCACGCCGCCGAGCAGCAGGCCGCCCGGTCCGGGGCGCCGCTGAAGTGGGGGCTGATCGCGCTGCTCGGCGTCGCCGCGTTCGCCGGGCACCTGGCCGAGGGCGCCGCGATCGACTGGGCCGCGCTGCACGCCCGCTGGGTCCTCGACGCCGACCCGGCCGCCGCGCCGCTGGCCTACACGGTCTTCGCCGTCGCCATGACCACCATCCGCCTGCTGGGCGACCCGATCCGGGCCCGCCTCGGCTCGATCCGCACCATCCAGCTCGCCGGGCTGCTCGCCACCTGCGGCTACGTGCTCGTGCTCGCCGCCCCGGCGACCGGCTCGCTCGCGCTGGCCTGTGCCTGGACCGGCTGGGCCCTGGCGGGCGTCGGCCTCGCCACCGTCGTGCCGGTGATCTTCAGCGCGGTCGGCGCCGCGGGCGGGCCCGTCGGCAAGGCGCTGTCGCTGGTGACGGCCTTCGGCTACAGCGGGCTCCTGGTCGGCCCCGCCGTCCTCGGCTACGTGGCGGAGGCGTCCTCGCTGCCGATCGCGCTGATCGTGCCCGCCGTCCTGTCGGCCGTCGTGGCCCTCACCGGGGCCCCGTCCATCCGCTCGCTCGACCGGCTGACGCCCGCCCCCGACCCGGTGCCCGCCACGGCCCGCGACTGACGCTCCGTAGCCGTCCGCCTGGCCCCGATTTGGGAAACAGCCCCCTGACCTGGTGTTATGGGATCGTGACTTGACCCTGCGGTTACGGGGGCTGTTTCATGTGCCAAACACCGTAAACGTTTACAGCAGGTGTCTGAAATCGTTTACGAATCTGGAAGGACAGCCTTGGCCGACGGACCCACGATCACCACGATCGCCGAGCGCGCCGGTGTCTCCATCGCCTCGGTGTCGCGGGTGCTCAACGGCCTGCCGACCAGGCAGGAGACCGTGCGCAAGGTGATGGCCGCCGCCGACGAGCTCGGCTACGTGCGCAACGCCGTGGCCCGCTCGCTCAAGTCGCGCCGCACCCACCAGGTCGCCTTCGCCATGGCCGACGTCGGCAACCCCGCCTACCTCGCCATGCTGCGGCAGATCCAGCCCGTGCTCAAGGCCGCCGGCTACCGGCTCGTGCTGCACTCCACCGACGCCGTGGCCGCCGACGAGATCGACGTGCTGCACAGCCTCGGCGAACGCTACGTCGACGGGCTCATCATGAGCCCGCTGCGCGTCACCGAACAGCACCTGCAGATGCTGCGCGCCGCCCGCGCCCCCGTCGTGATCATCGGATCGGTGCCGGAGGGCACCCCGGTCGACAACGTGCGCGCCGACTCGCGCACCGGCGTCAAGCTGGCCGTCGACCACCTGCACGCGCTCGGGCGGCGGCGCATCGGCATGGTCAACGGCCCGCTCGACACCGTGCCCGGCGCGGCCCGCGGCGCCGCCTACCGCGAGGCGCTGGAGGCGCTCGGGCTGCCCTACGACGAGGACCTCGTCGAGATCGGCGACTTCTATCGCGCCGAAGGCGCCCGGGCCGTCGCCGAGCTGCTGCTCCGCGAGCCCGGGGTCGACGCGCTCATGTGCGCCAACGACCTCATCGCGCTCGGCGCGCTCGACGTGCTGCGCGCCGCCGGCCGGCGGGTGCCCGAGGACGTGGCCGTGGTCGGCATGGACGACACCGACCTGGCCGCGGCCTCCTGGCCGTCGCTGACCAGCGTCTCGCTCGGCTCGGCCGAACGCGGCAAGGCCGCGGCCGAGCTGCTGCTGGACCGGCTGCAGCACGGCGACCGCGAGCCCCGCCTGGTGACGGTCCCGCCCCGCCTGGCGGTGCGCGCCTCGACGACGGGGGAGGAGCCCTACCCGGCTTCCCGGGCGGCGGGCCGTACACGAGCTGACAAGAGGGAGGGGGGCAGGTCATGACGGCCACCGCGACGAAGCCGGCGCCGCCGGCGCGGCACGCGCGCGGCCGGCAGCGGCCGAGGCAGACCCGCGAGATGTGGGTGCTGATGCTGCCGGCGCTGGTGCCGGTGGTGCTGTTCAGCGTGGGCCCGCTGCTGTACGGGATCGGGCTGGCGTTCACCGACGCCGAGGCCGGGCGCAACCACGAGACGAGCTTTGTCGGCCTGGAGAACTTCGCCGACCTGCTCGGCGACGGCGACTTCTGGTCGTCCATGCGGATCGGCCTGATCTGGTCGGTCACCGTGACCGTGCTGCAGTTCCTCGCCTCGCTGGGACTGGCGCTGCTGCTCAACCAGAAGCTGTTCCTGCGCGGCCTGGCCCGGGTGCTCGCCGTCGTGCCGTGGGCGATGCCGCCCGTGGTCATCGGCCTGATGTGGCGGCTCGTCTACCACCCCGACGCCGGCATCGTGAACAGCACGCTCGGCACCGACATCAACTGGCTGGCCGACTTCTCCTGGGCGCTGCCCGCCATCATCGTCATGGGCATCTGGAGCGGCATGCCGCAGACCACCGTGGTGCTGCTGGCCGGCCTGCAGAACGTGCCCAGGGAGCTGTACGAGGCCGGCGCGATGGACGGCGCGGGCACCTGGCGCAAGTTCTGGAGCATCACGCTGCCCCAGCTGCGCCCGATCATCGTCACCATCACCTCGCTCGACTTCGTGTGGAACGTCAACCAGTTCAGCCTGGTCTACGTGCTCACCCAGGGCGGGCCCGGCGGGCAGACGCGGCTGCCGATGCTGTTCGCCTACGAGGAGGCGTTCCGCTACGGCTTCTTCGGCTACGCGGCCGCGCTCGGCGTCAGCATCGTCATCGTCGTGCTCGGCCTGCTCGGCGTCTATCTGTGGCGGCAACTGAGGGAGGCGTCATGAAGAAGATCCCCCAGTACGTCGCGCTGCTGGCGTACATGGTGTTCCTGGCCTTCCCGCTGGTGTGGCTGCTGTCGACGGCGCTGAAGACGCCGCAGGAGATGGCGAGCCTCGACCCCACGTGGATCCCGCGCAGCCCGACGCTGGCCAACTTCTCCGACGCGTTCAGCGAGCAGGACCTCGTCGGGGCCGGGCTGCGCAGCCTGGTCGTGGCCCTGGCCAGCTCGGCGCTGACGGTGGCCGTGGCGCTGCCCGCCTCCTACGCGCTGGCCCGCTACCAGGGCGCGCTCAAGCGGGTCGCGCTCGGCTGGGTGCTCGTCAGCCAGGTGTTCCCGTTCATCCTGATCATCATCCCGCTGTTCATGGTGCTGCGGCAGCTCGACCTGGTGAACACCCTGCCGGGACTCGTCGTCGTGCACGTGACGTTCACGCTGCCGTTCGCGCTGTGGATGCTCCAGGGCTACGTGCGCTCGGTGCCGCGCGAGCTGGAGGAGGCCGCCTCCGTCGACGGGGCGACCCGGCTGCGCGCGATCGTCAGCGTCGTCGCGCCGCTGCTCGCGCCCGGCGTGGTGGCGACACTGCTGTTCTCGTTCATCTCCTCGTGGAACGAGTTCCTGTTCGCGCTCGTGGTCCTGAAGGACCCGGACGTGATGACGCTCCCCCTGACGCTGGTGAGGTTCACCGGCCCGGAGGGCGTGTCGAGGCTCGGCCCGCTCGCCGCGGCGTCGCTCATGGCGACGATCCCGAGCCTGATCTTTTTCGCAATCATCCAGCGCAGGCTGAGGTCAGGTCTGATGGCCGGCGCTGTGAAGGGCTAGGAGGGCTCACATGCGTATCAAATCCGCGTTGGCTGCGGCGGCGGTCGTCGCGCTGGCCGCCGGGTGCGGCGGCAGCGGCGGGGACAGCGGGTCCTCCGGCACCCCGAACGAGCCGGTCAAGCTCGACTTCCTCAGCCTCGCCTGGCAGAAGGAGTCGGTCGCGGCCAACAAGGCGCTCGTCGAGGAGTGGAACAAGGCCAACCCGAACATCCAGGTCACCTACGTCCAGGGCAGCTGGGACAACGTCAACGACCAGCTCGTCACCTCCTTCGAGGGCGGCGACGCGCCGGACGTCATCCACGACGACTCCCCGGCGCTGTCCGGCTTCGCCTCCAAGGGCTACCTGCTCGACCTGACCGGCAAGGTGCCGGACGAGCTCAAGTCCGACATCCCGCAGGCCGCCTGGGACACCGTCACCTTCGACGACGGCAAGGGCAACCAGGGCGTCTACGGCGTGCCGTTCCTGCAGGAGTCGCAGGTCATCATCGCCAACAAGAAGCTCCTGGACGCCGCCAAGGTGCGCATCCCCACCGCCGGCGAGCCGTGGACGTGGGACGAGTTCGCCGAGGTCAGCAAGAAGCTCACCAAGGGCGACACGTTCGGCGTCGCCTGGCCGATGAAGTCGCCGGTCAACAAGACGCTCAACCTGGCGCTCAACTTCGGCGGCACCTTCTTCCAGACGGGCGCCGACGGCAAGACCACCGTCAAGGTCGGCGCGGAGGAGAAGGAAGTCCTCCAGCGCATCCACGACCAGCTCTACAAGGACAAGACGGCCGACACCTCGGCGCTCGGCATGGGCACCGCCGACCCGCTGCCCGGCTTCTTCGCCGACAAGTACGCGATGCTGCCCGTCGGCGTCTACCTGCGCCAGCAGGTCGCCGAGCAGGCGCCCGACGGCTTCGAGTGGGTGACGCTGCCGCCGCTCAAGGGCACCACCACCGAGCAGGGCGCGGTCTCCCAGACGCTGTCCATCGCCGCCGACAGCAAGCACCCGGAGGAGGCCATGAAGTTCATGGCGTTCTTCCTCAACGGCCCCAACCAGGCCAAGCTCGCCAAGGGCGACTGGCTGCTGCCGACCTCGCAGAAGGCCGCCGCCGACCCCGCCATCACCACCGAGGAGAACGGCTGGGACGTGGCCACCGCCTCCGCCAAGAGCCTCGTCGTCGCGCCGTTCCTCAAGGTGAACGGGTTCGACGAGTGGAAGAGCAAGGTCGCCACGCCGGTGCTGCAGGAGTTCTTCGCCAACAAGATCACCCTGGACGAGGCGGCCAAGCGGCTCGTCGAGGAGGGCAACGAGGTGCTGGAGCGGTACCAGCGGTGACGTATCGCGACAGGGCCCGGGGGTGTCTGCTCGGCCTGGCGGCCGGCGACGCCCTCGGGGCGCCCGCCGAGAACCTGACCCCCGCCGAGATCCGCCGCCGCTGGGGGCGGCTCACCGAGATCGAGGGCGGCGGCACCGACGACACCGAGTACGCCATCTTCGCCGCGTCGCTGCTGGTGGCGCACGGGCACGAGCTGACCCCGGCCGACGTGGCCGCCGCCTACCGGGAGCGGATCATCCCGCTGGTGACCGGGCCGATGCGCGGCGCCGGGTTCTCCGAGCTCGGCACCATCGAGGCGCTGCGCCGCGGGCTGGAGCCGCCGCTGACCGGGATGGTGCACCAGCACGGCTGGTCCGACGGGCTGGCCATGCGGGCCGCGCCGTACGGGATCTTCTGTCCCGGCGACCCGGCGGAGGCGGCGCGGCTGGTCGAGCAGGACGGGCTGGTCAGCCAGTCGGGCGAGGGCATTCTCGGCGGCCGCGCGGTCGCCGGGGCGGTCGCCGCCGCCATGGGCGGCGCCACGCCGGGCGACGCGGTCGGCGCGGCGCTCGCGGTGGTGCCCGCCGACTCCTGGACGGCGCGGGCGATCGGCCGCGCCGTCGCGGTGCTGGAACGGTCCGGCCCGCCGTCCCCGGACGGCGACGACGGGCCGCTGGTCGAGGCGCTGCACGAGGCCGTCGTCGTACGCCACTACCCGTGGACCGACGTGGCGCCGGAGGCCGTCGCGCTGGCGCTGGCCGCCTACCTGGCGGGCGGCGGCCAGGTGGAGGCGTCGGTGACGTTCGGGGTCTCCCTGGGCCGCGACGCCGACACCATCGGCGCCATCGCCGGAGCCGTCGCGGGCGCGACCTCCGGAGAGGGCGGCGTGCCCGGGCGGTGGGCGGCCCGCATCGGCCCGGTCACCGGGAAATGCCTGCCCGTCGTGGCCGGGAAGCACGTGCTGGACGTCGCCGACGAACTGGCCGGGGCCGTGGCAGACACGAGAGGACGCTGAGGACGATGTCGGGGGACAGGATCACGGGGGCCTTCGCCGGGCTCGCCGTGGGCGACGCCGTGGGCTGGCCCGCGAGCAGGCACCGGGCGGCGCTGCACGCGCCGTGGAGCCGGCGCCTGCACCGCGAGCTCGACGCGTTCGCCGAGGAGCACCAGGTCACCACGCTGCCGGTGCCGTTCGCGCTCAACCAGCCGATCGCGCCGCTGGCCGTCGGCCCGTCCGACGACGCCGAATGGCTCGCCTGGACGGCGCTCACCATCGACCGGCCCCGCGCCGAGGCGTTCCGCGCCCTGGCCGGCCGCGACGACATCCGGGCGCGCGTGTCCGTGGCCACCGCGCTGGACAACCTCGCCCGGGGCGTCGAGCCGCCCGCGAGCGGCCACGACAACCCGCACCACTTCGACGACGCCGCCGCCGTCCGGGCGGTCGCCTTCGGCGCGCTCGGCCGCGACCCCGGCGACGACGCCCGGGTCACCAACGCGGGCGACGGCGTCCTCGGCGCGCTCGCGATGGCGGCGGCCGTGGCCGAGGCGGTCGCCACCGGCTCGGCCACCCGCGCGGTGGCCGCCGCGCTGGACGTCCTGCCCGAGGACACCGCCATCGGGCACAACGCCCGCGTGGCGCTGGCGGCGGCCCGCGCGGCGGGCGACCCGTTCGCGGCGGTGCCCGCGCTCGACGCCGCGCTGCTCGACCACGTCTACAGCTACGGGGTGGGCGCCGCGCAGACGGTGCCCGTGGCGCTGGCCCTGACCGAGGCCGCCCAGGGGGCGCTCGTCCGGGCCGTGCCGGCCGCGGCCTGCCTGGCCGCGCTCGCCGACTCCGCGCCGGCGCTGACCGGCGCGATCACCGGCGCCTGCGGGGGGTACGGTGCGATCCCGGAGGGGTGGACCGCACCGGCCCGCAGGCTGGCCGGCTGCTGCCTGCCCGAAATGGCAGGCCAGGATCTCATCGACATTGTGGAGGGACTTTCATGACGCCGCTTGACGACAGGGCGATCGGCTGCGTGGCGGGGGCGGCGGTCGGTGACGCGCTGGGCGGCGCCACCGAGGGGTGGACCCCCGAGCAGATCGTCGAACGCTACGGCGGCCAGGTCGAGGGCATCGTGCCCCCGTTCAACGAGGACTGGCGCAACGCCCGGCCCATCGCCCCCTACCACAAGGGCGACGGCCACATCACCGACGACACCCTGATGACGCACGCGCTGATCCGCGTCTACGAGAAGGTCGGCGGCCACCTCGGCGCGTACGCGATGGCCGAGCACCTGGTGCCTGAGCTCATGGGGCAGCGCCAGTGGATCCCCGAGCTGGAGGCCGAGGCGCTGCCGCTGCAGCGGATCTTCCTGGCCGAGAAGTGGATCGTGGCCCGGCTGCACTACGGGCACGTCGACCCGCGCGAGGCGGGCGTCGGCAACATCGTCAACTGCGGCGCCGCCATGTACGTCGCCCCGGTCGGCATCGTCAACGCCGCCGACCCCGACGCCGCCTACGCCGAGGCCATCGACCTGACCGGCGCCCACCAGTCCAGCTACGGCCGCGAGGCCGCCGGCGTCATGGCCGCCGCCGTCGCCGAGGCCATGCGGCCCGGCGCCACCCCCGACTCCGTCGTCGCCGCCTGCCTGCGCCTGGCCAAGGACGGCACTCGCGCCGCCATCGAGGCCGTGTGCGAGGCGGCCCGCGGGCTCGGCCACTGGGACGGCTCGTTCGCCACGCTGCGCGCCGCCATGCGCCCGTACGACACCGTCGCCGACACCTACCGCGACCAGGGCCTCGGCGCCCGCCGCCCGAGCCGCACGCACAGCATCGAGGAGCTGCCGCTGGCGCTGGCCTTCCTCGTCATCGCCAAGGGCGACTACCGCGACACCGTGCTCGGCGGCGTCAACTACGGCCGCGACGCCGACTCCATCGCCTCGATGGGCGGCGCGATCGCGGGCGCGCTCGGCGGCCTGGCCGCCGTCCCCGCCGAGTGGGTCGAGCAGGTGGGCACGGCCAGCCGCACCGACATCGTCGGGCCCGGCCGCGTCATCGCCGAGGTGGCGCGCCGCGTCCACGCCGGCGACCTGGCCCGCCGCCGCGCCCACGAGGCGGCCTTCGCCGGTCTCCTGGAGGACTGACATGATCCGGCTGACCTGGGTGCAGCCCGAGGACCTGGTGGGGCACGAGCTCCGCCAGGCCGCCGAGGACGGCCGTGACGCGAGCGCCGTCGCGGCGCGCTGGCACGCCGCCGGGGGCCACGACGCGCCGCCGCGCGCCGGCGCCTCCGAGCCCGGCGCGCAGCGGCTGCGCGGCCTGGCCGAGGAGCTGCTGGACGAGCTGGCCGCCGTCCCGTCCCCGCTCGACGAGCCCGGCGAGCTGGCCGCCGTCATCGACGCCTGCCCCGGCTGGCCGGCGGCCAAGCCCGGCGCCGCCGTACCCCCGGAGCGGGTGCTGGGCGCCTGGCAGGGCCGGGCGGCGGGCTGCGTGCTCGGCAAGCCGGTGGAGAAGATCCCCCGCGCGGGCATCAGGGAGATCGCCGAGGCCACCGGCAACTGGCCGATCCGCGGCTGGTTCACCGCCGAGGGCCTGCCCGCCGACGTGGCCGCGCGCTGGCCGTGGAACCGGCGCAGCGCCGTCAACTCCCTGGCCGAGAACATCGACGGCATCCCCGAGGACGACGACCTCAACTACCCGCTGCTCGCCCTGTCCCTGCTCGAACGGCACGGGCGTGACTTCACCACCGGCGACGTGGCCAAGCTGTGGCTCGACGAGCTGCCCGCCGGGCGCACGTTCACCGCCGAGCGCGTCGCCTACCGCAACCTGCTCGCCGGGATCGAGCCGCCCGCCACCGCCACCTACCGCAACCCGTTCCGGGAGTGGATCGGCGCGCTGATCAGGGCCGACGTGTACGGGTGGGTCAACCCCGGCGACCCGGGCGCGGCGGCCGGGCTGGCCTGGCGCGACGCCCGGCTCACCCACACCGCCAACGGCGTCTACGGCGCCATGTTCGTGGCGGCCATGTGCGCCTCCTCGATGGTCGCCGGCAGCGTGGAGGAGGTCGTCGAGGCCGGGCTGTCCGTGGTGCCGCCGCGCTCCCGGCTGCACCGGGCCGTCCGCCAGGCGGTCGACGACGCCGGACGCGAGAGCGACTTCGAACGCGTCGTCGACCGGCTGCACGAGCGGCACGGCGGCCTGCACTGGGTGCACACGATCAACAACGCCGCCCTCGTCGCCGCCACGCTCGTGCACGGCCGGGGCGACTTCACCGCCACCATCGCCGGGGCGGTCGCCGGAGGCTGGGACACCGACTCGGCCGGCGCCACCGCGGGCTCCGTCGTGGGCGCGCTCAACGGCGGCGTCCCCGCCCGGTGGCGGATGCGCGACAGCCTGGCCAGCAGCCTGACCGGCTTCGACGGCATCACGCTGGAGGAGTTGGCCCGCCGCACGCAGGAGATGATGACCTCATGATCTCGGTATTCGGCAGCGCGAACATGGACCTCGTGGCGTACGTCTCCCAGGCCCCCAAACGGGGCGAGACGGTGACGGGCCGGGAGTTCCGCACCATCCCCGGCGGCAAGGGCGCCAACCAGGCCATCGCCGCCGCCCGCGCGGGAGCCCGGGTGGCCTTCCTCGGCGCGGTCGGCGACGACGCCTTCGGCGCCGAGATGCGCGACACGCTCGCCGGGGCCGGCGTGGACGTCGCCCTGCTGCGCCAGGTCTCCGGCAGGTCCGGCATCGCGCACATCGTGGTCGACGACGACGGCGGCAACTCGATCATCGTGGTGCCCGGCGCCAACGGCACCATCGCCGGGCCGACCGAGGAGGAACGCGCCGTCATCGCCGCCTCCCAGGCGCTGCTGCTGCAGCTCGAACTGCCCATGGAGGCCGTCGTCGCCGCCGCCGGGGCCGCCCGGGAGGCCGGGGTGCCCGTCATCCTGACCCCGGCGCCGTCCCAGCCGCTGCCCGCCGCCCTGCTCGACGCGGTCACGCTGCTGCTGCCCAACGAGCACGAGGCCGCCGACATCACCGGCGCCACCGACCCGGAGGCGGCGATGGACGCGCTGCTGCAACGGGTCGACGAGGCCGTCATCACGCTCGGCTCCGAGGGCGCCCTGTACGGCGGGCGCACGGGGGAGCGGCTGCGCGTGCCGGCGGTCAAGGTCAGGGCGGTCGACACCACGGCCGCCGGCGACACCTTCGCCGGGGCGTTCGCGGTGGCCCGCGCCGAGGGCCGGGAGGCGGCCGGCGCGCTGCGGTTCGCCTCGGCGGCGGCGGCGCTGTCGGTGCAGCGGGAGGGCGCCAGCACCTCGATGCCCACCCGTGCCGAGATCGACGCCGCCCTGGCCTGAGGTCGGCGCCGCCCTGGCCTGACCGCTGGTGGGTCACTGGCCGGTGCGGCCGTCGATGCGCTCGCGCAGCAGGTCGGCGTGGCCGCAGTGGCGCGCGTACTCGGCGATCTGCGCCACCAGCATGTCGCGCAGCTGCAGGTTCGCGCCGTCGGGGCCGAGGTCGGAGGCTCCCGCGTTCCAGGCGCCGAGGTCGTCGACCCCGGCCACGTACCGGTCGGTGGCCGCCGACTCGGCCCGCCACCGCCGCCAGGCGTCCGCGACGACCTCCGGGTCGGCGACCGCGCCGTTCCAGTCGCCGTCGCGGTCCTGCTCGGTGCGGTAGAGCGGGGGAGCGTCCTCGCCGGCCATCACCCGGCGCAGGTGCCGCTCACCCTCGGCCAGGTGCCGCACCAGCCCGAGCAGCGACATGGTGGACGGCGGCGCGGAGCGCCGGGCGAGCTGCTCGGCGTCCAGGTCGGCGCACTTCATCTCCAGGGTGAGCCGGTAGTGGCGCAGGTAGTCGAGCAGGATGCCGCGCTCGCCGGTGGGCGCGGCGTCGCTCTCGCGGGGGTCGTCGTCCGGGTCGACCCACATGTCGGGGTAGACGGTCGCCCGCGTCCATCGCGCGGGTACGGGTTCGCTCGCGTCCGAGGTCGTCATCCCGGCATCGTCGGCCATCCGTCCCCCGGCCGCCACCGAATAACCGGCGCCGCCACCCGCGCCCGGGGCATCAGCCGAGGTCAGGAGGGAAGAGAGGGGGCATGAGCGACAGAACGGACGAGTTGCCGGAGGCCGTCTCCGGTCTGGGCGGGGAGAGCGACGTGGTCGCCGAGCGGTCCGGGTCGACCACGCCCCGGCTCCGCCGGCCCGTCCCCGTGGACCCGCCGGAGGCCAGGGACGAGCCCGCGAACGACGATGAGGCCGAGAGCAGGGCCGAGGGTGAGGAGCGGGACGACGACGAGGACGACGTGACCCGCCCGGACGCGGGCCCCACCGGCTAGGCGCCCGGCAGCTCCCTACGCCTTCCGGAGCAGGGCCAGGGTCTGGTCCAGTTCCGCCTGGAGGACGGCTTCCGCGGTGTCGGGGTCGCCCGCCTCGACGGCCT
The DNA here is from genome assembly GCF_040674795.1 of Nonomuraea sp. NPDC049725. Classification (NCBI taxonomy): domain Bacteria; kingdom Bacillati; phylum Actinomycetota; class Actinomycetes; order Streptosporangiales; family Streptosporangiaceae; genus Nonomuraea; species Nonomuraea sp. NPDC049725. Next base: position 139,213 of record NZ_JBFANJ010000021.1, on the reverse strand, counting down.
CGACCAGGCGGGCGTGCGCGTCGTCGCCGGGGTTGGCGTCGTCGTGCCGCAGCCCCAGCAGCTCCACCAGGTCGATCAGCCGCTCGCGCAGCGCGGGCGCGAACTCGGCGAACAGGCCGGTCAGCACCGGGTTTCCCGCCGCCGCGACGACGGCCGCGTGCAGGGCGATGTCGGCGTCCACGAAGGCCGCGTCGCCGCCGCCGGCCGCCGCCCGCCGGGCCGCCAGCGCCGCCCGGAGCGCCCGCACGTCGTCGTCGGTACGGCGGGCCGCCGCCAGCCGCGCGGCCCGGGTCTCGACGATCACGCGGACCTCGTACACGTCGGTGATGGCGGCGCGGCGCAGGCGGGCGGGCCAGTCCTCGGCCGGTTCGGCGGCGATGACGAAGACGCCGCTGCCCTGGCGCGGCTGGACCAGGCCGGCGCCGGTGAGGGCGCGCAGCGCCTCGCGCACGGTGGAGCGGCCGACGCCGAGGGTCTGGGCCAGCGCGTTCTCGCTGGGCAGGCGGGTGCCGACGGGCCAGTGGCCGCCGGTGATCTGCTCGCGCAGGCGGGCGGTGGCCTGCTCGACCAGCGGGCTGGGACGCAGCGCTCCGAGCGCCATCGGAATCCACCTCTCAGCTTGTCTGAGGACCTGAGTTGTGGCTATCGTACCCGGCATGACGTACCGCGGTCTCCTTCTCGGCCGCCGCGGCGGGGCCTGACCGAGGGCCGGCACCCCGCCGCGGCGGGGTCGAGTGCTGCCGGTCCGCGTTCGGATCAGAGAAGGAGACGACCATGCGGTGGAATCCGCAACAGCCCAGCGTCATGCCCTCGCACCGCTACCGGCCCGCGCACGAGCGGGTCAGCGTGCCCCTCACCGACCGGCAGTGGCCGGCGAACCGGACCACGCGGGCCCCGCTCTGGGTGCCCGTCGACCTGCGCGACGGCAACCAGGCGCTGGCCGAGCCGATGGACCCCGCGCGCAAGCGACGCATGTTCGAGCTGCTGGTGCGCAGGGGCTACAAGGAGATCGAGGTCGGCTACCCGTCGGCCAGCCGGACGGACTTCGACTTCGTCCGGCAGCTCGCCACCTCCGGGACGGTGCCCGACGACGTGACCGTCGTGGTGTTCACCCCGGCCAGGGCCGACCTGATCGAGCGCACCTACGCCGCCGCCGAAGGGCTGCCCCGCGTCGTCGTGCACCTCTACACCGCCACCGCCCCCGTCTGGCGCGACGTGGTGCTCGGGCGCGACCGCGACGAGCTGCGGGCGCTCATCGTGGACGCCGCCGCGCTCGTCGCCAGGCTGGGCGACGCCCGCGACGGCGTGCGCTACCAGTTCTCGCCCGAGGTGTTCAACCTCACCGAGCCCGACTACGTGCTGGAGGTGTGCGACGAGCTGACCGCGCTGTGGGACGCGAGCCCCGACCGGCCGGTGATCCACAACCTGCCCGCCACCGTCGAGATCGCCACCCCCAACGTGTACGCCGACCAGATCGAGTACATGCACCGCCACCTGGCCCGGCGCGACTCGGTCATCCTGTCGGTGCACCCGCACAACGACCGCGGCACCGGCGTCGCCTGCGCCGAGCTGGCCGTGCTGGCCGGGGCGCAGCGGGTGGAGGGCTGCCTGTTCGGCAACGGCGAGCGCACCGGCAACGTCGACCTTGTCACGCTCGCGCTCAACCTGCACGCCCAGGGCGTCGACCCGATGATCGACCTGTCCGACATCGACGAGGTCAGGCGCACCGTCGAGCACTGCAACCGGCTGCCCGTGCCCGAACGCCACCCGTACGCGGGCGACCTCGTCCACACCGCCTTCTCCGGCACCCACCAGGACGCGATCAAGAAGGGCCTGGCCCACCACGCCCGGCGGGCCGCCGAGCTCGGCGTGCCGGAGTCACAGGCGTGCCCTACCTGCCGATCGACCCGGCCGACGTGGGCCGCGGCTACCAGGCGGTCATCCGCGTCAACAGCCAGTCGGGCAAGGGCGGCATCGCCTACCTGCTCGGCGCCCACCACGGGCTGGAGCTGCCGCGCAGGCTGCAGATCGACTTCTCCGCCGTGGTGCAGCGCGACGCCGACGGCAGCGGCGAGGAGATCACCGCCGAGCGGCTGTGGACGCTGTTCAGGCGGACGTACCTGGACGTGGCCGGGCCGCTCGCGCTGACCGGCTGGCGCACCGCCGAGACCGCGCCGGGGACCCACGAGTTCACCGGCACGCTGGACGACGGCACGCCGCTGCACGGCACCGGCAACGGGCCGCTGGCCGCGCTCGCCGCCGCGCTGGCCGGGGCCGGCGTCGAGGCCGACATCCTGCACTACGCCGAGCACGCCACCGGCACGGGCAGCGGCAGCCAGGCCGTCGCCTACGTCGAGGCGCGCGCCGGCGGCGTCACCCGCTGGGGCGCGGGCCGCGACTCGTCGGTCCTCACCGCGTCGGTGCATGCCGTGCTCGCCGCCGTCAACCGGGCCCTTCAGAGCGACAGCGCCTTGGCGCACTCGTCCCGGTAACGCTCGGTACGGGCGCGCAGCCGCGCCGGGTCGTCCAGCACCGCCCGGGACACCGACGGCACCACCGCGTGCCGTACCGAGGCGAAACGCCGGCCCACGTCGGCGGGCGAGGCGCCCTGCGCGCCGAGCCCCGGCGCCAGCACCGGCCCGTTGAGCCGGTCGAGCGCGTAGCCCGGCGAGGCGACGGTCGCGCCCACGACCACGCCGACCGAGCCGAGCGGCCGCACCCCCTCGTTGGCCGCCCGCACCCCCTCGTACACCTCGCCGGCGACCGCGCTCTGCAGCGCGGCCGCCTCGGGGTTGGAGGTGCGGGCGAGCACGAACACGCCCGCGTCGCCGGCGAGCGCGGAGGTGATCGCGCCGCTCAGGCTGCCGAAGCCCAGGTACGGGCTGAGCGTCACCGCGTCGGCGGCCAGCGGGCTGCCCCGGTCGAGGTACGCCTCGGCGTAGGCGGCCATCGTGCTGCCGATGTCGCCGCGTTTGACGTCGAGCAGCACCAGCGTGCCCGCGTCGCGCAGGTCGGCGATCGTGCGCTCCAGCACCGCGATGCCGCGGCTGCCCCAGCGCTCGTAGAAGGCCGACTGCGGCTTCATCACGGCGACCAGGTCGCCCACCGAGTCGGCGACCGTGCGGCTGAAGCGCTCCAGCCCCATCGGCGAGTCGTCGAGGCCCCACGCCCCGAGCAGCTCCGGGCTCGGATCGATGCCCACGCACAGCGGTCCGTACTTGTCCATCCTCGCCCGCAACCGTGTTCCGAACGGCTCATCCATCCCCAGGCCCCCTCACGACCGGTAGGAAGACTATGGGGCGGGAGCCGCACACCAGTAGTCCGGGCGGCGGATCTGTGGGCTCCCGCCCCCCACAGCATCCGATATGTCCGGCATGTCGGCTAGAGTCCCGCGCTCTGACAGTCTTTCCGGGTATGAGTCATGGGTAGATCAGCCAGCATGTACGAGATCGCCCGACGGACGCTGACGTTGCGCACCGAGCCGCCGGGGGAGGTGGTCGCGGCGGTCGGGATGCCGTACGAGGAGCCCACGGGGGAGTGGTCGTGCCCGTACCGGATCGACGGGCTGGCCGGATGGGAGCACGAGCGGAAGGTCACCGCCGACGACTCGCTGCGCGCCGTCGAGCTCGCCCTCGTCACCGTGCGGGCGGCGCTCGCGGGCTCCCACGAGGCCAAGGAGGGCATGCTCGCCTGGGACGACGAGCCCGGCGGCAGGCGCCCGCTGACCGTGTACGTCGACTGGGACGCCGGGCACGACGTCGCCTACGTCGCGATGAGGCCCGAGGCGGCGCCCGGCGAGGCGACCCGCCACGTCGTCGCCGAGGACGTCGTGCTCGGCTACGGCGACTCCGGCGAGCTCCTCGGCCTCGAGATCGCCCAGGCCGGCGTCCGGCTGCCCCCGGAGCTGCGGATCTAGCGCCGCAGCAGCCACCGCCAGCGCGGCAGCTCCAGCACCGCCGTCACCGCCGCCAGCGCCGACACGATCCCGGCGGCCACCGGATGCCAGGCCGCCCACGACGCCGCCACCGCCACCACGAGCTGCAGCAGCACCAGCGCGATCGTCACCGGCCCCGGCACCGCCACGAGCACCTGCCGCTTGTCGCCCGGCGTCGCGAACACCGCCGGCAGCCCGATCAGCACCACCACCGACAGCACCGCCAGCGGCACCGAGAACGAGGCCAGCGCCCACGGCGCCGCCACCCACGCGACCAGCTCGGTCGAGAACCGGAACACCGAGGCGACCCGGTCATCAGGCCGGGCACCGGCGCGGCCGTCCGGCCGGGTATGGGCCCGGTCGCCTGCCCGGTCGTCCGCACGGTCGTCCGCACGGTCGCCTGCCCGGTCATTTGTCCGGTCGTCTGCGTGCTCGGGGGAGGTCACGCGGCGCACCCTACCGCCGGGCGGCCCGGCCCGGAAGGCGGCCGGAGCCCATAATCGGGTACGTGAACCCTCCGCGCATCGTCGCCACCGACCTCGACGGAACCCTCCTGCGCTCCGACGGCACCGTCTCCCCCCGCACCCGGGAGGCGCTGCGGCTGGCCCGCGACGCCGGGGCCGAGATCGTGTTCGTCACCGCCCGCCCGCCCCGCTCCATGGCCCCCATCGCCCGCCGGGCCGGCGCGCTCGGCACCGCCGTGTGCAGCAACGGCGCCATCGTGTACGACGTGACCGCCGACGAGATCGTCACCATGCACGCCCTCGACCCGGCGGCGGCCAGGAAGGTCGTCGGCGCGCTGACCGAGGCGCTGCCCGGCATCGCGTTCGCCGCCGAGACCGGCCACGCCGTGCTGTGCCAGCCCGGCTACGGCCGCAGCCACCCCGGCGACGAGGCCTGGCGCCGCTCGGTGCCCGACGTGTGCGCGGCGGGCGAGCCCATCGTGAAGCTGCTCGCCTGGCTGCCCGAGCACCCGCTGGACGACCTGTTCACCGCGGCGACCGCGGCCGTCGAGGGGCAGGCCGAGGTCACCCACTCCGGCGTGCCCGGCCTCCTGGAGATCAGCGCCCCCGGGGTGACCAAGGCCGGCACGCTGGCCGCCTTCTGCGACCGGCTCGGAGCCGGGCCTGACGACGTGGTGGCCTTCGGCGACATGCCCAACGACCTCGCCGTGCTGGCCTACGCCGGAGCCGGCTACGCCATGGCCAACTCCCACCCCATGGTGCTGCGGGCCGCCGGGCGGCGCACGCTGTCCAACGACGAGGACGGGGTGGCCGTCGTCCTGGAACAGCTCTTCACCCGCTGACCGGCTGCCCGGGGCTCGCGTCCTGGGCGGCCATCACCTCCTCGGCGTGCTCGAAGGCCCACTCGCCCAGCACGCCGATCGGCCCCAGCAGGCTCCGGCCCAGCGCCGTCAGCTCGTACTCCACCCGGGGCGGCGCCTCCGCGTACGCCCGCCGCGTCACCAGGCCGTTGAACTCCAGCCGGCGCAGCGTCTCCGTCAGCACCTTGGCGCTGATGCCGCCGATGCCCGCCCGCAGGTCCGCCGGCCGGCGCGGGCCGTCGCGCAGCGACCACAGGACGACCGCGTTCCACGTGTTGGAGATCAGGTCGAAGGCCAGCCGCGCCTGGCAGTCGGCGAGAAACACGAGCCCTCCCGATAGGCACCGTCCGGTGCGTATTGGCATTCCTAGAGTCCCCATGCAAGCAGACGTCCTCGGAAGGATGAGCATGAGGATCGGCATTCTCGGCGCCGGCGGCATGGCCGACGCCCTCGGCACGCAGTGGGCCCGCGCGGGCCACGCCCTGATGGTCAGCGGCCGCGACCCCGGCCGCGCCGCGGCGACCGCCGCCACCCTGACAGCCGCCGCCCCGCACGGCGTGCCCGCCACGTCCGGCACGTTCGAGGAGGCCGCCGCGTTCGGCGACGTGGTCGTGGTGGCCGTGCTGGAGGAGGCGGCCGACCAGGTGGTACGGGCCGCCGGACCGCCGCTGCGCGGCAAGCCGCTGATCGACGTGACCAACGCCGTCGGGCCCGGCGCGTACGACGTGACACGCTCCGTCGCCGAACGGATCGCCGCCCTCACCGGCGGGCACGTGGTGAAGGCGTTCAACCTGTGCCACGTGGACGTGTGGCGCATGACGCCCCCGGTGTTCGACGGCCGGCCGCTCGCCGTGCCCCTCTGCGGCGACGACGACCACGCCCTCGGCCTCGCCCGCACCCTCGTCACCGACCTGGGCTGCACCCCCGTCCACGGCGGCGGCCTCGACCGGGCCAAACTCCTGGAAGCCACGGCCGCCTTCATGATCGGCCTCTGGACCAGCGGCGCCGACGCCCAAGCAGTCCCCCCACCCCTCCCCCACTCCGGCCCCCACCCGCACGAGCCTTAGGAACCCCTGGGGAAGGGCTCCGCTCCTTGGGGTGCGCCCCCTTCGGGCCCGCCCGGGTGCGCCCCCTTCGGGCCCGCCCGGGTGCGCCCCCCTTCGGGCGCGACTCCCCTCGGGTGAGGCCCTTCGGGGGTGGCCCACTTCGGGGGCGGCCCGCTCGGGGGGCGGTCCACCTTGGGTACCCCGGCCGCCGTGCCGCTCCCGGCTCCCCGAGGCCCAGGCCCTTGGGTACGGGCCTCTTGGGGGCTCACCTCGGGTGCGGCGGCCGCCGGGCACACCCTTCCGGGCATCCGCTCCCGGGCTTCATCGAGGTCCCGGCCCTCCGGGCGCGGCCCCTCCTGGGGTGGGCCCTCTGGGGTGGGGCCCCCGGCGTGGCCTCCGGCGTGGCCCTCCGGCGTGACCCCCGGGGGGGTGGGCCCCTCGGGGGGTGGTTCCCTTGGGGCGTCGCGGCTGTCGGGCCGCCCTGCCCCTCCACCCGCGGTCCCGGCCCCCGGGTGCGCGAGGTCGTGGGGTGGGGGCGGTAGGGGTGTACGACCGGGGGTGTAGGGCGGATGACGACGTGGGGTGGATGTACGGGCGCCGCGGCGCCGGGATGCTGGGGGCCCGCACCGAGCGAAGGAGAGTCGCGTGGTCACCGAGGTCGCCCCCAGGACGAGCGGATATCTGACCGCCTTCAAAGCGGTCGCCCTGCTGAACGCCGCCGCCGTGCTGCTCCAGGCCGTGACGGCCGGGCAGCTGATGGAGGGTGCGGGCCGGGCGCTGCACGGCGCGGGCGCGGGCGCCGTCCACCTGCTGGGCCTGGCGCTGGTCGTCAGCGCGGTGCTCGTGTGGCGGCCGGGCCGGGGACCGCTCTGGCCGTCGCTGGTCGGCCTGGCGGTGCTGCTGCTGGGCCTGGTCCAGTCCATGGTGGGCGGTTCGGGCGCGGTCGCCGTGCACGTGCCGCTGGGCATGGTGCTGTTCGGGCTCAGCGTGTGGCTGCTGGCTTGGACGTTCCGCCGCTGACACCGGGGCTCGCAAGCCCGCAAGCGCCGCAGGGGGTCAGGTGCCGTGGCGGGCCAGGTGGTCGGCCTGGCGTACGGGCTCGGGCAGCCGGTAGCGGGGCGACAGGCGCAGCACCTGGCCGGTGACGGTGTCGAGGCTGACGCGGTGCCCTTGGGACACGTACACCGGCTTGGTGCCGGTCCGGGTGCGCAGCGCCCGTCCCACGGGGACGCCGTCGAGGACGATGGGCGACCAGGAGCCGCGCGCCGCTCCGGGCGGTTCGTGGGCGCCGACGAACGGCGTCTTGCCGACCCCGAGCGACGGCAGCCCGGTGAGGACGCCCAGGTGGCAGGCCAGGCCGAAGCCGCGCGGGTGCGCGAGCCCGTAGCCGTCGCAGACGAGCAGGTCCGGCGTGACGGTGAGCCGTTCGAGCGCCTCGACGAGCGCGGGCAGCTCGCGGAAGGCGAACAGGCCGGGCACGTACGGGAAGGCCGCCCGCCCGTGCACGACCACCCGTTCCACGACGTCGAGCGTCTCGGCGTCGAGCACGACGACGGCGGCCGACAGCGCGTCGTGGTCGTCGCCCCGCCCGTGGTAGTGCACGTCGAGGCCCGCGACCGTGGTGAACGTGCCGGGCCCGTCCAGCTCGATGTGAGGCCGGAGCCGCTCCTGGATCGCCTCCGCCTCGGCGACACTGTGAGGCCACGGGTGAAGCTGCTTTACACGCACCCGACCCAACTTACGACCTTTCAACATGGCCGCGGCACGCCTTCCGGAAGACCGGAATTCGATCTCCATCCCGATACCAGCACGAACGTGGGCTTGCTGGGAGGAAGTTCTGTAGTGTCGGGATTCGTGAGCGATGTCTTGGTGCTGATCGGGCCGGGAGCGGCGATCGACGAAGCTCTGCTGGGCGAGATCGCCGAAGGCGAGTTCACGGCGCTGGGCGTGCGCGGGGTGATCACGTACGCGCGTGACGCCGCCGCCGTCCGGGCCCGCACCGCCAGGCGCCGGGGCGGCTCCGAACGGGCGGTCGTGATCATCCCGGGCCCGGACGAGGGCATCAGGAGCCTGATGCGCGAGCCGCTCGGCCTGGTCGTCTGGCTGGACGTCTGGCGGGCCGACGGCGTCGAGACCGGCGAGGGCGCCACGCACATCCACGGGCGCGGGCTCGACGGCCTGTCGTGGGCGATCCGCCACGCCGTGCACCGCCTGCGCCACCCGCGCCGCCGTGTCGCGTACGGCGAGCACCGGCAGCAGTGGGGCGAGCTGTACCTGCCCGAACGGCTGCCCGGGGACGGCGGGCTGCCGGTGGTGGCGCTGGTGCACGGCGGGTACTGGCGGTCGGTGTGGCAGGCCGACCTCATGGAGGCGCTCTGCGCCGACCTCACCGGCAGCGGCCACGCGGTCTGGAACCTGGAGTACCGGCCGCCGGACCTGCACGGATGGGAGGCGACGACGGCCGACGTGGCGGCCGGGCTGAAGGCGCTGACCGGCCTGGACGCGCCGCTCGACCTGGACCGGGTCGCCGTGGCGGGCCACTCGGCGGGCGCGCAGCTCGCCCTGCGCGCCGTCGCTGACGGCGCCCCCGCCAAGGTCGCGGTGTCGCTCGCGGGCGTGCTCGACCTGGTCGAAGGCGGCAGGCGCTGGATCGGCCAGGGCGCCGTGGCCGACGCGCTCGGCGCCCCCGCCCCGCCTCCCGGACCGCCGGGGCAGCCCGAGCCGGGCGGCCCCGCGGACCTGTACACGCAGGCCGCCCCGCTCGCCAGGCTGCCGCTGAAGGTCAGGCAGGTCGTCGTCCAGGGCACCGGGGACGACCCTGACCTGCGCGACTTCGCGCGACGCTACGCGCGGGCCGCCGCCACGGCGGGGGACCGGGTGACGTACGTGGAGATGCCCGGCGACCACTTCGACGTGATCGATCCGCGTTCGCCGATCTGGCAGGCCACGGTCCGCGCCGTCGACGCCGCACTCGGATAGCTGGACATTCCCCGCCGCCCGCCGTACGAAGGAAGGATGGAGGTCACGATCGTCGGCGCCGGCCTCGTCGGCTGCCTGCTCGCCTGCTTCCTGGCCCGCCGCTCGCACCGGGTGACGCTGTACGAGCGCCGCCAGGACCCGCGCGAGCGCGGCGCGGACCGGGGCAGGTCGATCAACCTGGCGATCTCCGAGCGGGGCATCGACGCGCTGCGCCGGGTCGGGCTCGACCGGGAGGTGCTCAAGGACGCGATCCCGATGCCGGGCCGGATGATGCACGCGCTCGACGGCGGCCTGACCTTCCAGCCCTACAGCGCCGACCACCGGCAGGCGATCAACTCCATCGGCCGCGCCGAGCTGAACATGAAGCTGCTGGACGCCGCCACCGCGCTGCCCGGCGTCGAGGTCCGCTTCGGCCACCGGCTCACCGGACTGGACGAGCGGACGGGGCGGCTGACGTTCGAGACGGAGACCGGACCGGGCGAGGCGCGGGCGCGGGTGGTGATCGGCGCCGACGGCGCGTTCAGCGCGGTGCGGGCCCGGCTGCAGGCGCTGCCCGGCGTGAGCTTCAGCCAGAGCTACCTCGACTACGGCTACAAGGAGCTCACGATCCCGGCCAGGGGCGGCGCGTTCGCGCTGGAGCGGGGCGCGCTGCACATCTGGCCGCGCGGCGCGTCGATGATGATCGCGCTGCCGAACCCCGACGGCTCCTTCACCTGCACGCTTTTTTGGCCGCACCGCGCGTTCGCCGGGCTCGGCGATCCGGCGCGGGTGCGGGAGCACTTCGCCGAGCACTACCCCGACGCCTTCGCGCTGATGCCGGACCTGGCCGCGGACTTCGCGGCGAACCCGGTCGGCCACCTCGTCACCATGCGCTGCGACCCGTGGCACGTGACCACCGACGCCGCCGTGGTCGGCCTGGTGGGCGACGCCGCGCACGCCATCGTGCCGTTCTACGGCCAGGGCGCCAACTGCGGTTTCGAGGACTGCGTCGAGCTGGACCGGTGCCTGGACGAGACGGGCGACGACTTCGCCGGGGCGTTGGCGCTGTTCGAGCGCCGCCGGGCCGACACGGACGTGATCGCCCGGCTGGCGCTGGCGAACTTCGTCGAGATGCGGGACAAGGTCGGCTCCCGGATGTTCCTGGCGGGCAAGCGGCTGGAGCACGCGCTGGAGCGGGCGCTGCCGGGACGGTACGCCTCCCGCTACGAGCTGGTGTCGTTCTCCACGACCCCGTACGCCGAGGTGGAGCGCCGGGTGGCCCGCCAGCGCGGGTGGGCGGCTGGAGGGCTGCTCCTCGGCGCGGCGGGGCTGGCGGGGCTCGGGATGATGGCACGCGGACGCCGGCCCGGTGGGCTGGACAAAACGGACAAGCCCTAGCATGTCTGGGTGATCGTCGGCGAGGTTCTCGGGCTGCTCGGAGTCGGGCTGGCGGCCGGAGTGGTCAGCACCGTGGTGAGCCTCGCCTCGATCGTCTCCTACCCGGCGCTGCTGGCGTTCGGCCTGCCGCCGCTCACCGCGAACGTCACCAACACCGTCGCGCTGCTGTTCACCGGCCTCGGCGCGGCCCTCGGCTCACGGCCCGAGCTGGCCGGACAGGGGCCCCGGGTGCTCCGGCTCGGCTGGCTGACCGCGCTCGGCGGGGCCACGGGCGCGTACCTGCTGCTGGTGACGCCGTCGCGGACGTTCGAGCAGATCGCCCCGTGGCTCATCGGCCTGGCGTCGCTGCTGCTGATCCGGCCGCCGAAGGGGGAGCGGCACAGCGAGCACGGGCTGCTCACCCGGTGCGCGCTGTTCGCCGTGGCGATCTACGTCGGCTATTTCGGGGCGGCCGGCGGCATCCTCATGTTCGCGGTGCTGTCGTCGATGCTGGCGGGCACCCCGGCCAAGCTCAACGCGCTGAAGAACGTGCTGTCCGGGCTGGCCAACGCGGTGGCGGCGACCGGGTTCGCGCTGTTCGGGCCGGTCGACTGGGGGGCGGCGGCGCCGCTGGCGGCGGGCTTCCTGGCCGGCGGCTGGCTCGGCCCCAAGATCGCCCGCCGCCTGCCCGGTCACAGCCTGCGCTACCTGGCCGCCGCCTGCGGCCTGGCCGTCGCCGTCAAGCTCGGCTGGGACGCCTACACGGGCTGAGCGCCCGCCCGCCACTCGTCAGACGAGCTTGGCGAAGCGGGCGGCCACCTCGCGCCAGATCGGCGTGGAGACCGGCTCGTCGGCGACCGCGCGGGCGTAGACCTCGTCGGGGTCGAAGCCGTCCACCTCCCACTGGCGGATGCGCTCCGGCAGCACCTCGGGGTGGAACTGCACGCCCCACGCCTGCTCGCCCACGCGGAACGCCTGGTAGGGGCAGCGTTCGGTCTCGGCCAGCCACACCGCGCCGGGCGGCAGCGCGGTGATCGCGTCCTTGTGGTGCTCGATGGCGGGCACCACCGGCGGCAGGTCCTGGAAGAGGGCGTCGGCGGCGGCCTCGGGCCTGATCGTGACCGGGACGCTGCCGTTCTCGGGCGCGCCCGCGTCGCCGGTGACCTCGCCGCCGGCCACCTCGGCGAGCATCTGGCCGCCCAGGCAGATGCCGAACAGCGGGACGCCGCGCTCGATCGCCTCGCCCACCAGCCGCCTGGCGGGGGCCAGCCACGGGGCCCGGTCGTCCTCGCTCGGCAGGTAGCCGCCGCCCAGCATGATCATGGCGTCGTGGGTGAGCCGGTCGGGCACGGGGGCGCCCTCGTGCGCGTGGACCACGTCCAGCCGCAGCCCCGCCTCCTCCAGCCAGCCGCCGAACCGGCCCGGGCCGCCGCTCCGGCTGTTCTGGATGATCAGGACGTCACGCATGGAAGAGCCTTTCGGGGGAGGTACGGCCGGAGGTTCACGGCAGGTTCGCCGCGCGGGCGGTGTGGCGCAGCAGCAGGGCGGTGGTGACGGGGCCGACGCCGCCGGGGACCGGGGTGAGGGCCGAGGCCCGCTCCGCGACCGCGTCGAAGTCGACGTCGCCGGTCAGGCCGCCGTCGTCGGTGGGGTTGGTGCCGACGTCGATCACCACCGCGCCGGGGGCGACGTGGCCGGCGCCGATCAGCCCCGCCCGCCCCACGGCGGCCACCAGGACCTCGCCGGTCGCGGTCACGGACGCCAGGTCGCGGGTGCGCGAGTGGCAGACGGTGACCGTGGCGTGCCGGTCGAGCAGCAGGTGCGCCAGCGGCTTGCCGACGACCGTCGAGCGCCCCACCACCACGGCCCGCCGGCCCGCGAGCTCGACCCCGTAGTGGTCGAGCAGCGCCATCACGGCCGCCGCCGTCGCCGGCACGAACGCGGGCAGCCCGGCGGCCAGCCGGCCCAGCGACAGCGGGTTGGCCCCGTCGACGTCCTTGCGCGGGTCGATCGCGCCTGCCAGCTCCTGCGCGACGGCGCCCTCGGGCAGCGGCGTCTGCAGCATCACGCCGTGCACGCCCGCGTCGGCGCTGAGCCGGGCCAGCGTCTCGCGGATCTGCTCCGGCCGCGCCTCGGGCCCCAGGTCGACGACGTCGGCGGCGATGCCCACGCCCTCGGCGGCCTTGGCGATGGACCGCACGTACCACAGGCTCGCCTCGTCGCCGGTGGCGACGACCACGGCGAGCCTCGGCTGCGGCCCGGCGGCCACCTCGGCCGCCGTCTGCGCCCTGATGGCCGCCGCCAGCTCCTTGCCCGTCAGCTTGCGCGCGGTCATCGCGTGATCTCCTTCAGTACGGCGGCCGTCACGGCGTCGGCGCGGGCCACGGCCCCGGCCACGACGGTCAGCCGGTCGCGCAGCCGCTCGCGGGCGGCCGGGTCGGTGAGGCCGGCGACATTGACCTCGACGTTGACGCGGGCCGTGGTGAGCGCGGCGCGGGCGGCCTCGGCGGCGGCGGCCACGTCGGTGACCAGGTTGCGGTTGCCGATCGGTAGCAGCAGCTCGCAGAGCTCCACCAGGCGCGCGGCGGTCTCGGCCACCCGGGCGGGCGGCTCGGCGGCTCCCACCAGCGCGGCGGCGATCGCGGCGGTGCGCGCCTCGCCCTTGGGCAGCCGGTAGGCGTCGGTGACGGCGGTGAACGCCGCCGCGTCGGCCTCGGCCAGGTCCAGCGCGCCGGCGCGCAGCGTGTCGGTCTCCGCGATCACGGCCTCGACGGCCCTGGCGTGCTCGGCGTACTTCTCGCCGGTGGTGTAGCGGGCGACCATGCCGAGGAGCGCGGCGGCCTGCGCCGCGTGGAGCGCGGCGGTCGCGCCGCCGCCCGGCGCGGGGACCCGGTCGGCCAGCGTGGTCAGGAAGTCGTCGATCGTGGAGTCGCGCATGGCGGCATTCTGCCAGGCGGCGCCGGGCTCATTCGCGGTGCATCGGCCGGGTGGTGTCCTCGGGACGGGACTCGGCGCCGTAGGACGGCTCCGGCGGATACGGCCGCGCCTGGTAGGGGTCCTGGGAAGGGGCCTGGTCGGCGGGACCCGGGTAGGCGGGAGGCGGGTAGCCCGGGTAGGCGGGCGCGGCGTCGGCCCTGGCCCGGCCCCGCCAGCGCGACGGGAACGCCGAGGCCACCAGCAGCATCACGCCGAGCATGAGCAGGATGCCCTGGAGCGCCAGGCCGGTGTAGCCGTTGCGCAGGAGGCCGGGCAGCAGCTGCTCGGGCCGGAACTCGATGCCGTACATAGCCAGGAACGGCACCACGCCCAGCAGCACGTACAGCAGCCCGCCCATGAGCGAGGCGACGGGGGAGATCCGTGACCCGGCGAGGAACGCCAGCCCGGCCCCCGCGAGCACGACGAGGCCGAGCCCCGGGAACGACAGCTCGAAGCGTTGCGCCAGCGTGAGCGAGAGGTGCGACACCCCGTACATCAGAGCCAGGGCGGCCAGCGGCGGCAGGAGCAGCCCCGCGACGAACCCCAGCCCATGACGAACACCATTTGACATCATTCACCCCGTTGCTCCGCTTATGTCCCAAGCTACCGCGTGGACTCCCGCACGACGAGGTCAGGCTGGAACATGACCTGCTGGTGGGCGTGCGTGGCCGGGTTGTCGCACTCGTCCAGCAGCAGCTCGGTCGCCGCCCGGCCGAGCTGGTAGGTCGGCTGCCGGATCGAGCTCAGCGACACCGCGGACGCCGAGGCGAAGTCGATGTCGTCATAGCCGATCAGCGACACGTCGGCGGGCACCCGCACCCCCGCCTGGAGCAGCCCGCGCAGCACGCCGAGCGCCAGCAGGTCGTTGGCGCAGAACAGCGCGTCGGGCAGCGCGTCCTCGGCGAGCAGCGTCAGGGCGGCCTGCTGGCCCGCCGCCGCCGTCATCGCCGGCATGGCCAGCTCCCGCAGCTCCGCCGGGTCGCGCCCGGCCGCCGCCAGCGCCCGCCCGGCCCCCCGCAGCCGGTCCTGGCACTGCCGGATCGAGGCGGGCCCCGACACGTACGCGATCCGGTCGGCCCCGCCCGCCAGCAGGTGCGTCACTGCCAGGGAGCCCCCGGCGACGTCGTTGACCGCGACCGCGCACTGGTCGGGCCACTCGGCCGGATGGTCGACCAGCACCACGGCGATGCCGCGCTCGCGCAGCAGGGCGAGCCGGCGCGGGTCGGCGCCCGACGGCGTGATGAGCACCCCGCGCACCCGCTGCTCGGCGAAGACGAGCAGGTTGCGCTCCTCCTTGGCCGGGCTGCCGGAGGAGTTGCCCAGGATGACCGCGTAGCCGCGCTCGCTGGCCAGGTCCTCCACCCCGGCGGCCACGTCGGTGAAGAACGGGTTGCCGATGTCGATCACCGACAGGCCGACCGTGCGGCTGTGGCCGGCGCGCAGCGTGGAGGCCGAGCCGTGACGGACGAAGCCGAGCTGCCTGATCGCGGTCTCCACCCGGTCGCGGGTCGAGCCGGCCACCTTCTCGGGCCGGTTGAGCACGTTGGACACCGTGCCGGGGGACACCCCGGCCAGGGCCGCCACGTCCTTAATGCTCACCGTGGTCATCTTCGCCCCCGTGTGGCTCGTAGGTGCGCACGCCCGCGCTGCGCCGGATCAGGTCCCGCATCTCGGCCAGGTCGCCGACCAGGCCGCGCGCCCGGGCCTGCATCAGCGCGTTGCCGAGCGCGGCCGCCTCGACGGGCCCGGCGACGACCGGCAGCCCGGTCGCCCGGGCCGTCAGCCGGCACAGCAGCTCGTTGAGCGAGCCGCCGCCGACCAGGTGGACGACCTCGACGGGCCGGCCGCTGAGCCGCACCGCGTCGTCGATCGCCCGCCGGTAGGCGAGGGCGAGGCTCCGCAGGATGCATCGTACGACCTGTGCCCGCCCCTCCGGAGCGCGCTGCCCGGTCCTGGCGCAGTGATCGGCGATGCGCGCGGGCATGTCGCCGGGCGGCAGGAACGCCGGGTCGTCCGGGTCGACGACCGCCTTGGCGCGGACGCGCTCCGCCTCGGCCAGCAGCGGCTCCAGCGGCGGGTTCCCCCACACGCGCAGGCACTCCTGGAGGATCCACAGGCCCATGACGTTGCGCAGGTAGCGGGTGGTGCCGTCGACGCCCGCCTCGTTGGTGAAGTTCGCCAGCCGGCTCTCCTCGGTGAGCACCGGCGCGGGCAGCTCCACGCCGACCAGCGACCAGGTGCCGCACGAGATGTAGGCGAACCGGGAGGTCTCGGCGGGCACGGCCACCACGGCGGAGGCGGTGTCGTGCGAGGCGACCCTGACCACCCGGGTCCGGTGGCCGACCTCCTCGGCCACGTCGTCCAGCAGCGCGGCGCCGCCGTCCGCGGAGATCGCCGGGAAGATCCGGCGCGGCAGGCCCAGCGTGTCGATCAGCTCCCAGGCCCAGTCGCGCCGCCTCACGTCGTACAGGCCGGTCGTGGAGGCGTTCGTCCGCTCGGCCCCGATCGTCCCGGTCAGCCAGTAGCCGAGCAGGTCCGGGATCATCAGCATCGTCGCGGCCCCGTCGAGGCGCTCGCGCAGCAGCTGGTTGACCGTGTTGAACGGCAGGAACTGCACGCCCGTCACCCCGTACGGGTCCACCCGCGCGGTGACGCCGGCGGTGCGCGCGTCGCGGTAGTGCACCGGGTTGCCGATCAGGCGCCCGGCGTCGTCGAGCAGCCCGTAGTCGACGGCCCAGGAGTCGATGCCGACGGACTCGGCCGGCCCCGCCGCCCGCAGCCCGTCGAGCACGCCCCGGTAGAGGCCGAGGATGTCCCAGTGCAGGGTCCCGGACACCCGTACGGGCCGGTTGGGGAAGCGGTGCACCTCCGTCAGCGTCATCCGCCCGGCCGACACGTCGGCCCGCATCACCCGTCCGCTGGACGCACCCAGATCAACAGCCGTGAATCGCACAGCCCGATTAAAACGTAACAATCACATCTGCGCCAGAGTGCTCCTGGAGGCATTGACGACGGAAGGAACAGCACCTAGATTCCGGAGGCGGCTGGTTAAAACGTTCCTAACGAAGGAGATCGCGCGTGGAGCGGGTGTGCTTCCTGCTGAACGTACGGCCCGGCCGCCTCGACGAGTACCGGGAACGGCACCGGCAGGTGTGGCCCGGCATGCTCGACGCGCTGCGGGAGGCCGGATGGCGCAACTACTCGCTCTTCCTGCGCGACGACGGGCTGCTCGTCGGCTACCTGGAGACCGACGACTTCGCCGCCGCCCGGCGCGCGATGGCCGCCACCGAGGTGAACACCCGCTGGCAGCGCGACATGGCGCCGTTCTTCGAGGAGGGCCGGCCCGACGAGAGCATGGTCAGGCTCGGCGAAATCTTCCATCTGGACTGATTCGGGGAAGTGGATGATCAAGGAAGCGCTGCGCAAGCAGCGGATAGAGACCCCCTCGTGGGCCTACGGCAACTCCGGGACCCGGTTCAAGGTCTTCGCGCAACCCGGCGTCCCTCGCGACCCGTACGAGAAGATCGCCGACGCCGCGCAGGTGCACCGGTTCACCGGCGTCGCGCCCACCGTCGCCCTGCACATCCCGTGGGACAAGGTGGACTCCTACGCCGACCTGGCCCGGCACGCCGCCGAGCTGGGCGTCGGGATCGGCGCGATCAACTCCAACGTGTTCCAGGACGACGACTACAAGCTGGGCAGCGTCACCCACCCCGACCCGGCGGTGCGCGCCAAGGCGCTGGCGCACCTGCTGGAGTGCGTGGACATCATGGACGAGACCGGGTCCGACACGCTGAAACTGTGGTTCTCCGACGGCACCAACTACCCCGGCCAGGACGACATCCGCGCCCGGCAGGACCGGCTCGCCGAGGCCCTGTCGAGCGTGTACGAGCGGCTCGGCGACGGGCAGCGCTTCCTGCTGGAGTACAAGCTGTTCGAGCCCGCCTTCTACGTGACCGACGTGCCCGACTGGGGCACCGCCTACGCCCACTGCGTGCGGCTCGGGCCCAAGGCCCAGGTCGTCGTCGACACCGGGCACCACGCGCCGGGCACGAACATCGAGTTCATCGTGGCGTTCCTGCTGCGCGAGGGGAAGCTCGGCGGGTTCGACTTCAACTCGCGCTTCTACGCCGACGACGACCTCATGGTGGGGGCGGCCGACCCGTTCCAGCTGTTCCGCATCATGTTCGAGGTGATCGGCGGCGGCGGTTACACCGAGCGGACCGCGTTCATGCTCGACCAGTGCCACAACATCGAGCCGAAGATCCCCGGGCAGATCCGGTCCGTCATGAACGTCCAGGAGGCCACCGCCAAGGCGCTGCTCGTCGACCGTGACGCGCTCGCCGCCGCGCAGCGCGCCGGTGACGTGCTCGGCGCGAACGCGGTGCTCATGGACGCGTACAACACGGACGTGCGGCCGCTGCTGGCCGAGCTGCGTGAGGAGATGGGGCTGGCGCCCGATCCGATGGCCGCCTACGCCAAGTCCGGATATTTCGCGAAGATCGCCGCCGATCGGGTGGGCGGCAACCAGGCAGGATGGGGAGCCTGATGACCGTCGTCGACGAACTGCTCGCCCGGGCGCACACGCTCGGCTCCGACCCGCGCAACACCAACTACGCCGGCGGCAACGCCTCCGCCAAGGGCACCGGCACCGACCCGGTCACCGGCGGCGACGTCGAGCTCATGTGGGTCAAGGGCTCCGGCGGCGACCTCGGCACGCTGACCGCCGCCGGCCTGGCCGTGCTCCGCCTCGACCGCGTCCGCGCCCTCACCGCCGTCTACCCGGGCGTCGAACGCGAGGACGAGATGGTCGCCGCGTTCGACTACTGCCTGCACGGCAAGGGCGGCGCCGCCCCGTCCATCGACACCGCCATGCACGCCCTCGTCGACGCCGCCCACGTCGACCACCTGCACCCCGACTCCGGCATCGCCATCGCCACCGCCGCCGACGGGCCCGCGCTGACCGAGCGGATCTTCGGCGACCGCGTGGTGTGGGTGCCCTGGCGGCGGCCCGGCTTCCAGCTCGGCCTCGACATCGCCGCCGTCAAGGAGGCGAACCCCGCCGCCATCGGCTGCGTCCTCGGCGGCCACGGCATCACCGCCTGGGGCGCCACCAGCGACGAATGCCAGGCCAACGCCCTCGACATCATCCGCACCGCCGAGCGCTACATCGCCGAGCACGGCCGCCCCGACCCGTTCGGCCCCGTCGTCCACCAGCCGCTGCCCGAGGACGCCCGCCGCCGCCGCGCCGCCGAGCTGTTCCCCGTGATCCGCGGCCTGGCCGGCACCGACACCCGGCAGGTCGGCCACTACACCGACAGCCCC
Source organism: Nonomuraea sp. NPDC049725 (assembly GCF_040674795.1). Taxonomy (NCBI): domain Bacteria; kingdom Bacillati; phylum Actinomycetota; class Actinomycetes; order Streptosporangiales; family Streptosporangiaceae; genus Nonomuraea; species Nonomuraea sp. NPDC049725. The sequence continues at coordinate 120,273 of NZ_JBFANJ010000021.1, read as the reverse complement.
GAGGTGCTCGACTTCCTGTCCCGCGCCGAACACCCCCGCCTGGCCGCCCTCGGCACCTCCTGCCCCGACCACTTCCTGCGCACCAAGGTCGCGCCGCTCGTCCTCGACCTGCCGCCCGACGCGCCCCTGCCCGACGCCCTGGCCAGACTGCGCGAACTGCACGCCGCCTACCGCGAGGAGTACGCCGCCTACTACGCCCGCCACGCCACACCCGGCTCGCCGCCCATGCGCGGGGCCGACCCGGCCATCGTGCTCGTGCCCGGCGTCGGCATGTTCAGCTTCGGCAAGGACAAGCAGACCGCCCGCGTCGCCGGCGAGTTCTACGTCAACGCCGTCAACGTGATGCGCGGCGCCGAGGCCCTGTCGTCGTACCGGCCCATCGACGAGGCCGAGAAGTTCCGCATCGAGTACTGGGAGCTCGAAGAGGCCAAACTCCGCCGCCTGCCCGCGCCCAAGCCGCTCGCCGGGCGCGTCGCGTTCGTCACCGGCGGCGGCTCCGGCATCGGCGCCGCCACCGCCCGCCGCCTCGCCGCCGAAGGCGCCTGCGTCGTCGTCGCCGACCGCGACCACGCCGCCGCCGAGAAGATCGCCGCCGAACTCGGCGCCCGCGCCCACCGGCCCGCCGACGCCGCCATCGCCGTCGCCGTAGACGTCACCTCCGAGGACCAGGTCACCGACGCCGTACGGCAGGCCGTCCTCGCCTTCGGTGGCATCGACCTCATCGTCAACAACGCCGGCCTCTCCCTGTCGCGCTCCCTCCTGGAGACCACCCTCGACGACTGGGACCTGCAGCACGACGTGATGGCGCGCGGCTCGTTCCTCGTCTCCCGCGAGAGCGCCCGCGTCCTCATCGACCAGGGCACGGGCGGCGACATCGTCTACATCTCCTCCAAGAACTCCGTCTTCGCCGGGCCCAACAACGTCGCCTACGGCGCCGCCAAGGCCGACCAGGCCCACCAGGTACGGCTCCTCGCCGCCGAACTGGGCGGCCACGGCATCCGCGTCAACGGCGTCAACCCCGACGGCGTCGTCCGCGGCTCCGGCATCTTCGCCTCCGGCTGGGGCGCCAACCGGGCCGCCGTCTACGGGGTCGAGGAGGAGAAGCTCGGCGAGTTCTACGCCCAGCGCACACTGCTCAAGCAGGAAGTCCTGCCGGAGCACGTCGCCGCCGCCGTCCTCGCCCTCACCTCCGGCGACCTCAGCGTCACCACGGGCCTCCACATCCCGGTCGACGCCGGCGTCCCCGCCGCCTTCCTCCGCTGACCCACCCGGCCCCGGCCGTTTGGCCCGCCCGCCCGCCGCCCAGGGAACCGCCCCCATCGGGCGATCCCCGGGCGGGGACCATTCCCGGGCGGGCGGCCATCCCGGGGCCGTGGCCGACCCAGGCGGGGGCCAACCCCGTGCGGACCGGCGCCGGGCGGGGGCGGCCCCACCCCCGTCCGCTCTCCAGGGGCCGCCACCCCACCGGGAGGGCCCGCAGGCGGTCACCAGGGGCGGCCTTTCCGTACGGGGCCGGGCCCGGCGGGGAGGTTCGCCTGGGAGGGGCGGATTGTCGGTGCGGTACGGCAGGATCGGCCGCATGATTCCCTCGCTCGACGAGCTGGCCGCCCACGACCGGGAGATGGCCGCGCTCCCGCTGACCGCGCACGACGTACGGGAGAAGCTGCGCGACCGGGTGAGGCCGGTGCGCCGCGCGGTGGCGGCGGAGCTGCGCGAGGCGGACCACGAGACGTGCCGCCGGGCGGCGCTCGCCCTCGCCCGGTTAACGGCCGACGACCACAGCGAGGAGTTCACGCTGGCGTTCACCCGGTCCGACGGGTGGAGCGTCGAGGAGCTGACGGAGCTGTGCGAGGCGATCGGCAGGGGCGGCAACGGCTGGCACGACCTGGGGTGGATCCCGCTGCTGGGCGAGCGCGCCGCCGCGTTCCCTCCGGAGCGGCGGGCGGGGCTGTGGGCGGTGGCCGAGCGGCTGATCGACGAGACGGGACGCTTCTACCTGGGCGGGCAGGAGAGCCGGCTGGTGCAGCGGGCGCTGGCTCCGGTCAACCCGGAGGCGCCGCCCCTGCCGCTGGGCCTCGACGGCTGGGGCGCCCTGGTCCGCGCCCACCTGGGCGGTTCGCCGGCCCCGCACCTGGTGGAGCTGGTGGAGCATCTGGCGGAGGCGGGCAGCCCGCGGCCGACGAAGGCGTGGCGTGCCCGCGCCGTGGACCTGCTGGCGGCCGACGGCGCGGCGGAGCTGGTGGCGGCGGCGGTGCGCGCGTTCGACGGCCCGCTGCCCGCCGGGCACGTCCGGCTGCTGCGGGTCGAGGTCAACAGTGACATGGCCCGGGGTTTCGCCTGGGCGGCGGCGCTCACCGGCGTCGACGGGGCCGTGGCGGCGCTGGCCCGGCTGGCGGAGGCGGCGGCGGGCGGCGGGCGGCAGGTGGTGATGGATCTCAAGCTGGCCGGCGCGGCCGTCCACGCGATGGCCGAGTGCGACGGCGCGGTCGAGGCGCTGCGCCGCCTCCAGCGGACGGTCAGGAGCCGGGCGCTGCACAAGCAGATCGACGCGGCCCTCACCACGGCGGCGGCCCGCGACGGCATCACCGCCGCCCAGCTCGTCGAGCGCGCCGTCCCCGCGCACGGGCTGGCCGCCGACGGCACCCGCTCGTGGCGGTGCGCCCCGTGGTCGGTCACGCTCGCGGTCGAGGACGCCCGGACCGTACGCGTCTCCGCCCGCTCCGACGACGGCACGGTCCGCCGGAGCCTGCCCGGTGACCTCGGCGGCGGCCCCGAGCTCGCGGCCGAGATCAAGGCCGTGGCCAAGGAGGTCCGCCGCACCCTGTCGGCCGAGCGGGCCCGCCTGGAGTCCCTGTTCACCGTCGACCGTTCGTGGCCGTACGAGGAGTGGGCCCGCCACTACCGCGACCACCCGATCACCGGAGCCGTCACCCGCGCCCTGATCTGGCAGAGCGGCGACGGCGAGCCCTTCCTGCCCGGAGAGTCCGAGCCGGTGGGGGACCGCGTCCGGCTGTGGCATCCGGCCCGCGCCTCCCTGGACGAGGTCCGCGAATGGCGCGAGACGGTGACGGCGCGGCAGCTGCGCCAGCCGTTCAAGCAGGCGTTCCGCGAGGTCTACCTCCTCACCCCGGCCGAGCTGGAGACCTCGCCCCGCTCCGAGCGGTTCGCCGCCCACCTCGTCGTCCACGACCGCCTCTACGCCCTGGTCAAGGAGCGCGGCTGGCAGGCCGAGTGGCTGCACCACCACGACGAGGCCGACGCCCGCAAGGAGCTGGCCGAGGGCGCCTGGCGGGCGCGCTTCCGCTACGTGTCGGCCGGGCGCGAGGGCGGCGAGCTGGTGGCCTCGACCGGCGCGGTCCGCTTCGAACGGCGCGCGGGCCGCCGGTGGGCGGAGGCGCCCCTGGCCGAGGTGCCGCCGCTGGTGTTCAGCGAGGCCATGCGTGACGTGGACCTGTTCGTCGCGATCACCTCGATCGGCGCCGATCCGGGCTGGTCGGGCCGGGGCGGCGAGCGGCACCGCGCCTACTGGCGCACGCTGCCGGACGCCGAGCTGCCCCCGTCGGCGGAGGTGCGCCGCGACGCGCTCGCCCGCATCCTGCCGCGCACCGCGATCGCCGGCCGCTGCGAGCTGGCCGACCGGCAGCTGATCGTCCGCGGCGACCTGCGCACCTACCGCATCCATCTGAGCAGCGGCGCCGTCTTCATGGAGCCGGGCGACGTCTACCTGTGCGTGGTCGCCCGCCGGGCCACGGGCAGGCAGTTCCTGCCGTTCGAGGAGGACGGCCGGCTGACGGAGATCCTCAGCAAGGCGTTCCTGCTCGCCCGCGACAGCGCGATCACCGACGAGTCGATCCTGCGGCAGATCCGCCCCTGAAGCCCCGCCCCACGCGTCCGGACCCGATATCCGGACCCGATATCCGGAAATGTCGGGCGATCTACGGGCTCATCCCTGGCGGACCGCCGCGAGCTGCTGCTCGAACGGGACGACCTCCTCGATCTCCGGCGGCCCGCTCACGTCCTCGGTCTGCCCGGCCTTCGGCTCCCGCGCGGGGGCCAGGCGGAGCATGAGGTCGGCCAGCTCGCCCGACGCGCGGGTGATGCGGTCCGGCAGGCCGCCGGTGTAGGCGTCGCCGGTGCCGCCCCAGTCCTCCGACGCCGCGTACACCGCCGTGGGCACGACCACGGCGCGCAGGTAGGCGAACAGCGGCCGGAGCGCGTGCTCCAGCGCCAGCGAGTGCCGCGCGGTGCCGCCGGTGGCGGCGATGAGCACCGGGGTGCCCGCCAGCGCGTCCTGGTCCAGCAGGTCGAAGAACGACTTGAACAGCCCGCTGTAGGACGCGCTGAACACCGGCGTGACCGCGATGACCCCGTCGGCCTCGGCCACGGCGTCCAGCGCCGAGCGCAGCCGGGCCCCGGCGAAGCCGGTGACGAAGTTGTTGGCGATGTCCACCGCCAGCTCCCGCAGCTCGACGACGCGCGGCGTGGCGCCGCCGAGCCGCCGCCCGGCCGCCTCGGCGAGGCGGTCGGCCAGCAGGCGGGTGGAGGACGGCTGGGTCAGTCCCGCCGTGACGACGACGAGCTTCATCGGGGTTTCTCCTTTACGAACGGGGGGCGGGCTGGGAGGGCTGTCCGGTGCGGGCCGCCAGCAGGGAGGCGTGGGTGGGCGCGTCCGGCACCTCGGCCGGGCGGCCCTTGGCGAACTCGGCGCGCAGCACCGGCACGACCTCCTCGCCGAGCAGGTCGAGCTGCTCCAGGACCGTCTTGAGCGGCAGCCCCGCGTGGTCCATGAGGAACAGCTGCCGCTGGTAGTCGCCGAAGTGCTCGCGGAACTCCAGGGTCCGGTCGATGACCTGCTGCGGGCTGCCCACGGTCAGCGGCGTCTCGGCGGTGAACTCCTCCAGCGACGGCCCGTGACCGTACACGGGGGCGTTGTCGAAGTACGGCCGGAACTCGCGCACGGCGTCCTGCGAGTTCTTGCGCATGAACACCTGGCCGCCGAGCCCGACGATGGCCTGTTCCGGGGTGCCGTGCCCGTAGTGGGCGTAGCGCTGCCGGTAGAGGGTGATGAGCCGGACGAAGTGCTCCTTCGGCCAGAAGATGTTGTTGGCGAAGAACCCGTCACCGTAGTAGGCGGCCTGCTCGGCGATCTCCGGGCTGCGGATCGAGCCGTGCCACACGAACGGCGGCACGCCGTCGAGCGGCCGGGGCGTGGACGTGAAGCCCTGCAGCGGGGTGCGGAAGCGGCCCTCCCAGTCCACGACGTCCTCGCGCCACAGCCGGTGGAGCAGCGCGTAGTTCTCGATGGCGAGCGGGATGCCCTGGCGGATGTCCTGGCCGAACCACGGGTAGACGGGCCCGGTGTTGCCGCGGCCCATCATGAGGTCGACCCGGCCTCCGGACAGGTGCTGCAGCATCGCGTAGTCCTCGGCGATCTTGACCGGGTCGTTGGTCGTGATCAGCGTGGTGGCGGTGGACAACTGCAGCCGCTCGGTCCTGGCGGCGATGTAGCCGAGCATGGTCGTGGGGGAGGACGGCACGAACGGCGGGTTGTGGTGCTCGCCGGTGGCGAACACGTCGAGCCCGACCTCCTCGGCCTTGAGCGCGATCGTCACCATCGCCTGGATCCGCTCCGCCTCGGTCGGGGTGCGGCCCGTCGTCGGGTCGGTGGTCACGTCGCCGACACTGAAGATCCCGAACTGCATATTGGTCACCAGCCCATACTGTTGAAGTTTCAACAGCCAGCTCAGCAATCGAGGCTGCCTGTTTATTCCAGCGGTTCACCAGGCGTCGATGTCGGCCGCCGTGAGGATCCGCCGCGGAGCCCCCCGTTCGGCAACGGCGATCATAGCCCGCCCGAGCCGCTCGGCCGTGGTGACCGCCGCCGCCGGGCGCAGGAGGCGCAGCAGCAGGCGGAACGGCGCCGCGGCCACGTAGGCCGGCCGGTGCAGGCGGGTGCGCGCGACGCCGCCGTGCATGGACTGTCCATGCCCGGGCACCCCGCGCGGCACGTACCCGGGCCCATACCCCGGCCGGAAGATGTAGGCCCGCAGCGGCAGTGCCAGCAGCGCCTCCTCGGTCGGATCCCCGTCCTCCGCGCCCGACACGTACAGGAACGCCGACCCCGGGGCGACCTCGGCCAGCGCCGTCCCGGCGGCCAGGGCGACGTCCGCCGGGGAGCCTTCCGGGCAGCAGAAGCAGGCGTCGTGGCCCGCCAGCGCGTCCCGTACGGGCGCGAGGTCGGACAGGTCAGGGCGGACGAGCTCGCGCAGCTTGGGGTGCCGCTCCCCGGTGGGGACGGGGCCGACGGCGAGGACCGCCCCGACGCGGTCGTCGTCCAGGCACACCCGCAGCACGCCTCGCCCGATCACGCCCGCCGCCCCCACGACGATCACCTTCACGGATCCTTGCCTCCCAGGTCCCTGGCGGCCTCCCGCAGCACGGACGGCGCCCACGGCGGGATCTCCAGGCCGAGCGTGGAGATCCCGAGGGTCCACAGGCAGTCACCGTCGCCGCCGGTCGGCACGGGCACGGTGATGGCCGCGCACGCCACCTCTTCCCGGTACTGGCCGTGTTCCTCCACCACCTGCCCGGGACGCAGCCCGTACAACTCCTTCTCCACGTCGTCGGCGGTGGCGGGCGTGCGGGAGGTGAAGCGGCGCAGCCCCGACTCCTCCAGGATCGCGCGCCGCTCGGCGGGCGGCAGCGCGACCAGCAGCGCCTTGCCGAGCGCGGTCGCGTGCGGGGCGGCCTCCAGCCCGGCCTGGAGGTCCTCCAGCCACGGCGAGTAGAGGCCCTCGGCCACCTCGGCGACCACCAGCCGTCCCTCGGTCAGCCGTGCCAGGTAGGCGGTGTGGCCGGTGCTGGCGGCCAGGTGTCCGAGCACGGCGCGGGCGTTGGGCGGGCGGCCCAGCGCGCCGAGCATCTCGTGGAAGCGCTCGGCCACCTGCGGGCCGGGCAGGTAGTCGCCGCTGGGCAGCCGGAGCAGGTAGCCCTCGTAGCAGAGCGTGCGGACCAGATGGTAGGAGGTGGAGAGGTTGAGTCCGCACCGGCGGGCGATCACCTTGACCGTCAGCGGCCGGTCGGACTGGGCGACCTCCTCCAGCACGCGCAGTGCGCGTGACACGCTGCGGATCAGGTCGCTGGGTTCATCGCCGCTCATGCACCCCAGCATCCGCCGTGGCGGGCCGGTGCGCCATTTGAAAAGTTGACCGTGTGGACGATACTGGGATTGAACCAGTGACCTCTTCCGTGTCAGGGAAGCGCTCTCCCGCTGAGCTAATCGTCCTTGGAGCGGAAGACGGGATTCGAACCCGCGACCCTCACCTTGGCAAGGTGATGCTCTACCACTGAGCCACTTCCGCGCCCGCCCGGCCGGTGCCGGGCGACGAGAGAACTCTAGCGAAAACTCGCCGACTCCCCAAACCGGAGCGCTCCGACCTGCTCGGCGTACCAGGTGATCCCGGCGACGTGGGCGGCGATCTCACGCAGCGTCCAGTTCGGGTCGCGCGGGGTGTCCCAGGCGTCGGGGGCGGTGGCGTAGCGGTGCACGTACGCCTGGGCCAGGCGGGGCCAGCGGGCGCGCGCCTCGTCCAGGTCGAGCTCGGTGAAGCGGGCCCAGTCGGAGTCGAGCGTCACGGTCCGCCCGTGCCAGGGGGTGTCGAGCGGCGGCTCGCCCGCCAGCAGTGCCTCCACCTCGGCCAGGTGGTCGACGAGGTGGTCCTGGATGCGGCGGGCGGCCTTGGCGGGGGTCCACAGGCCCTCGGTGACGATCGGCCTGCCGTCCCAGGCGAGCCAGGTGGCGGCCAGGGCCAGGCAGCGGTCGGCGGCCTCGGCCACGGCGATCGCGGGGTTCGTCGCGGAATCGGTCATGGCCCGATCCTGGCGGCCGGACGTTCAACCGGGGGTCTAAGTGTGCCCGCCGTTGACGGTGACGCGCTCGCCCGTGATGAACGCGGCCGCGTCCGAGGCGAGGAAGCAGACCGCTCCGGCGATGTCGCCGGGGGTGCCCATACGGCCCAGCGGCACCTCGGCCAGGTACTCGTCCACCTCCAGGCCCGCGTGGCGCTCGACCGGGATCCAGCCGGGGGCGACGAGGTTGACGGTGACGCCGTGCGGGCCGAGCTCACGGGCCCAGGAACGGGTGAGCGCCTGCTGCGCCGCCTTGGCCGCGATGTAGGCGGACATGCGGGGCAGCGCGCGGTCGACCACGTCGGAGCCGATCTGGATCACCCGGCCGCCGCCGCGCTCCTTCCACCCGGGCAGGAAGGCCCGTACGAGCAGGGTGGGGCTCTTGACGAAGAACGTGAGCTGGTCGAGGTGGTCCTGCCAGGTCAGGTCCTCGATCGGCACCTCGGGCTGCGGCCCGGTGGCGTTGAGCACGAGCGCGCCGACCGGTCCGAGCCGCCCGGCGACGGCCTCGGCCAGCGCGCGGGTCGACTCCTCGTCGGTCACGTCGGCGGCGAACGTCTCCGCCCGGCCGCCCGCGGCCCGGATCCCGTCCGCCACCCGCTCGGCTCCGTCGTGGTCGGAGCGGTAGTTCACCGCGACGGTCCAGCCGTCGCCCGCCAGCCTGCGCGCGATGACCGCGCCGAGCCCCCGCGACGCGCCCGTGACGAGCGCGACCTTTGCCTCAGTTGTCACCTGCGCGGTCCTTTGCCTCAGTTGTCACGGTCGCGAGCCTATTGCTTCGTCCGGCGGCGAAGGATGGGTGGGTTAACGTCACGGTATGGCTGCTGACCACACCGTTCGTGACGCCGACATCGCCCCCGTGGCGGCGCTGATCGCCGACCCGACCCGGGCGGCCATCCTGACGGCGCTGCTGGGCGGGCGCGCGCTGGCGGCGGGCGAGCTGGCCCGGCTGGCCGGGGTGAGCGCCGCCACCGCGAGCGCGCACCTGGCGCGGCTGCTCGACGGCGGCTTCGTGACCGTGGTCCGGCAGGGACGGCACCGCTACTACCGCCTGTCCGGGCCGGAGGTGGCCGAGGTCCTGGAGGTGCTGGCCCGCGTCAGCGCCCGCCCGCCGGTGCGATCCCTGCGCCAGTCGCGGCAGGCCCGCCTGCTGGAGGAGGCGCGTACGTGTTACGACCACCTGGCGGGGAAGGCGGGGGTGGCGCTGCTGGAGGCGTTGCGCGGCAGCGGCTGCCTGGCGGGGGAGGAGGTCACCGCCGAGGGGGAGCGGCTGCTGGCCGGGATCGGCGTGCACGTGGCCGGGGCGCGCGCGACCAGGCGGCGCTTCGCCCCGGAATGCCTCGACTGGACCGAGCGGCGGCCCCATCTCGGCGGCGCGCTCGGCGCGGCGGTCACGGCGGTGCTGCTGGAACGCGGCTGGTTCCGGCAGGGCGCGGCGCCGCGCGCGCTGACCCTCACCGACGAGGGCAGGAGTGAGCTGGCGGCGCTCTTCCCGAGCCACGTGACAGCGCCCTGGAGTAAGGAGCTAACCTGGCAATCGCCGGTTACCTAAGCGGGAGAAATCACATCATGCGCGACAACGGAGTCGTGAACGTCGGTCCCGAACCCCTCACCTTCGACGACGTCATCCGGGTGGCCCGCCACGGCGCCGCCGTACGCCTCACCGACGACGCCATGGCCGCCGTCGCGGCCTCCAGGCAGCGGGTGGACGAGCTGGCCGAGAGCCCGGTCCCCGCGTACGGGGTGTCCACCGGATTCGGCGCGCTGGCCACCCGCCACATCGACCCCTCGCTGCGCGCCCAGCTCCAGCGCTCCCTGGTGCGCTCCCACGCCGCCGGCAACGGGCCCGAGGTGGAGGCCGAGGTGGTGCGCGCGCTCATGCTGCTGCGCCTGCACACGCTCGCCACCGGCCACACCGGCGTGCGGCCGACCACGGCCAAGGCCCTGGCCGCCCTCATCAGCTCCGGCATCACGCCGATCGTCCACGAGTACGGCAGCCTCGGCTGCTCCGGCGACCTGGCCCCGCTGGCGCACGTCGCGCTCACGCTCATGGGCGAGGGCGTCGTCCGCGACCCGTCCGGCGACGTCACGGCGGCGGGCGAGGCGCTCAAGCAGGCCGGGATCGAGCCCGTCGAGCTGGCCGCCAAGGAGGGCCTGGCGCTCATCAACGGCACCGACGGCATGCTCGGCATGCTCGTGCTGGCCATCGACGACCTCACCCGGCTCGTGCGCACCGCCGACGTGAGCGCCGCGATGAGCGTCGAGGCGCTGCTCGGCACCGACCGCGTGTTCGCCCCCGAGCTGCAGGCGCTGCGTCCGCAGCCCGGCCAGGCGCTCGCCGCCGCCAACATGGTGAAGATCCTGGCCGGCTCCGGCATCATGGCCAGCCACCGCGACCCGGAGAACTGCACCCGCGTCCAGGACGCCTACTCGCTGCGCTGCGCCCCCCAGGTCGCCGGCGCCGCCCGCGACACGATCGCGCACGCCGCCGCCGTCGCCGGCTGGGAGCTGGCCAGCGCCGTCGACAACCCGGCGGTGCTCGCCGACGGCCGCGTCGAGTCCAACGGCAACTTCCACGGCGCGCCCGTCGCGTACGTGCTCGACTTCCTGGCGATCGTGGCCGCCGACCTGGCCTCGATGTCCGAGCGGCGCACCGACCGCTTCCTCGACGTGGCGCGCAACCACGGGCTGCCCGCGTTCCTGGCCGACGACCCCGGCGTCGACTCCGGCCACATGATCGCCCAGTACACGCAGGCCGCGATCGTGTCGGAGCTCAAGCGCCTGGCCGTGCCCGCCAGCGTCGACTCCATCCCGAGCTCGGCCATGCAGGAGGACCACGTCTCGATGGGCTGGTCGGCCGCCCGCAAGCTGCGCCGCTCCGTCGACGGGCTGACCCGGGTGCTGGCCGTCGAGGTGCTCACCGCCGCCCGCGCGCTCGACCTGCGCCGCCCGCTCGAGCCCGCCCCCGCCACGGCCGCCGTGGTCAAGGCGCTGCGCGAGACCGTGCCGGGTCCCGGCCCCGACCGCTTCCTCGCGCCGGAGATCGAGGCCGCCGCGCGGCTCGTCGCCGACGGCGGCGTGGTCGAGGCCGTCGAGTCGGTGACCGGCCCGCTGGCCTAACGCCGGGGCAGCGCCACGATCGCGTCCACCTCCAGCAGCAGGCCGGGCATGAACAGCCGGGACACCTCCACGGTCGTGCTCGCCGGCGGCGTCCCGGTGATGTACTTCCTCCGTACGCGCCCGTACTCGACCCTGTCGTCCATGTTCGTCAGGTACGTGCGGATGAAGGCGAGATCGGCGAACGTGGCGCCCTGGTCGGCCAGGATGCGCGACAGGTTCTCGAAGACGCACTCGGCCTGGGCCGCCATCGAGCCCTCGCCGACCACGTCGCCGTTCGCGTCGAAGGCCGCCTGGCCCGAGACGTACAGCATGTCGCCCACGCGGACCGCGTGCGAGTACATGCCGTTCGTGGCCGGCACCGCCGCCGGGTTCAGCGGCACCGCCCGGCCCGGCGCGGCGGGCCGCCCGACGTGCCCGGCGATCGCGGTCAGGTCGCGCTCGCCCAGGCCCGCCGCCTCGGCCTCGCGCAGGCGGCGCAGCGCGGCGGCGGCCAGCGAGGCGCCGTCCCACGCGGCCAGGTCCAGGTCCTTGGCCGCCAGCCCGAGCGCGTAACGGGTCTCCCGCGCGGGCGCGGCCAGCCGCCCGGCCAGCGCGCCGAGCGGGGTGCCCGCCAGCACGGCGGCGAGCGCGTCCCGGTCCACGCCGTGCGCCTCGCCGTACGCGAACGTCTCGGCGAGCAGCACCTGGGCGGGCACGAGCGCGCTCATGACGGCGAGCTTCAGCGCCGCGCCCGCGCCCAGCGGCCCGAGCTCCCGCACGGTGCCGAACACCGCCAGCACCTCGCGCACGGCCGCCACGTCGCCCCCGGCCAGCACGGTCAGCTTGCCCTCGGCCGCCGGGGCGACGCTGCCCAGCACCGGCGCGTCCACCAGGCCCGCCTCGGGCGGCAGCAGCGCCCGCAGCTCGCGCACCGCGTCCGGGCCGATCGTCGACATCTCCACCACGGTCACGCCGGGCCGCAGCCCCGGCAGCGCCGCCGTCAGCACCTCGCGCACCGCGTCGCCGTCGCGCAGCATCGTGATGACCAGGTCCGCCCCGGCCACCGCCTCGGCGGGCGAGATCCCGGTCCCGCGCCGCCACGTCGTCACCTCGTGCCCGGCCTCCGTGAGCCGCCGGGCCATGGGGACGCCCATGCGTCCCTGTCCAAGAAATGCAATCACGTCACCATTGAAGGGATTCGCACGGTATTCCACCACCGACTAGATTGCATGCCAGCCATGCATGACGTGAATGCCTTCGACACCGCGGCCCTGCGCCTGTTCGACGAGGTGGCCAGGGGCGGCTCGTTCACGGCCGCCGCCGAGCTGCTCGGCCAGACCCAGTCGGCCGTCTCCCGGCGCGTCGCCGCCCTGGAACGCGCCGCCGGCGGCCCGCTGTTCGAGCGGCTGCCCAGGGGCGTGCGGCTCACCCCCGCCGGGGCCGCGCTGCACCGGCACGCCACCGCGGTGCTCGACCGGCTCGACCGGGCCGGCGAGGAGCTGGCCGCCATCCACGGCGGCAGCGGCGGCACGCTGCGCGTGGGCGCGTTCGCCACGGCCAACGCCGAGCTGGTGCCCGCGACGCTCAGCCGCTTCGCCGACCGGCGGCCCGGCGTGGAGCTGCGGCTCGTCGAAGCGCTCAGCCCCCGCCTCACCGAACGGCTCCAGGCCGGTGCGCTGGACCTGGCCGTGATCAGCGACTACCCGGCCGGGCTGCCCGGCGGTGGCGGCCGCGTCGTCCACCTGCGCGACGACCGGCTGCTGGTCTGCCTGCCGCACGGGCACCGGCTGGCCGGCGAGGACGCCGTCGACCTGCGCGAGCTGGCCGGCGAACGGTGGATCGAGGCGGCGCCGCGCGGCCAGCCGACGCTGCTCGCCGCCGCCTGCGCCGCCGCCGGGTTCACCCCGCGCGGCGGGCTGCGGGTGGCCGAGTGGTCGGGCAAGTTCGGCTGCGTCGCCGCCGGGCTCGGCGTCACCCTCGTCCCCGAGCTCGCCGCCCGCGCCGTCCCCGCCGGGCTCGTGCTGCGCCCCCTGCGGGACGAGCTGCCCGTACGGAAGGTGTACGCTGCCCTGCCCGAAGCGCCACTGCCCGCGGCGCTGGAGTTTGTCCGAATGCTGAAAGAATGGGAAGCGTGTACGGCTTCGCCCACCTGAACGGCCGGCTCGCCACCGGGCTGCGTGACGTGACCACCGACCTGGCCGCGCTCGACTCCGAAGGCTGGTGGGCCGTCGTGGTCGGCTTCGAGGGCAAGGTCACCTGCGCCCGCTTCGACCAGGTGCGCCAGGCCCCGCTGCCCCGCCCGCGCGCCCCCTGGCAGGGCCCGCGCCCCGGCGACTGGCGCGGCTCCCTCGACCAGGACGCCTACGAGCGGGGCGTCCGCATCATCCGCGACCACATCGAGCGCGGCGAGGTCTACCAGGCCAACCTGTGCCGGGTGCTGACCGCGCCGCTCCCCGACGGGGCCGACCCGCTCGCCCTCGCCGCCCGCCTCGCCGAGGGCAACCCCGCCCCCTACGCGGGCGTCGTCCAGGTGCCCGGCCTCGCCGTCGTGTCCGCCTCGCCCGAGCTCTACCTGTCGCGCGACGGCGACGTCGTCGAGTCCGGCCCCATCAAGGGCACCGGCGTCACCGCCGGCGACCTGCTGGAGAAGGACCACGCCGAGAACGTGATGATCGTCGACCTGGTCCGCAACGACCTCGGCCGGGTCGCGGCCGTCGGCACCGTCGAGGTGCCCCGGCTGTGCGCCGTCGAGGAGCACCCCGGGCTCGTCCACCTCGTCTCCACCGTGCGCGCCAGGCTCGCGCCGGGAGCGGGCTGGCCCGAGCTGTTCGCCGCCACGTTCCCGCCCGGCTCGGTCACCGGCGCGCCCAAGTCGTCGGCCCTGCGCATCATCAATGCGCTCGAACCCGAGCCGCGCGGGCCCTACTGTGGGGCAGTGGGCTGGGTCGACGCCGACCGGGGCACGGCGGCGCTGGCCGTCGGCATCAGGACGTTCTGGATGAGCGGCGGCGAGATCCGCTTCGGCACCGGAGCGGGCATCACCTGGAGCAGCGACCCCCGGCGAGAGTGGCTCGAAACCGAGCTCAAGGCGTCCAGGCTCATGGCACTGGCATCCTCAGGAGGAAATCGATGAACATCCCGGTCTGGGTCAACGGAGAGCTGATCGACCCCGCGCAGGCCACCGTCTCGGTGTTCGACCACGGGCTCATGGTCGGCGACGGCGTCTTCGAGACCGTGAAGATCGTCCGCGGCGAGGTCTTCGCGCTCACCCGCCACCTCGACCGGCTCGCGCTGTCGGCCCGCCGCATGGACCTGCCGGAGCCCGACCTCGACGCGATCGCCGACGGCGTCGCCCGATGCCTGGAGGCCGCCCCCGCCTGGGCGCTCGGCCGCATCCGCATCACCTACACCAGCGGCCCGGGCCCGCTCGGCTCCGACCGCGGCGACCAGGGCACCACCTGCGTCGTCATCGTCGACGAGCAGAAGCCGTTCCCCGCCACGGCCAAGGTCACCGTCGTGCCCTGGCCGCGCAACGAGCGCGGCGCGCTGTCCGGCGTCAAGAGCACCTCCTACGGCGACAACGCCAAGGCCCTGGCCTACGCCAAGGCGCGCGGCGGCGGCGAGGCCGTTTTCGGCAACCTGGCCGGCAACCTGTGCGAGGGCACCGGGTCCAACGTCTTCATCGTCCGCGACGGGCAGCTGCTCACGCCGACGCGCGAGTCCGGCTGCCTGGCCGGCGTCACCCGCGCCCTGGTCCTGGAGTGGTTCGGCGCCGAGGAGGTCGACGTGCCGCTGAGCGCCCTCTACGGGGCCGAGGAGGCGTTCCTCACCTCGACCACGCGCGACGTGCAGCCGATCAGCCTCGTCGACGAGACCGAGCTGCCGGCCGCGCCGGGGCCGATCACGGCCAAGGCCATGCGCGTCTTCGCCGAGCGCTCCGCCGCCGACCTCAACCCCTGACCCGCCGGGTCCGGCGGGCGTGATCATGACGAGGCGAGCGGAGACGTGATGGCGGGGCAGGGCGCGACACCGGCACGACGGCGGAACAGGGCGCTGGCGGGCGTGGTGTCCGTCGCGGCCGCGGCCGCCGTCGTGGCCGCCGGCCTGGCCTGGTGGCAGGGCGGCGACCCCGCCGCCACCACCGCGGCCGTCCGCCCGCTGCCCGCCGCCTCACCGCCGGCCGGGCCGTCGCTCGCCGCCTCCTTACGGCAGGCGCTGGCGCGCACCCCGGCGGCCGACTTCACCTACGAGGGCGGGCTGTCGCAGAGCGACTTCTACGCCGACGCCCGGGGCCGCATCGCCCACCGCCGGGGCGGCGCCGAGCTCGCCATGACCGTCACCTCGCCCGCCTCCGAGAACAGGCCCGTCGAGGTCACCGTCCGCGACGGCCGCCCCGGCAGGGTCCCCGAGGGGGTGGCCGACCACGCCCGGGTGATCGCCGTCCTGGCCTCCACCGGCACCGCCGCCGCGCTGGCCGCCGCCACCACCGGCGTGAACCGTACGGGAGACGTCCACCGCGGTGAGGTGCCCGCCACGGACGCCCCGCAGGACGTCCAGGAGCTGCTGCGCGACATCGCCGGCGGCTGGAGCAGGGACGAGCTGGCGCGCAGCACCCTCGTCTGGACGCTCACGCTCGGCGCGCACGGCCTGCCGTCACGGTTCGCCGTCGAATGGCGGGCGCCGGTCCAGGGCGCGGTGCTCACCTCGTCCTGGACCACCGCCTACAGCGGCTGGCGGGCGGCTCAGTAGCTCTTCTGCGTCTGCACGTTGAAGTCGGCCATCTCCACCTTCGCGGCCGGGTCGGTCAGCGGGTCGTCGATCCGCAGCACGTCCAGGCCCTCCCGGATGTCCGCCGAGTACACGTACCCGTTGTAGTAATAGGCCGACCACGAGCCCGCGATGCCGCCGTCGTCACCGTCGAACGGGCCGCGCTCGAAGAAGCCGATCTCCTTGGGGTTGTCGGAGTCGGTGAAGTCGACGAACGACACCCCGCCCTGGTACCAGGCCTGGACCATGATGTCCTTGCCCGGCACGGGCAGCAGGGAGCCGTTGTGGGCGACGCAGTTCTCGTCCTCCTGCTGCTCACGCGGGATCTTGAAGTAGCCGCGCTTCTGCAACTGGCCGTTGACCAGGTCGTAGACCGCGTCGGCGCCCTTGGTGGCGGGCGTGTTGCGGTCGCAGGTGGCCGCCGAGCCGCCGCCGAGCTCGTCGGTGAACAGCACCTTGGTCGCGTCGTTGTTGAACGTCGCCGAGTGCCAGATCTGGAAGTTCTCCCGGTCGCTGACCTGCTGCAGCAGCTTGGGGTTGAGCGGGTCGGCGATGTCCAGCAGGAAGCCGTCGCCGAAGCAGGCGGCCGCGGCCAGGTTCTTCTCCGGGTAGGCGGTGATGTCGTGGCAGCCGGTGGCCTCCTCGTGCCCCTGGATGGGCAGGTCGGGCGAGGCCGCGACGCGGGCGGCGGCGGGGTTGGCCATCGGGATCTCGACGATCTGGATCAGTTCGTGCGGCGGAGGGCAGGTCGTCGACTCCGGCTCCGGCCCCGGCGACGACACGTACACGAACAGCGTGTCGTCCTTGGGCACCATCGTGTGCGTGTGCGAGCCGCAGTCGGTCGCCACGGCCGACACGAACCGCGGGCTGGACTTGTCGCTGATGTCGAAGATGCGCAGCCCTTCCCAGGCGCGCTCGCCGTCGGTCGAGTCGCAGCCCTCGCCGCTGCGCGGCTCGTCCACCGACAGGATCAGCAGGTCGCGGTAGACCGACACGTCGTTCTGCTGGGCCGGGCAGGCCACCTGGCTCACCGTCTTGGGGTTGGCCGGGTCGCTGATGTCGAAGACCGTGAAGCCGCCGAAGTTGCCCATGTACGCGTAGTCGCCCTGGAAGGCCAGGTCGGTGTTCCAGTCCATCGGGCCGTTGAGCGGGGCGGCGCGCGGGACGTTCGCCACGTGCTTGACGTTGTCGCTCATCCGGATCTCGCCCGGCTTGAGCGCCTGGCCCGCCGGCGTCCCGGCCGTGGTGCCCGGCGGATCGGCCTGCGGTGGTCGCTCCGGGCCCGCCGCGCATGCGGATACGAGCAGAACGGCCGCGCACAGCACGGCCCCCCGTAGCCTGGCCAAGATCACGCCTGTCCCCCTCGTTTCATAGCTCAGTATGGAAGCTATGCCAGCGAGGTCCGGAATGCGCGCACTATTGGTCACAGTTCTGATGCTGAACGCCCTGGCTGCCTGCTCACAGGCGCCGAGCGGGCCGTCGGCGGTCGGCACCGGAGCGCCCGTCATCGTGCCCGAAAAGCCCGGCGCGCCGGGCCGCACGGCCACCCCCGGCGAACGCGTCGGGCAGGGCGCGGCCACCCCCGCAGCCGCCGACGTGCGCTTCGCCGAAGGCATGATCCCGCACCACCGCCAGGCCCTGGAGATGACGAGCCTGGTCGCCAACCGCGGCCGCAGCGAGGAGGTCCGCAGGTTCGCCGACCAGATCGCGCTCACCCAGCAGCCCGAGATCGACCTCATGACGAACTGGCTCACGCTCGTCGGCCGCCCCGCCCCCCGCGGGCACGCCCACCGCGGCGGCGACGGCTACGGCATGGCCACCGAGGAACAGCTCCAGGCGCTGCGCGCCGCCCGCGGCGGCGCGTTCGACCGGATGTTCCTGCAGCTCATGATCCGGCACCACGAGGGCGCGGTGAAGATGGCGGGGGAGGAGCTGGCCGAGGGCAAGGATCAGCGCATGCGCATGATGGCCAGGGACGTCTACGCGGGCCAGCGCATCGAGATCGCCCGGATGCGCAAGACCCTGGAGAAGCTGCCCGCCTGACTCAGGACGGCCAGAGCATGTTGGTCAGCTCGGCGTCCAGGTCCATGTAGTCGGTCTCGCGGCCGGCCGGCACCTTCTCGTACGTGCGGTGCAGGAACTCGGTCAGCGGGGCCAGCGGCACCTCGAAGAGCGCCTGCCCGAACGGCGAGGTCAGGCTGATGTGCAGGGTCCGCTCGCCGTCGTTGCGCGCCGGCCACACCTGCACGTCACCGTCGCCGACCCGGCGCACGATGCCCACCGTGAGCAGCTCACGGGCGAAGATCCACTCGACCGGTTCGTCGTTCCCTACGTGGAAAGCCATGCGGATGGCGTACGGGTCGTCGGCTGTGTAGCTCAGCCCGGCGAGCAGGGGGACGGTACTACGGTCGGGGACCACAAGCCGAAGGCCAAGCTCGGCGGAGACGGTGGTGCTGTTCATCGTCAGCCAAACCTTTTCGTCGTAGGTCCCCTCTACGGGGCTTGCACTGCTCTGGGCGGACTTCGTCCGGAGCTATGACGCGGAACGAAGAAACCTGTAGGAAAGATTCCGCTCCAAGGCCCTTCTGTAACGCAACTCACAGCTGGACATTTGGGCATCTACCTGGCTAAACGGCATCAATCGGGTCGTATTTGCGAGGGTTTTGCGTGTTGTGGGGCCAGTCCCGGCGAGCGCACCAAGAACGTTCCTGAGATGGATCACGGTCCGCGTCTACCCGCGACACGACGATGGTATGCCACCCGGCCCTCCCGCTGATGGGCAACCGCCGCCTTTCACCCGAATCCCGCCCGGCCGCCTCCCGCCCCCGCCGGGCAACCGTTTCGCCAGGGGGTCGGGAGTGCGGTATGGTTTTCCCCGTCGGCACCGCGAGGAGCCGCACAGGGCGGGCGATTAGCTCAGCGGGAGAGCGCTTCGTTCACACCGAAGAGGTCACTGGTTCGATCCCAGTATCGCCCACCAGCTCAGAGGCCGGTTCCAGTCTTGGAACCGGCCTTTTTGATCTTCCGAGTGACTGTCCCTCATGGTCGTCGCCAGGGAAGATCCGATCCATGACCGTCGCGCCGTCCTGGATGACGGGCCTGATCTGGTGCCGATAGACCTTCTCTGTGACCGCCGATCCGCCGGCGTGCCCGATCAGCCGGGCGATGTTCTCGACGGGACTCCGTCCGCTGACAACAGTGAGACGAAGCTGTGCCGCATCTCCCGAGGCGTCCAGTCCGCATCGACCAGACCGGCCCGCCTGATCGCCCGCCGGAACTCGCGACGAACGTTGCCCGCGCTCATCGTGGTGCCGTTCCGGGTGGCGAACACCAGGCGTGCCTGGTCGCGCTCGCTCGGGGCCAGGTCGCGGTCGGCCAGGTGCTCCCAGAGCGCGACCAGGGCGCGGACGCATCGATGGGGCAGCTGGAGCGTGCGGCGCGACTTGGTTGCCTTGGTGTCCCCGGTGGCTCGTACCGATCGCCAGACGTACATGGCGAACTCCTCGTCTTCCCAACCGGCCTGGATGACCGGCTGCCACACCCGGCGGGCTTCGTCGTAGGCGACCACATGAGACCAGGCGAGCTCACGCAGCTCCTCGGTGCGAGCGCCGGTGAGAAGAGACAGCGTGACGTACGCCGAGAGCCAGGGCTTGGCGTGCTCGGCGGCCGTGAGCACGGCCTCTGCCTGCGTGAGCACCTCGCCATCGATGGCCGGAGATACGCACGCGGAGGTTCGCATGCAGGGGAATGACGCCATCCGGCGAGCCTGTGATCTGTCTGCGAAGTGCGACACTCCTCCTGGAGTGTCCTCCTGCATCTCTTTTGAGGTCTGCAGCCAGGCTCGCACCTCTTCGACAGCATCCGAATCGTGCTGGAGTCGATCGTTGCTACGTCTCGACATCGCAGCCACGCTGCTCGCAGCGCACAGACCAGAGCCCGAGCGGGCAGGTGGCAGCCGGACCACTTATCGAAGCCGTGCGCCATTGCGAGAGCTACCCGCAGTCGAAGTCGGAGCCTCCAAGATGGAGCTTGTCCGGCTGCGCCGTGAAGGCCGTACGTACCGCTGGTCAGTCGTAGAGACGATAAGCCTCGGCCTCAGCCGATGAATCCCCGTGTGCGAACTTTCTTCCCATACTTGAAGCGGCCCTGACCGGGCCGCACGCGCCGCCGACGCGACGCGGGCCAGCCACTGCCGCTCAGGCTCTGTGGCCGACGCGCAGAACCGCCGGTCGGTCGGCGCGAACGAGGACAGGGCCGCAACGGAGGCGCGGTGCCCCTTTACGGGGTGGAGCTCCCTAAGCGCAAGCGGAGCCAGTCACGGGACAGACGTAACAGCATACCTCAGACGGGGGTACTCCGGCTCCGGCCAGCCCAAGATCGCGGCGTGCGGCGGTGGAGTGATTGCGGTGGAAGCTTGCCCGCCTGCCGCCGTCCCAGGGACAAGCCCTAGTAGACCAGCCGCGGGGCCGCCTGCGCTTCTTCACGGCTGTGGCACCGGGCGCGCGGCCTGGCAGTCCCGCGGCTGGCCCGCTACACCAAGGTGGGACGACGGCAGACGGACAGGCCGAGGTCGAACATGCTCTGTGAAGACCTGATTCACTCTTCGACTTCGCTCACTTGGCCACTACTGGGTCCAGGCCCATCGCGCCGATTGAACATTTCCGTACGTCTTTATCCGGAAGGAGAGTCTTCCTCCAGGTTTCTGTCATCTGGAGGACTTTGCAGGTAGGAGGAAGACCCGATTATGACCTGCTGGGGAGCTGCGCTGGGGTCTATATGAATTCGCATCTCCTCAAGCTTGTAAGGTAGCGTTTCCCATTCTCTGGGTTTGCCGCCCTGGTCGTATTTGGCAAATGCCTCTCGAACTAACCGCACGTATCCTTGGCGGATGTTCACCTCTCGGCCGGACTTGATGGCTTCGGTGATTCTTGCGGTGGCTGCTTTCAGTGGCGCATAGGTGTACACCCTGCAGTTCTTCGGTTTGCCTGCCCATGTGACGTCCTCCGAGACGTCGATCCTCTCGTAGTTCCTCTCTCTCATGTCGAGAAGCGAGAGGTCGTCTCGCAAGACAGGAAACACTGTCCCGTCGCATTCGTCGTACATGCGAGGTTCGATTCCCAGTACGACAGTCACTCCCGTGTACTCCATGCCGTCGGACCGAAAATAGGTCCGCTCAGGATGGGAGCTCTTGTCAGAGCCTACGCACCAGCTCCGGGCCCACCCTTGCAGCTTGGCGTAACAGAACTTGGTGCCGTCTACGGAATGCCCAAGGGTTGCTTCCACAGAGGCCGGGCTGCTCAATGAGGCGTACCCAAAAATAAAGACTTCGCTATTCAACTCGAAATTCTCCCAACCTGTCCAGGCTCGCGGCTTGTCTTTGTGTTTGACTTCTATCTCCTGAAAATGTCCCAACAAGAGCGATTCTGTCAGCTCGTACTCCTTGGAGCTGTAGAAAGGGAAGCCGTTCCCGAGAGAGGTTCCCGTGATTACAACAAGAAGCGTCACGCGGTTTTTCTCGATTATATGAGATTGGCCGGCCAGAAGGATGTAGTCCCCCTCTGCTGTCTGCCGAGCTGAAAGCTCGGTGCTAAGTGGAGTGAATACGCTGAAGGGCACGCCGCTCCGTCCGTATGCCCAGTACGCTGATTCCTTCAAGGCGCCTCTTTCGCCTTGGGCTACCTTCTGTGGAAAATTTGTGATGAAGCGGGGGGTGCCAGTAGATTGGATTCGAGCAAAGACCTGGATGGTGATGTTGACTAATGGAGATGTCGTTCCATTATAGAATCGAGCGATGAGTACAGGAAATCCGTCAAGGTGATCCTCTATCGATAGCGCCTCTCTCCATACAATAGGGTCCTGGTGGAAAAGCTTGAAAACGAAGGCCCCTAAAAGCAGTACTGGAAAAATGACCCCAAGCATGGAGGTGAGCAATCCAATGACAGCAAAAAGCAGGCTGTCCTCGGCCTTTAGGATATCGCCTGGATTCAATATTGCTCCGAAACCCTCGCGGAGCGAGTATGAAATGCTGCGATCCTCGGCGCGGGCAAAATGAAGAGCCAGTCCAGTCGCGGCGCCGATGCCTATAGTCACTGCCGCATAGAGAAAAACAATTCTGTGCAGCTTCCAGCGGCTCACGGTCAAGGCAAACGATGTCTTGATGACAGGGTGCCGTTTCCGCCAGGCTAGAAATCGCATGGGAGGATTGTAGGCAGCGGCCAACGTGGTGTCACCCTCCGCCGGTGTCCAACTGGCCGAATCCGCCTAATTGTGCAGACCGTAGTAGCTTTGGATCAACGTGAAAATCTTTCAGGTGCTAAATGGACGGCAGGGCCCGCGGCTGAGTGACAAAGTGAGTGACATCCGGGATGCCCCGGGTGATGCGCTGTGCCCGTCGGTGCACAGCTCATCAGCACGACTTGTCCGGGCTTACCGCATGCTGCCGTCCTCCGGCCAAGCCAAGCCTTGGCAGAGCAGCTCTCTTCGCTCGATCGCAATCCTGGCCCGAGCGGGCAGGCGTGCGGCCGGCGTCACCTGGTGAGTGAGGCGAGAGGTGACGGGCAGGCAGAGAGGTTCTGCGTCGTACTGGTTGCATCGGCGTCAAGGCCGAACCGCCGGTCTCGGTGACCGAGCTGTTACTGTCTGCTGTTCAAGATTGACGGGTTCTTGTAGCGTGCCGTCTGTGATGCGCGTCCCCTGGGCAACACTCAGCGGTCAAGATGTCGAAGATCTCGCTGCCCTCCTGCTGTTCAGCGAATTCCCCGACGGTGCTCAGCACATCACCCCGTCCCCGGGGCGATGGCGGCATGGATGTGAGAATCTGGACGCCGGATGGCTGGGACGTCTACCAGATCAAGAAATTCTTCAAGGCGCTAGAAGCAGGTCAAAAACGCAGGTGTTGGACTCCTTTTCGGCATTTCAAGCCGAGGTCGCCGGCACAGCGATGCAAGTGAAGCGCTGGACAGTACTTATGCCATGGGATCCAAGCCGGGAACAACGGGCGTGGTTTGAGTGAGAGACCGCCAACGATGCCTTCCCCACAGCATGGGAAGGGCTGAGACGCCTCGAACTGCTGGCGAGCCGTCACCCGGCCGCCATCGATTACTTCATCGGGAACGGTAGAGAGCGCCTGGCCGATCTCATCTTGCAGGCGATGCGCATCGTCTCGTCGCCGCCCGAGATCGCCCCGGGAGGAGCACTTGCCGCCGCGGCATTAGCCGAGTTGGTGGCCAAGGTGATGGGGATCGAAAGCCTTCTGGCCAAGACGGATCCCTTCTATCGATACACCATCACGATCGAGCCGGCGCCGGATTTCGACGACGTGCCCGCAGCCCTTTTCCAGCCGCCTGGACTTGCCTATGCCAAATACCACAGTATTGATGCCGCCCGCTGCGTAATCATACGGGCCTTCTATCGTACAGAAGGCATGGCCCACCTGCGGCCGATCCGGACACACTTCCACTTGACACCCGAGCCGGGATCGCCCGAGGCCGCAGCGGTTCGTGAGTTCTGGAAGTACGGGACCAGGCTGCAGCACATCCCCGGAATGGTGACGGTCCTGAACGATCCCACTGGCCTCGCTGACAATGGACCAGGACTGATCTACTTCGTCCCCAGCGTCGACACCTTGCTTCCCGATCTCGAAGTCCGACTCTTGGACCACAACGGCGAGGTCCTCCATCGCGTCCCCCTGGTTGATCCGGCCCGGTCTGCCGATCAGGTCGAGGGAGGCTACAGCCTCACGGCGCAGGATCCCGCTGGTGCCTTCACGATGGTGGTGACGGCCAACGCAATCAGTGGGCGCTATGGCCTCCGCTTCGTACTCAATGACCTGACCGGGAAGACACCGGGGCAGGTGCGTTCGTCGCTGCGGTTTCTCCGCGATCTTCTGCCGGGCAATGCGACGGTGCTGGCAGTACAGGGCGCGGGTGAACTCGGGCATCGAGTAGCGGTACCGGACGGGGTTTCCTCGATGCCCCGGCGTGCCGCCGACCTGATGGAGTTCACCAAGGCACTGCTCATCTTCCAGCAATACACCCTGATGCGAGTCACGTTCCCGCCGCTTGACGGCCTAACCGAGGAACAGATGCACCGGATCGCTTCCGTTGCGGACCTCCTGCTGGGGCAGGTCTATTCATCAGACTGGTACAGCATTTCGATCGAAGCATCTGCAGCTCGGGTGATCATGGCCCAGTCCACCCTCGGCAGCGCCATCATCCGAACGCGCCCGTTGGCAGTCGACCTCGGCAGCTACGCGATCGAGTTCGATATCGAGGAGCAGTACATCTTCCAGCGACCAATGTGTCTCACCCCAGTGGAAGAGCTTCGAGCATTGCCCGAGGGGGAGATCGTGCAGCTGGTACTAGGGGAGGGCGGCAAGCTGCTATTGGGCTTGACCGTGACACGCGTGATTGGGTAGCCACGCCAAGCGATCTGGCCTGAACTGGCCTGAACAGGATCGACTGACCAACCTCGCCCAAGAACCGCAGTGTTCGATCATGCACGGCAGTGCACGTGCATGAGGGATTGCGCGGCCAGAACACCTAGTCACATGATCGACTTCACACCGAGGAGGTCACTGGTTCGATCCCAGTATCGCCCACCAAGGTCAAGGGCCACATCCCAACACGGGACGTGGCCCTTTCCGCTTTTAGGGGGACGGCCGGTCGATGACGGGCTCAGCTCGTGATCGGGAAGTTGGCGCGGATGACGCCGCCCGGGTCGCGCTCGCGCTTGATCCGCTCCAGGCGTGCCCGCACCTCGGCGGGGAAGGCCTGGGTGGCGCTCTCGCCGGGGGCGAGGAAGGTGTACGGCTTGCGCCCGCTGACCGCCTCGCCCAGCTGGGCCACCAGCGCGGCCTGCTTGGCCTGCACGGCCTCGGCCAGGTGCGGCAGCCGGAGCCCGAGCAGGTAGAGCAGGTACGGCTCGCCGAGCGCGCCGCCGGGGCCGCCGTCCGGGCGCGCCTCGGCCAGGGCGCCTCCCAGGTGCCGGATCTGCAGGTTCAGCAGCGGCGCGAGGTCGGCGTCCGCGAGGACGTCGACGGGCAGCGCGGTCAGCAGTTCGGTGCGGGCCAGCATCGGGCTGGGGTCGACCGGCTCGGCGGCGATGGCGCCCAGGTCGGCGACGTCCATCGGGCCGCGGCTGTCCGACAGGCTGCCGCCGATCGCCGCCAGCGGGGCCAGCAGGTCCTCCGCCTCGGCCGCCCCGCCGAGGAAGGTCACGTCGATGCCGACCGTCGCCGGGGCGGGGGGCGGCGGGGCCGTCCGGTTGAGCCACAGCGACAGCTCGCGCGGCGCGTCGGCCGTGATGGCCCGGAACGCCTCGAACACCTCGCCGGTGCGCTCAGCAGGCCACACGACGCGCCCGCCGTACAGGCCGGGCACCTCGTACAGGTCCAGTTCGACGGCGGTGATGATGCCGTAGTCGCCGCCACCGCCGCGCAGCGCCCAGAACAGGTCGGCGTCGGAGCCCGCCGTGACCCGCACCTGTTCGCCCGCGGCGTCGACGATCTCGAACGCGCGCACGGAGTCTGCGGCCCAGCCGTACGCGCGGCCGAACCACGACACGCCCCCGCCGGCGACGAACCCGGCGACGGAGACCACCGGGCTGCTGCCCGCCAGCCCGGTGAGGCCGTGCTTGCCGGTGGCGGCCAGCACCTGCCCCCACCGCGCGCCCGCCCCGGCCCGGACCACCCGCCCGGCCGGGTCGACGGTGATCTCGTCCAGGCGGGCGGTGCGCACCAGGATCGTCCCGTCGACGTCACCGGAGGCGCCGTGACCGGACGGCTGGGCGGTGACGGTCAGCCCGGCCTGGCGGGCGTAGCGGACGAGCGCCACCACGTCGGCGGCGTCGGCCACCTCGGCGACCGCGACCACCGGCTGGCGCACCCCGATCGCCCAGGGCGCGGCGGCCCGGTCGAACCCGTCGTCGCCAGGCAGGAACACCTGGCCTCGCACGATGTCACGCATGCATGTACTCCTTCAGAAGGGGATGGGGCCCTCGTCCTGGACGAAGGCGGCGGTGGGGCCGTCCGGGCCGAGCAGCGCCATGGCCACGATCGGCGCGGCGCCCTCCTCGGGCGTCTTGATCCCGGCGCCGTGGTTGATGTCGGTCTTCACCCAGCCCGGGTCGACCGCGTTGACCTTGACGGAGGTGTCCAGCAGTTCCTTGGCGTAGGACACGGTGATCATGTTGAGCGCGGCCTTGGCCGAGCAGTAGGTCACGTTGAGCATCGGCCACAGCGGGTGCCCCCGGTCCAGGGCGCGGGTGATCGAGCCGCGTTCGCTGGAGACGTTGACCACGCGCCCGGCGGGGGAGCGGCGCAGCATCGGCAGCATCGCGTTCGTGACCTCGATGACGCCGAACACGTTCGTCTCGTAGATGAGCCGGGCCTGCTCGGCGGTGGCCTGGCTCGGCGGCCCGTCGGGCAGGACGATCCCGGCGTTGTTGACGAGGATGTCGAGCCCGCCGTACTCCCGCTCGATCCGCTCGGCGGCGGCGCGGACGCCGGCCGGGTCCGTGACGTCCAGGCGCACGTACGGCAGGCCGAGCCGCTCGGCGGCGGCCTCGTCGCGCGCGCCGACGATCGCGGTGACGCCGCGTTCGGTCAGCAGCCGGGCGGTCGCCAGGCCGATGCCCCGGGTGGCCCCGGTGACGAGGGCGACGCTCACCATGCCGCGCCCGCGACCTGACGGGTGGCGGCGTTGAGGCGGTTCCACAGGTTGACGGTGGCGATCTGCAGCAGCAGTCCGGCCAGCTCCTGCTCGGAGTAGTGGTCCGCGGCCTCGTCCCACACCGCGTCGCTGACCAGGCCGCCGTCGGGCAGCCGGGTGGCCTCCTCGGTCAGGGCGAGCGCGGCGCGCTCGGCGTCGGTGAAGTACGGGGTCTCGCGCCAGGCGGCCACGGCGAACAGCCGCTCGTCGCTCTCGCCCTGCTTGCGCAGGTCCTTGGCGTGCATGTCCACGCACACGCTGCACCCGTTGATCTGGCTGGCCCGCAGCAGCACCAGGTCGACCGTGACCTTCGGCAGCCCGGCCTCGTCGGCCGCCTTGCCGAGCGCGAGCAGCGCCTGCATCGCGCCCGGCAGCACCAGGGCGGGGTTCTTCATCCGTGCTTCCATGAGTGACTCCTCAGCAGAGTTGGTTGCCGCTTTCCGCTGACGAGTCTCGGCAGGGGCTTTGATGCGCCGGCTATGCGCGAGCTATGGAACGCCGATATGCCGTGACTTGTACGATCCTGGGGTGTCTGCGCGTTTCCTGATCCTGGGTCCCGTGGAGGTCTCGGCAGGCGACCGGCCGCTGCCCGCCCTCGCCCCCCGGCACCGTGCCTTCCTCGGCCACCTGCTGCTTCACGCGGGACGCGCCCAGAGCGTGGAACGGCTGATCGACGCGGTGTGGGGGCCGGTGCCGCCGGACACCGCGCGCGCCCAGGTGCACGCCGCGCTCGCGGCGATCCGGCGCGTCCTGCGCGCGGCGGGCGTGGCCGACCAGCTCCGGACGAGCGTGGCCGGATACGTGCTCACCACCCGGCCCGGCCAGCTCGACCTGGAGGACTTCACCACGCTCACGGCCACGGCCGAGGACGATCCGCGGCACGCCGCCGGGCGGCTGCGTTCGGCGCTGGAGCTCTGGCGCGGGCCCGCGCTCGCCGACGTGCAGGCGGAGTACGCGCCGGACGCCCGCGCGCGGCTGGAGGACCGGCGGCTGACCGCCGTGGAACGGCTGGCCGACCTGGAGCTCGCCGAGGGACGCCACGAGGACCTGATCGACCGGCTCGGCGCGGAGCTGGCCGCCCACCCGCTGCGCGAGCGGCTGACCGGGCAGCTCATGCTGGCCCTGCACCGCGCCGGACGGCAGGCCGACGCGCTGGCCGCCGGACGCGCCTACCGGTCCCGGCTGGCCCATGAGCAGGGCCTCGACCCGGGGCCCGCGTTCCTGTCCGTGGAAGAGACCGTGCTCCAGGGCCCTGACGTACGGGCCGACGAGAGCCCGAAGGGGAAGAGCGCGACGTACCTGCCCTACGACGTCGCCGACTTCGCCGGCCGCACCGCCGAGCTGACCCAGCTGATCGCCGGGGACGGCCCCCTGCCGTCGATCACCGCGATCGACGGCATGGCCGGCATCGGCAAGACCGCCCTCGCCGTGCGCGCCGCCCACCAGCTGGCCGACCACTACCCCGACGGCCGGCTCTTCGTCGACCTCCACGCGCACACGGCGGGCAGGCAGCAGGTGAGCACGTCCGAGGCGCTGGAGGCCCTGCTGCGCCAGCTCGGCGTCCGCGCCGAGGCCGTCCCCGCCCACCTGGAGGAGCGCGCCGCGCTGTGGCGGGCCGAGCTGGCCGGCCGCCGCGTCCTCGTCGTCCTGGACAACGCCGCCGACTCCGCGCACGTACGCCCGCTGCTCCCCGGCCCCTCCGGCAGCCTCGTCCTCATCACCAGCCGGCGCCGGCTGACCGATCTCGACGGCGTCCGGTCCCTGCCCATGGAGGTGCTGCCCGCCGCCGACGCCACCGACCTGTTCACCCGGATCGTGGGCGAACGCGCCGTACGGGAGCCCGACGCGGTGGCCGAGGTCCTGCTGCTGTGCGGGTTCCTGCCGCTCGCCGTACGGATCGCCGGGGCGCGGCTGCGGCACCGGCCCCGCTGGAGCGTCGCCTACCTGGCCCAGCGCCTGCGCGACGAACGGCGCAGGCTGTCGGAGCTGGCCACCGCCGAGCGCGGCGTGGCGGCCGCGTTCGCCCTGTCCTACCAGCAGCTCGACGACACCGAGCGCCACCTGTTCCGCCTGCTCGGCCTCCACCCCGGCCGCGACGTCACCCCGTCCGCCGCCGCCGCGCTGGCCGGGCTCGACGTCGCCGACGCCGAGGACACGCTGGAGTCGCTGCTCGACACGCACATGCTCCAGCAGCACGAGCCGGGCCGCTACCGCTTCCACGACCTGCTGCGCCAGTACGCCCACGACACCGCCGCCGAGGAGCCGCCCGCCGAACGCCACGCCGCCATGACCCGGCTGCTCGACCACCACCTGTGCACCGCCTCCGCCGCCATGGACCTGCTCTATCCCGACAGTGCGCACCGGCGGCCGAGGACCGGCCGCCCGGCGGCGCGCTTCCGCGACGCCGCCGAAGCGCTCGCCTGGCTCGACGCCGAACGCGGCAATCTCGTACGGACCGCCGCGCACGCCTGCGACACCGACTGGCCGGCCCACACAGGCGCGCTGGCCACGACCCTCTACCGCTACCTGTACGACCACGCGCTGCACGACGACGCCCGCACCCTGTACGGCAAGGCGCTGGAGGCGGCCCGGCGGCTCGCGGACCCCGCCGGTGAGGGCCGGGCGCTGACCGACCTCGGCTGGGTGCACCACCTGCAGGGCGACCACCGGCTCGCGGCGGAGCACTTCGACCGGGCCCTGACCGCCTGCCGGGCCGCCGACGACCGCCGCGGCCAGGCGCGGGCGCTGACCGGCCTGGGCGACGTACGGGCCGCGACCGGCGACCACGAGGGCGCGCTCGCCGCGCTGCGCCGGGGGCTGGAGCTGTTCCGCGAGCTCGGCGACCGCTTCGGCGAGGCGGTGACCACGGACTACCTCGGCGTCGCCCAGGAACGGCAGGGCCGCTTCGCCGAGGCGGACGCCCTGCACCGCGAGGCGCTGGAGATCTTCCGCGCCATCGGCAGCCGGGGCGGCGAGGCCGACGCCCTGCACCACCTCGGCACCGCCTGCCTGCGGCTCGGCCGGCCGGCGGAGTCGGGTGCGCACCACGGCGACGCCCTGGAGCTGTACCGCCGTTTCGGCTACCGGCGCGGCGAGGCCAAGGCCCTCAACGGCCTGGCCACGGCCGCACTGGCGCTCGGCGAGGCCGGCCGGGCGCGGCGTCTCTACCGGGACGCGCTCGACGCGGCCGTCGAGGTGGGCGACCTCGCGGAGCAGTCTCGCGCCCGCGCCGGTCTGGCCGGCCTGGTGGCCAGCCCCTGAAGGACCGGGGGCCGGTCTAGGGTCCGTCCAGGGCGAGGGCCCCGGCCCGGACGAGCAGGGGAAGCACGTGGTCACGGACCGCCGGGGCCAGGCGGGGCGCGTAGCCGTCGCGCCCGTCGGTCCACCCCAGCGCGGCCAGCTCGGCCGCGGGCCTCGGGCGTCCGGTCAGCGCGGCCGTGAACACGGTCATGCGCATCGGCACGCCCTCGAGCGCGGCCACGTCCTCCACCCGGCCGAGCAGGTCCAGGTCGCGCGGCGCGACGCCGAGCTCCTCGTCCAGCTCCCGGACCAGGGTCTCCTCCGGGCTCTCTCCCGCCTCGGGCTTGCCTCCCGGCAGGTAGAACACCTCCGGCGCGGCCTTCTTGCTGACGACGAGCAAGCGCCCCCGCTCGACGACGGCCGCCGCCACCACGTTCATCACCCGGTCATCCACCACGCCGCCAGCATTCCAGATACGGGACGGAATTGGTCCTCCGGGCGGCTGCACGATCGGCCCTTATCGAGGGTACCGATCGGTGTCACGCTCAGGGCATGACAACGACAGCGACTCGCTTCGACGGCCGGCTCCTCACCCCCGGCGACGCCGGTTACGACAGCGCCCGCACCGTCTGGAACGCCATGGTCGACCGGCGGCCCCGGATGATCGTCCGCGCGGCGGGCGTCGCCGACGTGGTCGCCGCCGTGCGGCTGGCGCGGGAGCTGGACCTGGAGATCGGCGTGCGCTGCGGCGGCCACAACGCCGCCGGCTTCGCCGTCCCCGACGGCGGACTCATGATCGACCTGACGCCCATGGGCGGCGTGCGGATCGACCCGGCCCGCCGCCGGGCCCGGGTGCAGGGCGGCGCGCTGCTCGGCGCGCTGGACCGAGCGTCCCAGGCGTACGGCCTGGCCACCACCGCCGGCAACGTCTCGCACACCGGCGTCGGCGGGCTCACGCTCGGCGGCGGCATGGGCTGGCTGGCCCGCCAGTACGGCCTGGCCTGCGACAACGTCATCTCGTACACGATGGTCACCGCCGAGGGGGACGTGGTGACCGCCAGCCGTGCCGAGAATCCCGACCTGTTTTGGGGCCTGCGCGGCGGCGGCGGCAACTTCGGCGTCGTCACCGAGTTCGAGTTCCGGCTGCATCACACGGGCACGCGGACGCTGGTCGCCGAGTTCGACTTCCGCGCCGAGGACGCCGTCCCGGTCCTCGAGGGCTGGCGTGACCTGAACGCCGTCGCGCCCCGGCAGGCGACGTTCACCGCCGGCGTCGGCAGCGGCCCGGAGGGCCCGATCGCCACGGCCGGGTTCGTGTGGGTCGGCGACCCGGACGAGGGCCGCCGGCTGCTCCCCGCGATGCGGGCGCTCGGGCGTCCCGTCGCCTCACGCGTCACCACCCCGTCCTACCTCGAACTCCAGCGGCGCGACGACTCCACCGGCGGCCACGCCTACCGCCGCTACGCCAAGGCGCACTACCTGCGGCGATTCCCCACCGCGGCGATCGAGGCGTTCCTGCTGCGCGGCGGCGCCGACCTGAGCGCGGACCCGTACCTGCCGGGTGTCGGCCTGCAGGCGCACGGCGGCGCGATCGCCGACGTCCCCGAGGCGGACGCGGCGTTCAGCCACCGGGGCACGATGTTCGAGTTCGGGGCCGGGTCCCGCTGGACCGACCCGGCCGAGGACGACGCCAGGATGGGCGCCGCCCGCGCCGCCGGGGCGTCGCTCGAACCGTACGCGAGCGGGGTGTACGTCAACTCGCTGACGGCCGACGAGCTGGCCGAGGGGCAGAGCGGCGTGCGGCGGGCGTACCCGGCCGCGAAACTGGCCCGGCTGACCGAGCTCAAGACCGCCTACGACCCGGCCAACGTGTTCCACCTGAACCAGAACATCCGCCCGGCATGCTGACGGCGTCAGCGTCCCCGTACCTCGCGCACGGCCGACGCGAGCAGCGCGACCCCCTCGGCGATGGCGGCCTCGCTGAGGATGGCGTAGCCGAAGATCAGGCCCCCCGGCCCGGCGCCGGTGATCCGGTACGGGCCGACGCCGTGGATGCCGAGCCCGCGCCGGGCGGCGGCGGCCACCACCTCCGCCTCGTCGAGGCCGGGCGGAAGCCAGGCGACCACGTGCTGCCCGGCGGCGATCCCGGCCGGTCGCAGCTCGGGCAGCTGGGTGCGCAGGGCGTCCAGCAGCGCGTCACGGCGGCGGCGGTAGACCGGGCGCATCCGGCGCAGGTGGCGGTCGAACTCCCCGCGCGCCAGGAAGTCGGCGAACGTCAGCTGGTCGATCACCGGCGACCCCCGGTCGGCGAGCACCTTCGCCGCGGCGACGTCGCCCACCAGCCGGGCGGGCACGACCAGCCAGCCGAGCCGCAACCCGGGCGCGAGCGTCTTGCTGGCGGTGCCGCAGTAGACGACGTGATCGGGCGCCAGGCCCTGCATGGCGCCGACCGGCGAGCGGTCGTAACGGTACTCGGCGTCGTAGTCGTCCTCGATCACGAGCGCGCCGCGCCGCTTCGCCCAGCGGATCACCTCCGCCCGCGCCGGGGCCGACAGCACTCCGCCGGTGGGCCACTGGTGCGACGGCGTGAGCACGACCGCGTCGGCGTCGGCCCGGTGGAGCGCGCCGACCTCGACGCCGTCCGGGCCCACCGGGACGCCGACCACCTCCAGACCGGCGGCGCGGGCCAGCACCAGGGCGTCGTCGTTGGACGAGGGGTCCTCCAGGGCGATCCGCCTGGCGCCGTGCTGGACGAGCACCTGGATCAGCAGCGCGATGCCCTGCCCGTAGCCGCCGCAGACGACCACGTGGCCCGGCGCGGCGGAGGTGCCGCGCACCCGGTTGAGGTAGTCGCACAGGGCCGTGTGCAGCTCCGGCACGCCACGACCGTCGAGGTAGGCGAACCTGTCGTTGGGCGTGGCGGTGAGCACGGCGCGGACCGAGCGCAGCCAGGCGGCCCGGGGGAACTGCGACACGTCGGTGCGCCCGTACCCGAAGTCGACCCGGAAGCCGGGGCCGTGCGCCGCCGGGGTCGCGGGGCCCGCGCCGGCGGCCACCGGCGGCATCGACGCGGCGACCTGCGTGTAGCCGCCCGACCGGCTGGCGAGGTAGCCCTCGGCGACGAGCTGCTGGTAGGCCTCCACGACCACGCCACGGGAAACGCCGAGCCCGGCCGCCAGGGTGCGGGAGGGCGGCAGCGAGGCGCCCGCCCGCAGCCGGCCGGCCCGGATGCCCGCGCGGATGGACGTCTCGATCTGCCGGTGCAGCGGCACCCCGGCGTCGCGGTCCAGCTCGATGAGCAGGTCCTCGGCCAGGCCGGAACCGGTTCTCGAACGCCCCATAGGATCGGACCCTACCGGCGGGCGCCCCGTCCGGCCAGGCTGTGTGACCTGGCGGGGCACGGCTCTCTTCGGCATCTCAGTACCCATCGCAGGAGGCGGCGGATGAACGGCACCGAGCCCGGGCAGGCGCCCCGGCACCGCACGACGACCGCGGACCGCCGGGCGTGGCCATGCTGACGCAGGTCGCCGAGGGGGTGCTGATCCACCAGAGCATGTTCGTGCGGACCAACGCCGTCGTCGTGCGGGGCGCGGCCGGGGTGCTGCTCATCGACCCCGGCGTGACCGGCGCCGAGCTCGGCTGCCTCGCGGACGACCTGCACGAGCTGGGACAGCCCGTCGTGGCGGGGTTCTCCACCCATCCCGACTGGGATCACCTGCTCTGGCACCCCCGGCTCGGCCAGGCGCCCCGCCACGGCACGGCGCGCTGCGCGGCCGCCGTCCGCGACCAGCTCGCGGACCCGGACGCGAAGGCCCGCGTCGCCGACCACCTGATCGGGACGGAGGTCGCCGGGCAGGTGCCGCTCGACCTGCTCGGCGACATCACCGGCCTGCCCGCCGGGACCGCGTACGTCCCCTGGGACGGTCCCCGGGTCCGGATCGTCGAGCACCGGGCGCACGCGCCGGGCCACGCGGCGCTGCTGATCGAGGAACGCGGGGTTCTCGTCGCCGGCGACATGCTCTCCGACGTCCTGGTCCCGATGCTCGACCTGGACGCCGCCGACCCGGTCGAGGACTACCTGGAGGCGCTGCGGCTGCTGGAGGAGGTGGCGGGCGACGCGGGCGTCGTCGTCCCCGGTCACGGCTCCGCCGGCGGAGCGGGCCAGGTCCGCGCCCGGATCACCCTGGACCGGGCGTACGTGCACGCCCTGCGGGACGGCCATGAGCCGAGTGACCCCCGGATCGGGCCGTCGGCCGAGCCCGGCTGGGAATGGGTGAGCGACGTGCACACCGGCCAGCTCCAGCGCTTGGCCCGCCCGAACTACCCGAGCACCGGGTAGTTCGCGCGGAACACGTGGTGCGGGTCACGGGCCCGCTTGATCTCCCGCAGCCGCGCGAGCGTCCCGGCGGAGAAGGACTGCGCCGCCGTGTCGCCGGGGGAGAGCATGGTGTACGGCTTGCGTCCGCTGACGCGGCTCTCCAGGCCGGCCACGACCTCGGCCTGCTTGGCGCGCGTCGCGTCGGCCGCGTGCGGCAGCCCGAGCCCCAGCAGCCCGAGCAGGTACGGCTCGGTCAGCGCGCCGCTCGCACCGGCGCCGCCGCCCGGCTCGGCGAGCGCCCCGCCCAGGTGCCTGATCTGCACGTTGATGAGCGGTTCGACCGGCTTGGCCAGCAGGCGCTCCACCGCGTCCGCGTCCAGGCCGGTGAGCAGCTCCGCCCGGGCGATGGACGGGGCCGGGTCGGTCGGCTCGGCGGTGATGCCGCCCAGCTCGGCAAGGGGGACGACGCCCCGGCTGTCGGAGAGCGCGCCCTCGATCTTGCCGAGGCGCGCCAGCAGGTCCTCGGCCCGGGCCGCCTCACCCAGGTAGGCCAGGTCCAGCGTCACCATCGGCGGCGCGCCGGGCGGCTGGAACCGGTTGATCCAGACGCTGAGCTCGCGCGGCGCCTCGGCGGTGATCTCCAGGAACGCGTCGTACACCTCGCCGGTCCGGTGCTCCGGCCAGATCACGCGCCCGCCGTACAGGACCGGCACGGGATACAGCTCCAGCTCGACGGCGGTCACCATCGCGAAGTCCCCGCCACCGCCGCGCAGCGCCCAGAACAGGTCGGGGTCGGACTCGGCGGTCACCCGGCCCGGCTCGCCGTCGGCGTCCACGACGTCGAGGGCGCGCACGCTGTCGGAGGCGAAGCCGTACGCGCGGCTGAACCAGCCGATCCCGCCGCCCAGGGTGTAGCCGGTCACGCTGACCCCGGGCGCGCTGCCGGCCAGGCCGGCCAGCCCCAGCGGGCCGGCCGCCGCCAGCACCTGCCCCCACTTCGCGCCCGCGCCCACCCGGGCCACGCGCTCCTCCGCGCGCACCTCCACGTCGTTCAACCGGCCGGTACGCAGCAGGATCACGCCTTCCACGTCACCCGAGGCGCCGTGGCCGCTCGGCTGCGCGGTCACCGTCAGGCCCGCCCGGCGCGCGTAGCGGACGAGCGCCGCCACGTCGCCGGCGTCCGCGGCCTCCACCACGGCGGCCACCGGCTGCCCGACGGTCAGGTTCCACGCGGCGGCAGCCTGGTCGAAGCCGTCGTCACCGGGCAAAAGCACGCGCCCCTTGAGGGCGCCGCGCAGGTCGTTGCTCGTCATCAGCTGTCTTCCTGGTTCTCGTCAAGGTCAAGGCCGGCGAAATGGTTGTCGTGGGCTTCGTGGAGCCTGCCCTGGTCGCGCTCGGTCACGGTGGCGAGCTGCGCGAAGTACTCCTCCCGGGGCACGCCCGGTGAGAGGGCCATGAGGAGGGTGGCGGGCTCGGGGCGGTCCTTCCGGATCGCGTGCACGGCGCCCGCCGCGGCGTGCGCGGTGTCCCCGGCCCGCAGGGTCCGCCAGGCCCGCCCGTCGAAGTAGCCGACCTCGCCTTCTTCGACGACGAAGGTCTCGCTGAAGGTCGTGTGGAAGTGCGGGGAAGGGCCCCGGCTGGAGGGCGACATGCGCCACCTGTAGAGGCTCACGGTCCCGCCGGTCTCCGCCGGGGTGGCGAGGACCTCGATGACCGATCCGCCGGGGCCCAGCCGGATCGTTCGCGCCGGTGTCGGCTTCGTCTCCGTCATGACCCCGAGTCTCGTGACTCCGCGGCCCGCTCGCGCTCACTTCGGCCCTGGCCTAATGGTGTGGCCGACAATGGGGAGATGATCCGCTACCGACTGGGCGCCGGGGCCGCGGGCGTGCGGTGGGCGATGTCGCCGATCCACGAGGTGGTCAGCCTCGCCCGGCTCCTGACCGAGCCGCGGCGTCACCCGATGTTCCACCCGTGGCTGCGCCGTCGCCGCGACCGCCTGTCGGGGCTGGACCTGGGCGCGCTCACGATCTTCATGGCCGACGGCGCGTACCGGCCCGACTTCCTCGACCCGTCGCCGATGTCCAGCGAGCCGTCGTTCGAGGAGTGCGTGGCCGCCCTCCTCGCCACCCCGCTGGACCAGGTCCGCGCCGAGCTCGCCGACGCCGCGATCGGGCGGGAGGCCGGACTGGGCCGACGGCTGCTCGGCGACCCCGGCCGGGTCAGGGCGGAGGCCGCCGGCGCGGTGCGCCGCCTCTGGAAGGCGGCCGTGGAGCCGGAATGGCCGTCCATGCGGCAGGCGCTGCGGGCCGAGATGCTGGACCGGGCCCTCCAGGTCAACCGCGAGGGGCTGCGCGAGGTCCTTCCGCGCCTGCACCACTCGACGGCGCTGGAGGGCGACACCGTCACCGTCGCGTCGGCAGTCGACGTCGACGTCGACTGCCCGGACGGGCTCATCCTCGTCCCGTCGCTGTTCATCACGGACCGGGTGCAGTGCGCCACCTCCGCCCACTGGGCCCCGGCGATCTACTACCCGGCGTCCGGGCGTTACCTGTGGGCGGCGCCGGCCACGCCGCGATCCCTCGACCGGCTGCTGGGGACGACCCGGGCGGGCATCCTGGCCGCGCTCGTCACCCCGTTGCAGACGGGCGTGGTGGCCGGGCTGGTGGGCGTGACCGCCCCGACGGCCAGCGAGCACCTGACGGTCCTGCGCGACGCCGGGCTGATCGACAGCAGCCGGGCCGGCCGTACGGCCACGCACGAGCTCACCGACGCCGGCCGCGCCCTCCTGGCCGCCGCCTCGCCGCACCCCCGCCGCCCTCGGTGAGCACGCCGGGGGCGGGACCGGCGGCGGGCGGGGCTGAGGAGGACGAGCGTGCGCCACCGGCGTCCGCGGCTGGAGCCTGCCGCGCGGCGATCTCGCCCGCGCCATGCTCGACGTCCTGGCCGACCCCGCCACCCACCGCCGGGCCCTGGGTGTCGGCCCCGGCTGACGGTCAGCGGCGGTGCTGGTGCTGCTCCGGCAGATGGCTGTCCGGGTGGACCCACAGCAGGACGTTGTCCGGCCGCGAGGCGCCGGGCCGCTCCCGCTGCCGCCGGAAGAACTCCAGCACCTCCCGGTCGGAGTGGCGCAGGCTGAAGTGGATCAGGACGAACAGCGTACGCGGGTTCGCCTCGACGATCGGGCGCAGCCGGCTCCACACCGTGTGCCCGACCCGGTCCGCGCGCTCCAGCTCGCCGTCCTCCAGGAAGGTGCACTCGGTGATGACGACCGGGTAGTCGAGCAGCCAGGGGTTGCGCTCGAAGACGCGCACGTGCGTGTCACCCAGATAGGCGAAGAGCGGCCGGGTGGTCAGGGCGTCGACCTCGACGCCCTTCTCGCGTTCGCGCGCCATCAGGCGCCCGAACTCGGCGCCCCTGCCCCGCTCCGCCAGTGACCGCCGCAGCTCCTCGTACTCCGGCCGCAGCGCCTTGACCCGCTCCGAGAAGGCGTAACCGACGCAGGGCACCTTGTGCTCGCACTCCACCACGCGCACCCGGTGTCCCCGGCGCCCGAAGCCGAACTCGTCGCCCCCGGCCACGCCGTGCAGGCGGTGGCCCCCGGCCAGGGCGGGGTCGAACCCGGCCCCGTGGTTGAGCTCGGCGGAGGCGCGGATGTAGGACTCCGCGTACGGCACCGCCTCGGCGGGCAGGTAGACGTCCACGCCGGAGGGGTTGGCGGCCAGGTGGTCGAGGTCCTTGGCGTGGTCGTGGTGGGTGTGGGTGAGGAAGACCGTGTCCGGCCGCCGCCCCTCGCACAGGCCCGCGTCGAGGCAGCACCGCAGTTCGGGGATGTGGAAGAACGTCTTGTCGTTCGCCCGGGAGTAGCCGGTGAGGGTCAGCTCGGTGCCGGGGATCCGCCACGTCTTCCACTGCCGGAACGGGTGTCCCCGCTCCAGCCGGTCGGGGTGCTCTGCCTGGTTCATGTGGGTGTGGGCCGTTTCCTGGAGTTTCGGACGGTCATGGGCGGGGCCGGGGAGAGGGGCGACGGTGCCGCCGCCTAGGCTTCAGGCTACCTGAAGGTTATGACCCCCTTCGCCTTGGAGGACACCCATGCCCAGTTCGTCCACGCCTGCCTTCTCCCGGCGCACCCTGGTCACCTCGCTCGTGGCGACCGCGGGCGCGAGCGGGGCACTGGCCCTCACGGGAGACGACGCGCCGGCCACCCCGCCGAGGCAGGCGGCCCCGGAGCGGCGTCACGAGACGCAGCAGCCCGGCATCGCCACGCCCCAGCAGCTCTACGCCTGCTTCGCCGCCTTCGACCTCGAGAGCGCCGACCCCAAGGGCAAGCCTCTGCCCACCAAGCAGATCGCCGCCAACTTCCAGCGCCTCATGGAGCACTGGAGCGCCGCCGCCGAACGGCTCATGCGGGGCCGCCCCGCCGGGCCGCTCCCGTCCAGCCGCCCCGGCATGCCCGCCGACACCGGCATCGCCGACGGCCTGCCGCCCTCCCGGCTG
Source organism: Nonomuraea sp. NPDC049725 (assembly GCF_040674795.1). NCBI lineage: Bacteria > Bacillati > Actinomycetota > Actinomycetes > Streptosporangiales > Streptosporangiaceae > Nonomuraea > Nonomuraea sp. NPDC049725. Next base: position 81,738 of record NZ_JBFANJ010000021.1, on the reverse strand, counting down.
ACCGTGACGTTCGGCCTCGGACCCGAGCTGTTCGGCAGGATCGGCCGTAAGAAGGAGCGGCCCCGGCACCTGCGCCGGCTGCCGGCCTTCTCCACCGACCAGCTCCAGCCCGCCTGGAGCGGCGGCGAGCTGTTCGTGCAGATCTGCGGCGACGACCCGCAGAGCATCAGCCACGCCTTCCGCGCCCTGCGCGGCCGCGCCCCCGGCCTCGCCCGGCTGCGCTGGAGCCAGCAGGGCTTCCTCGGCCGGTTCGGCGACGCCACCCCGCGCAACCTGTTCGGGCACAAGGACGGCACCGCCAACCCCAGGCCGGGCACCGCCGCCTTCGACGACGCCGTACGGGTCACCGCGCCGGACGAGCCGTCCTGGTTCACCGGCGGCACCTACCTGGTCTTCCGCAAGATCCGGATGGACCTGCCCACCTGGGACACCTCCACCGCCGACAAGCAGGACCGGTCCATCGGCCGCCGCCGCGACAACGGCGCCCCGCTCAGCGGCGGCCACGAGTTCACCCCCGCGGACTTCGGCAAGAAGGGGCCCGACGGCCAACCCCTCATCCCGGCCGACTCCCACGTGGCCCTGGTCCACGGCATCCCCATGCTGCGGCGCTCGTACAACTACGACTACGCCTTCCAGTCGCCGCCCGCGCCGGACGCCGGCCACGAGCACCCCGGGGGCGACAAACCCGGCCACAGCCACGACGACCCGCTGCACGACCACGCCGGGGCCGGGCACAACAGCTACGACACCGGCACCCTGTTCTGCGCCTACCTGCGGGACCCTGGCGACTTCGTCCGCGCCCAGCGCAAGATGGCCGACGCCGGCGACCGGCTCAACGCCTTCATCCAGCACACCGGCAGCGCCGTCTTCGCCATCCCCCCGGCGGTCCGGCCCGGCCGTTCCCTCGCGGACGCGCTGTTCCCCGCCCGCTGACCCCGGACCGCCCCCCGGTCAGGACGGACGCGGTGCGGGAGCCGTCCGCGAAGTCAGCCCCGCTCGCCCAGGTCCAGGCGGTCGAGCAGCCCGGCGGCGGTGAAGGCGGCCACCAGCTCGTCGCGGCCCTCGGTGAAGTGCGCCCAGCTGTCGTAGTGGACGGGGACCACCTGGCGGGCGCCGAGGATCCTGGCGGCCGCGGCGGCCTGGGCGCTGTCGAGGACGATCGGCGCGCCGCCGAAGAGGACGTCGAAGCGGGGAGCCCCGGCGAAGAGCACGGCGGTGTCCACCGGGCCGAAGCGCTCGGCGATCCGCTCGACGAGTTCGAGCGAGGCGTTGTCGCCGCTGACGTAGACGGTGGGCAGGCCCTCCCCGGTCAGGACGAACCCGACGACCTGCCCGGTGAACGGCTCGACGTCCTCGCGGGCGCCGGGCCCGTGGACGGCGGGCACGCCGGTGACCGTGACCGTGCCGCCGCCGGGGCGCTCCAGCTCGACCGCCTCCCAGTCGGCCAGCCCCCTGGCCCCGCCGCCCAGGCGCTGGCCGCCTCCGGGCGTGGTGAGGGTCAGGGGGACGCCGGCGAGCAGCGCCCGGCCGGAGACGTCCAGGTTGTCGGGGTGCTCGTCGTGGGAGAGCAGGACCACGTCGATCCGGCCCAGGTCGGCCGGGGCGGCGGCGGAGGGGGCCGTCTTGGTCAGCCGGCCGCGCGGCACGGGGTAGTCGCGGGGGGCGTCGAAGGTCGGGTCGGTCAGGAAGCGCAGGCCGCCGTACTCGAACAGGGCGGTCGGGCCGCCGAGGACGCGGACATGGGTAGTGGTCATCGCAAGTTCCTCACGGATGGGAAGTCGTTTATCCGTGAAGGACGGTAGCGGTGTCTCACGGATGAGCGCAAGCCGTACCATGAGAGCCATGAGTGCCGAGCCTTTGCTGCCGCCCGCGCCGGGAGCGGCGGACCACCTCGCCCTCGACTTCGCCAACAGCGCCGTCGCGCTGCCCGGAGGGCGGTTCGTCGACCTTCTCGGCACCCCGGAGGCGGCGAACCGGTGGCTGGCCGAGCGCGGCCTGGCTCCGGCCGACGCCGGGGTGCGGGAGATGTGCGCGACGCAGCTGCGCTCGCTGCGCGAGCACGTCAGGTCGCTGTTCGCCGCCCGCGTGGCCGGGGTGCCCGCCCTGCCCGCGGCGCTGTCGGCCGTCAACGACGCGCTGAGCGGGGCGCCCACGGCGGCCCTGCTGTACTGGGACGACCGGCGCGGCCCGTACCGCGCGGCGCCGTGCCCGGTCAACGAGATCCTCGACCGCGCGCTCGCGGCTCTCGCGGCCGACGCGGCCGACCTCCTCACCGGCCCGGACGCCGGCCGCCTCAGCTCGTGCGGGGCCGCGCCCTGCAACCGCTTCCTGCTGAGCCGCGGCCGCCGCCACTGGTGCTCCGTCCGCTGCGGCGACCGTGCCCGCGCCGCCCGCGCCTACGCCCGCCGCGCCCGCTCGCAGGCCGGCTGACCCCGCAGCCGGGGGTTCCCGCGTCCTCCGTTTCCCCCGGTGGGGGATATATCCACCTGTGTGACAGGCGGGGCCACATATATGCGTTGACTGGGGCGGAGCCGGTGGCGTTCCATTCAGGATGGCTGCCATTGCCGGGGGGTCTCGGGCGGCCGCACGCGGCGCGGACGGAGGCGGAGCATGCGCTATCGGCTCGACCCGGCGGCGGAGGCGCAGGCCGTACGCGGCAACCTGATCGGCGCCCTCTACACCGGCGGCATCGCCTGGCTGGTCTCCTCCTACATGAGCGGCCGGATCCCCGCCGTGACCGTCGTCGTGCGGATCCCGCGCGACTTCGAGCTCTTCCCCTGGCTGGCCGGCGGCACCGGCGTGATCTCCGCGCTGTTCACGGTCGCGCTGGCCGCGAGCGTGGTCCGCTGGCAGATCGCGCTGTCGCAGCGGCGGCAGGCGCGCGATCCGGTCAAGGCGCTGCTGCTGCCGCCCACGGCCCAGCACGGCGCCGCCCTGCGCCAGTCGCGTCCCGGCCGCACCACGGTGGGCAACGTCGCGCTGCTGGCCGTGCCGTGGGTGGTGTTCCCGCTGGTGATCGTCGCGCTGGGCACCCAGCTCACGCCCGAGCGGATGGGCCCGCGCGCCGAGGAGGCGATCTGGGTCGCCGGCCTGGCCGGCGGGGTCGGGCTGGCCGTGCTCGTCGTCGTCGCCGTCGACGTCACGCGCCGGCAACTGCTGGCCTGGCAGGTGCGCAGGCTCTCCCAGGACCCGGCCTTCGCCGCGCTGATGCCGCCCGCCACCGCCACCCCGGCCCAGTACCGGGCGCCGGTCATCCCCGAACTGAGGATCACCTACTACGATCCGCCCCCGAGCATCACCTTCGGCCTGCCCAAGGTCACCGCCGAGCGCAGCGTCTTCGGCCGGCCCCCGCTGGACATCGCCTACTTCCGGCTGTTCGAGAACGAGTTACGGGTGCGCGACTTCGTCAAAGGGGCCTTCCGCCGCTGCGGGCACGTGCACCTGCTGCGCAGCGCCGCCTCCGTGAGCTACTCCGAGCTGGCCCGGGCGCGGCGCACCGGGACGCTCAAGAACCTGTTCATCACCTCCGACCGGCGCATGCTGCGGGCGCTCGGCGCGCGGTCCACCGAGCCGCTGCCCAGCGGGTTCCGCACCATCAGGGGCACCGGCGGCAAGGGCGTGCGCGTCTGGGACCGCAAGGGCAGCTACCCCATGTCCGCCTACCTGTGCCACGGGAGCTACTGGAAACGCGCCGTCGACACCCTGCTGGAGCTCGCCGACCTCGTCGTCATCGACCTGTCGGGCTTCCAGAAGGAGAACGTCGGCACCGGCTACGAACTCCAGCGCGTCATCGACCGCTACCCCGTCCACCGCGTCGTCGTCCTCGCCGACACCGGCAGCGACACCCGCTATCTGGCGACCCACATCAGGCACGCCTGGGCGAGGATGGCCCCCGGCTCGCCCAACTCCGGGGACGGCGCCAGGACCCTGCTGGTCAGCCGGATCGCCATCGGCGGCCCGGCGGCCACCCACCACCTGCTGGCCTACGCGCTCCAACGACTGAGGTGATCGAGGATGTCCGCCCCCGGCAACGACCTGGCTCCCGTGATCGAGCTCTACAAGGTCGCGGTGGAGATGGCCGACCGGGTCTCGGCCCGGCGCACCCTGGCCAACGCCTTCTTCCTGTCCGTCCAGAGCACGCTGCTGTCGGTCGCCGCGCTGTCGCTGTTCACCGGCGTCAGGCCGTGGCCGGTCCCGGTGGTGTTCGCGCTGGTCGGAGTGGTGCTGTCGGGCACCTGGTGGGTGCAGTTGCGCAGCTACCGCGATCTCAACCGGGCCAAGTTCGCCGTCATCAACGAGATCGAGCTGCAACTGCCCGTGCAGCCGTTCGGCAGCGAGTGGCAGGCGCTGCTGGCCAGCCGGACCGGGCCGCTGCGGAGCCGCTACGCCGACCTCGGCAGCACCGAGCGGATCGTGCCCGGCGTGTTCGTGCTGCTGCATCTGCTGCTGATGGCGGGCAGACTCCTGGCATGACCTACCTGGACGCGGACGCGCGCCTCATCCGGAGCCTGCTGCCCGCCGGAGCCGCCCCGCCGGACGACGCCACCGGCCTGTTCGTCCTGTACGCGGTGCTGCTGCGGGCCAAGGGCGAGGCGGTGAGCGCCGAGGACGTCCACGACGCCTGGTCGGCGTGGATGAGCACGCGCGATCCCGGCCATCCGGCGCTCGTCCCGTACGCCGACCTGCCGCCCGCCACGCGCGCGGCCGACGAGCCGTACGCCGAGGCCATCCGCGCGGCGGCCGCCCGGCGCCGCCGCTGACCCGGGCGGGCGGCGGGCCGGGGGCCGTCAGCCGGTGCTGGTCCAGACGGGCAGGGTCAGCACGGTGTGCATGCGGCGCAGCTCGTCGCGGTGCAGGGCGCTCAGGCGGGTCAGCACCTGCTCGCCCTCCGGCGTCACCAGGACGCGCACGGCGCGGCCGTCGTCGGGGTGGGCCTCCCGCTTGACCAGGCCCTGCGACTGGGCCCGGTTGACCAGCTCGACGACGCTGTGGTGGCGGAGCTGGAGCCGGTCGGCGAGCTCGCGCACGGTCGCCCACTCCCGCCCGGGGAAGCCCTTCAGCGCCAGCAGCAGCTGGTATTGCTGCGGGGTGAGGCCGTCGGCGCGCACCGTCTCCTCGCTGAAGCGCAGGTAGCTGCGGATCCCGAAGCGGAAGCGGGCCAGCGCCTCGAAGTCCTGCTTGGTCAGGGGCGGGCTCTCATGGTCGGACACCAGGCAAGTCTATCGCGTCACGAGGTGACGTGCGGCGCAGCGCCGACGCGTCAGTCCAGGTCAACGTGATGAAAGACCGCCCATGTTCACCTGATTTCTATCGTGTTACGATGCAAATGCGTCCTGGGGAGGTATCGTGCTCAGTGATCGAGATCGCGAAGCGCTGCGGGAGATCCAGTGCCGGCTGCTGGCCGACGATCCGGCTTTCGCGCGGGACTTCTCGACCGACGCCCGGCTTCTCGAGGACGACGCCCCGTCCGGCGACCCGGTCACGTCCGCCTTCACGCTGCCGCTCCTGCTCAGCCTGGGGCTCGGCGTGCTCTCCCTGGTGGGCGGGTCGGGCGTCGGCGGGCTGGTGTTCTCCGGCATGGCCGCCGGCTTCTGGTGGCTGCGCGAGCGCCACGACGCGGGCACGTACGGGCCCTGAGCGCGCGTACGGGACACCGGCAGGATCCGGCCATCGATGCCCCGCCGGCCGCACGGGGCGGATATCGGAGGAACAAATGATCGCCATCGTCGCCGTGCTGGGCACGGTCCTGGCGCTGGCCGCCCTGGGGCTCGGCCTCGGCGTGCGGGTCGTCAAGCATGAACGGGCCACGCCGCCCGAACAAGCCCCGGAGGCGGCGCCGGAGGAGCCGCCCGCCCTCCCGGCTCGGCCTGAGCTGACCCCGGACAGCGTGCCGGGCCAGCGGCTCCCCACCGAGCGGAGCGTCGCCCGATGAGCCGGCCCGCGGAGCTGAGGCGGCACGCCAGGACCTCGGCCGCGCGCCCCAGGGACGGCGAGACCCCGCACACCCTCACCGGCGAGCACGCCCAACTCCTGGCCCAGGTCACCGCCCGCGCCCGGGCCCTGCTCGCGGCGGCGGCCCGGGGCGGCTCCCCGGAGCGGGAGGCCCGCGCCCTGACCGCCTACCTGCGCGCCGAGGTGATCCGGCAGATCAGGGACGAGGAGTGGCTGCTGTTCCCCGCCTACGGCGCCGCGCCCGCGCTGTCACGGCTGACCCGCGACCACGCCCGGCTGCGCGCCGCCGTCGACGCGATCACCCGGGCGGCCTCCGACTCCTGCCCGCCGGCGCGGCTCGCGACCCTCACCCGCGACCTGCTCACCCAGCTCGGACGCCACTTCGCCACCGAGGAACGCGTCCTGGCCGCGCTCGGCCGACCGGCCGCCGCGACCGCCGCGCTCGGCGCGCAGCCGCACCGCTGGTTCCCGCTCACCGAGGGGCCGGTGATCGACCTGGACGCGCTGCCCCAGGCCGCGGCTGCCGACGCCGTACGCGACCGGCTGCGCAGGCTCGGCCGCGACGAGGCGGTCGAGCTGCGCTCCGGTCATGACCTCAACCTGCTGTGCTGGCAGCTGGCCGACGGCGACTACGGCTTCACGTACCTGAGCGAGGGGCCCGGCGAGTGGCGCGTCCGGGTGCGGCGGCGCTGAGGCGGGGCGGGGTCAGCCGCGGCCCGCCGCGGGGTTCTAGGGTGGAGGCGTGCTGAAGGCGTGGGCCGGGGTGGCGGGGGAGTCGCGGGCGGCGCTCGCCGTGGGGGCGGAGCTGGTGGCCCGCTGGAGCGAGCCGCACCGGCGCTACCACGACCTGGCCCACCTGCGCGCGGTGCTGTCCGCCGTCGGCCTGCTGGAGGGCTCCGCCGCCGACCCCGTGGCGGTGCGGCTGGCCGCCTGGTTCCACGACGCCGTCTACGACGGGCGGCCCGGCTGGGACGAGGAGCGCAGCGCCCAGCTCGCCCAGGCCAGGCTGCCGCGCTGCGGCGTGCCGCCGTCGCGGGTGGCCGAGGTCGCCAGGCTGGTCCGGCTGACCGCCGCGCACGACGCCGTCACCGCCGGCGACCGCGACGGCGCGGTGCTGTGCGACGCCGACCTGGCCGTCCTCGGCGGCGACGGCTACGCCGCCTACGCGCGGGCGATCCGCCAGGAGTACGCGCATGTGCCCGACGACCTCTTCAGGCGGGGCCGGGCCCAGGTGCTGCGCCGGCTGCTGGCCGTACCGGAGCTCTATCGCACGCCCGCCGCGCGGGAGCTGTGGGAGGAGCGGGCGCGGGCCGCGATGGCGCGCGAGCTCGCCGAGCTCAGCGGGGCTTACGGCGGCGCAGCCCCGAGGCGATGAGACGGTGCAGCAGCTCGCGCGAGCTGACCGGATGCGCGCCGAGCGACACCGCGTGCGCGTGCGCCGTCTCCGGCACGTCGTAGTGGTCGCGGTCGAACGCGCGCCCGGGCACGCCGAGCCGCACCGCGAAGGCGTGCAGCTCGTCCAGCGAGCTGTCGCTGACCAGGTGGGACCAGAGCAGGCCGCGCGGCCCGGGGAAGTTGGGCGGGTCGATGAGCACCGTCACGACGTCAAGGGTAGAACCCGCCCGCGCACGGTGAGCTCCCCGAGATCGGCCACCACCGCGTCCACGTCCCGCGCGAGGCCGGAGTCGTCGCGGTCTACCGCCACCACCAGCCCGAACCCGCCCCTGCGGGCCGCCTCGATCCCCGGCAGCGCCGCCTCCACCACCGCCGCCCGCACCGCGGGCAGCGCCAGCCGGCGCACCGCCTCCAGGAACAGCGCCGGGTCGGGCTTGCCCGGCAGGTTCATCAGCGCCGCGTCGCTCCCGTCGACCAGCACGTCGAACAGGTGCGTCACGCCCGCCGCCCCGACCAGCCTGCGCCCGTGCAGGCTGGCCGACACCCCGGCGGTACGGGCCCCGCGCCGGCGCAGCTCGTGCAGCAGCGCCACGGCGGCGGGGAACGCGGCGACGCCGTACTTGTCCACCTCGGCGAGGAACAGCTGGTCCTTGGCCAGGCCGAGCCCGTGCACGGTCGGCGCGCCCGGCGGGTCGTCGGCCGCGCCCTCGGGCAGCGTGATGCCGCGCGAGGCCAGGAACGTGCGCACCCCGTCGAGGCGCGGACGCCCGTCGACGTGGCGCAGGTAGTCGCCGCGGATGTCGAACGGCTCGCAGCGGCCGCGCAGGAACGCGTCGAAGACGTGCTTCCAGGCGGCCGCGTGCCCCCGGGCGGTGTCGGTGACCACGCCGTCGGTGTCGAACACGACGGCGCCGATCGCCGTCAGGTCGATGACAGGATCGCTCACACCGCGAACGTAACCCCTCTACCAGGCGACGGGTAGCTTCTCCACGCCGTAGACGATGGCCAGCTTGCGCCACGGGATCTCCCCGGCCACGTGCAGCCCGGGGAAGCGGCGCAGCAGCGCCGGGAAGGCGATGCGCATCTCCATCTGGGCCAGCGGCGCGCCGATGCAGCGGTGGATGCCGTGCCCGAACGCCAGGTGCGAGCCCGCGGTCGGGCGGCCCGGCTTCACCTCGTCCATGTCGTCGCCGAGGTTCGGGTCGCGGTTGGCCGCGGCGAGCGAGCACAGCACCATCTCGCCCTTCTTGATCTGGTGCCCGTGCAGCTCCAGGTCGTCGCGGGCGAAGCGCGGGAAGGCCACCTGCACGACCGTCATGTAGCGCAGCAGCTCCTCGACGACGTCGTTGACGTAGCCGTCGACCTCGCGCACCTTGGCGGCCTGCTCGGGGTTCTCCAGCAGCCACAGGGTGCCGAGCGCGAGCATGCTGGTGCTCGTGTCGTGGCCGCCGGTCAGCAGGCCGTCGGCCATGCTGGCGAGCGTCCGGTCGTCGAGCTCGTCGCCGTGCTCGCGCAGCAGCTGGCCGAGCAGGCCCTCGCCGGGGTTCTGCCGCTCACGGGCGACCAGGTCGACCAGGTACGTCATCGCGTCGTTGATCGCCTGCAGCGACGCCTCGGGCCCGGCGGTGAAGTCGAACCGGTCCGTGCTGAGCTTGACGAAGTCGGCGCGCTCCTCGTACGGGACGCCGAGCAGCTCGCACACGACGAGCGACGGGATGGGGAGCGCGAACTCCTCCATCAGGTCCACCGGCGAGCCCTTGGCCGCCATCCGGTCCAGGTGCTCCTCGACCATCGCCTCGATCCGCGGCTCCAGCCTGCGCAGCCGCCGCATGGTGAACTCGGGCGTCAGGTACTTGCGCAGCCGCGTGTGCTCGGGCGGGTCGCGGAAGCCGAGGCCGCCCGGGTCCTCCTGGTTGGAGCCCAGGCCGATGACGCCGGCGAAGTCGTTGCTGAAGCGCTCGTGGTCGCCGAGGACGCCACGCACGTCGTCCCACCGCGTCACCAGGTAGACCGTCTGGCCGCCCGGGATCTCCATCGGGAAGACCGGGTGCTCGGTCCGGATGCGGGCGAGTTCGGCCGCCGGGTCGAACCCGTCGCGCATGAACTGGACGAGCGGGAACTCTGAGTCTGACATCGAAATCCGTCCTGCTGGGATACATCACACCATGTTGGGATAAATCCCTCGATAGATGGTCCCATCCGTGACGGGTGGCTGGTGCCCTCCGAAAGGACGAGATTTCATCTCACCTGATGATGAGATTCCGCCCCGCCGGCCGCAAGTGTCCTGGTCACCTCGTCCGGCGGTCCCCGCCTCCCGCGACGGCACGGAAGGTAGCTGTCCGGTACGAACCCCGCTTCTTGTGCTGCTCCTGGGGCGTACGGGGAAAGACGGGCAAACCGGGGCGGCAGGCGGCGTTTGGCGTACAAGATGGCGACATTCTGCGATGATCTCGTCGTTTGGAGCCCGAGACTGAGCCTCACGGATAGTGACTGATGCCCACATTCGAGGAAATAGCGGCCTTCATCACAGAGAAGCCGCTCGCGACCGCCGTCATCGCCGTTCTCACGCTGGCCGGGCTGGGGCTGGCCTTCCTGGTCCTGCGCGTCGTCTGGCGCGCCACCGCCTGGCTCGTCGCCCGCTACGTCGCCCCCCGCCCCATCGAGGACCTGCTGACCATCGTCGCCGCGTCCATCGCCACCGGCGTCTCGGCCCAGGGCATGTGGCGCTTCTCCGGCGACGTCCTCGGCCTCGACGGGCCGCTGCGGCTGCTGCTGTTCGCCTTCATCGAAGTCGCCATCATCACCTCCGCCGTACGCGCCCGGCGCAACATGCGCGAGAACTACTCCGCCGGCATCGACGGCATCGCCGTGTGGGCGCTGACCTGCCTGACCGCCGTGCTGTCCAGCATGGACGCGCGCAGCCTCCCCGAAGCGATCTTCCGGCTCGCCGCCCCGCTCGTCGCCGCCTGGCTGTGGGAGCGCGGCATGGCCATCGAACGCCACCGCATCCGCGGCACCGGGCGCATCAACTGGCGGCTCACCCCCGAACGGCTCCTCGTCCGCCTCGGCCTGGCCGAGGTCAGCGACCGCACCGCCAGCGAGGTCGACGCGCACCGCAGGCTCACCCGCGTCGCCCTGGCCGCCAAGCGCGCCAAGGCGCTGCGCGAGTCAGGCGGCTCCGAACGCAAGATGCGCGCCGCCCTCGCCAAGCTCGACAAGGCCATGGACCAGGCCGTCGAGCACACCGGCCTCGCCGTCGACCAGGCCCGCCAGGAAGCCCTGCTCGCCCAGATCGCCGCCCTCTACAACACCTCCGCGCTCATCGACGCCGCCCCCCGCGTGCCCTGGGAGCCCGACCCCGACCACCAGCCCGTGCCCGCCCGCCCCGCACTCCCCCCGGCCCTGGCCGAACTCGTCGACGAGGAGGACGAGGACGTCGACGTGCTCGACGCCACCCCCCAGGTCGTCGACACCGCCCAGCGGGCCGCGCTCATGCGGGCCGCCCGCGCCTACTGGGACCGGCAGATCGCCAAGGGCATCGTCCCGCGCACCGTCGACATCGCCCAGGAGATCGGCATCTCGCTCGCCACCGCGCGCGAGTATCGTGCCCTGTGGAAGCTGGAGCCGCGGGCCCACGCCCTCATCGAGGCGCTGTTCCACCAGCACGGCATCGTCGACACCGGCGCCTTCCCCGCCATCGCCGACGACGGGCGGGTGCTGACCAAGTCCTGAACGGAACGGGGGCGCCAGGGTGCGCGAGCGGACGCTCGAACGGGTCAGGAAACTGCTGGCCAAGGCCGAGCGCACGGACAACGAGCACGAGCGGGCCACGTTCATGGCGGCGGCCACGGCGCTCATGGCCAAGTACGGCATCGACGCGCTCGACCCCGAACAGCCCCGCCGGCGGCCCGGCGACCGCATCGTCACCCTGCCCGGGCCGTGGGCCAGGGAGAAGGCCCGGCTCGTCAGCCTCGTCGCGCAGGCGCTGCGCTGCCGGCCGCTGCTCATCGGGCGCGGCGACGGCGGGCACCGGGTGCACGTCTTCGGCTTCGCCGCCGACCTGGAACGTGCCGAACTGCTCGCCACGTCGCTGCTGCTCCAGATGGCCTCCGGGCTGGCCCGCGTCCGGCTGCCCGACGGGGTCGACGCCGTCCGCGCCTACCGCCGCTCCTGGCTGCTCGGCTTCACCGACGAGGTCTACCGGCTGCTGAGCGAGGCCGAACGGCGCGCCGAGGACGAGTCGCCCGTCGCCGGCACCGCCCTGGTCCTCGCCGACCGCCGCGCCGAGGTCGACCGCGCCGTCTCCGCCGTCTACCCGCGCGTCCGCCTCAGCGTCCCCCGCACCAGCGGCACCGGCTACCGCGACGGCGTCGCCGCCGGCCGCCGCGCCGACCTCAGCCGCACCGGCGTCCCCACCCCACCGACCCGCCAACTCCCGTGACCCCCGCCCTCCCCGGCCACTGACCACCCCCTCCCGTAGGCCCGTGACCTCCGTGGGGTGGCCGTCTCCTGGTGGGGCGCGTGTCTGGGGCCGGGGGTGGGTGGGTCAGTTCAGGGCGGCGGAGACCAGGGAGCGGGCCTCCTCCTGGACCTGGGCGAGGTGGTCGGGCCCCTTGAAGGACTCGGCGTAGATCTTGTACACGTCCTCGGTCCCCGACGGCCGGGCCGCGAACCAGGCGCTGGCCGTGGACACCTTCACCCCGCCGAGGCTCGCCCCGTTGCCCGGCGCGGCCGTCTGCACGTCGGTGATGGACTCGCCGGCCAGGGTGGAGGCCGTCACCTGGTCGGCGGACAGCTTGCCGAGCACTGCCTTCTCCTCCCGGGTGGCGGGCGCGTCCACCCGCGCGTAGGCGGGCTCGCCGTAGGCGGCGGTGAGGTCGCGGTAGTGCTCGCTCGGCGACCTGCCGGTGACCGCGCGGATCTCCGAGGCGAGCAGCGCCAGGATGATCCCGTCCTTGTCCGTGGTCCACGGCGACCCGTCGCGGCGCAGGAACGACGCCCCGGCGCTCTCCTCGCCGCCGAACCCGAGCGACCCGTCGAGCAGCCCCGGCACGAACCACTTGAACCCCACCGGCACCTCGTACAGCCGCCTGCCGAGCGACGCGGCGACGCGGTCGATGATGCCGCTGCTCACCATCGTCTTGCCGACGCCGGCGTCGCCGGGCCAGCCGTCGCGGTGCCCGTACAGGTAGGAGATGGCGACGGCGAGGTAGTGGTTGGGGTTCATCAGCCCGTCGGGCGTGACGATCCCGTGCCGGTCGGAGTCGGCGTCGTTGCCGGTGGAGATGTCGTACGCGTCGCGCCCGGCGATGAGGGACGCCATCGCGTACGGCGAGGAGCAGTCCATGCGGATCTTGCCGTCCCAGTCGAGCGTCATGAAGCGCCAGGTGGGGTCGACGAGCGGGTTGACCACGGTGAGGTCGAGCCGGTGCCGTTCGGCGATCTCCCCCCAGTAGGCCACGGCGGCGCCGCCGAGCGGGTCGGCGCCGATGCGCACGCCGGAGGCGCGGATGGCGTCGAGGTCGATGACGGAGGGCAGGTCGTCGACGTAGGCGCCGAGGAAGTCGTGCCGTCCGGCCTCGGCGAGCGCCTTGGTGTAGCTGACCCGGGGGACGTTCTTGAGCCCGGCGGCCAGCAGGCGGTTGGCCCGGTCCTGGATCCAGGAGGTGGCGTCGGAGTCGGCGGGGCCGCCGTGCGGCGGGTTGTACTTGAAGCCGCCGTCGGAGGGCGGGTTGTGCGACGGCGTGATCACGACGCCGTCGGCGAGGCCGGTGGTGCGGCCGCGGTTGTGGGTGAGGATGGCGTGCGACACGGCGGGCGTGGGCGTGTAGCCGTCGCGCGAGTCGATCAGCACCCGCACCCCGTTGGCGGCGAGCACCTCCAGCGCCGACACGCGGGCGGGCTCCGACAGTGCGTGCGTGTCGATGCCCAGGTAGAGCGGCCCGTCGGTGCCCTGCGCCTGCCGGTATTCGCAGATGGCCTGGGTGGTGGCGAGGATGTGGTCCTCGTTGAAGGCCGTCTTCAGCGACGACCCGCGATGCCCCGAGGTGCCGAACGCCACCCGCTGCGCGACCTCGCCGGGATCCGGCTTCAGCGTGTAATAGGCGGTCACCAGCCTGGCGACGTCGACCAGGTCGGCGGGCTGAGCGGGCTTCCCCGCGCGTTCGTGGGTCATGGGGCCACTTTACAAATCGCCGCCCGCACGGCTCCGCCAACACCCTGGGTGATCGGGTTAGACTCGCGCCTGCGGCCACCAGAATGGAGTTCTGTAGCGATGCGATTCGGACTTCTGATCAACGAGCCCCAGGGGGACGACCCGTTCGCCGAGCTGAGCGAGCGGATCGCCCAGGCGGAGAGCGACGGGTTCGACTCGGCCTGGATGTCGAACATCTTCGGCCTCGACGCGCTCACCGCGCTGGCCGTCGCCGGCAGCCGGGCGGGCGGCCGGATCGAGCTCGGCACCGGCGTGGTGCCGACCTACCCGCGCCACCCGGTGGTGCTCGCGCAGCAGGCCATGACCGTCAACGCGGCGCTCGGCGGGCGGCTGGCGCTCGGCATCGGGCTGTCGCACAAGGTGGTCATCGAGGACGTGTTCGGCTACAGCTACGACCGCCCGGCCCGGCACATGAAGGAGTACCTGGAGATCCTGCTGCCCGCCACCCGCGGCGAGCAGGTCTCCTACGGCGGCGAGACGCTCCGCGCGAACGTGCGCCTGGGCACGCCCGGCGCGGGCCTGCCGGTGCTCGTGGCGGCGCTCGGCCCGCGCATGCTCAGGCTCGCCGGCACCGTCGCCGACGGCACCGTGCTCTGGATGACCGGCCCGAAGACCGTCGCCGGCCACATCGCCCCCACGATCAACGCCGCCGCGGAGGAGGCCGGCCGCGAGCGGCCGCGCATCGTCTGCACGCTGCCGGTCTGCGTCACCGACGACGCCCCCGCCGCGCGGGCGCGCGCCGACGAGATCTTCGCGATGTACGGCAAGCTGCCCTCCTACCGGGCCATGCTGGACCGCGAGGGCGCCGAGGGACCCGGCGACGTGGCGGTCATCGGCGACGAGGACTCCGTCCGGGAGCAGATCGAGGGCCTCGCCGCGGCCGGGGTGACCGATTTCGTGGCCTCCGTCTACGGCGACCGCGAGCGCGCCCGGCAGGTGCTCCTCGGCGCGTCCCGTGGGTGAGCGGCGGGCGCCTGCCTAGACTCCGCAAAGGTGAAGCGCTTGCTGCATGGCATCGACGTGTCCAACTGGCAGGGTTCCGTCGACTGGGCTGACCACGCCCGGTCCGGAGTGGCGTTCGCCTTCGCCAAGGCCACCGAGGGAGGAGACTGGACGGACCGGTGGTTCGCCCGCAACTGGGACGGCATGCGGGAGAACTGGATCGTCTGCGGCGCCTACCACTTCGGCCGGCCCAAGGGCGACCCGGAGCAGCACGCGCGCCACTTCCTGGGCACGATCCGCCAGGCGGGCGGGCTGCGCCGCGGCGACCTGCTCGCGCTCGACCTGGAGACGGGCGACGGGCTCAAGCCGGACGAGGTCGCCCGCTACGCCCGCCGCTGGTGCCGGGCGGTCGAGCGGCAGGCGGGGGTGCGCCCGTTCATCTACACCTTCCAGTCGTTCGCCGGCGCGGGCAACTGCGCCGGCCTGGCCGAATACCCGCTGTGGATCGCCAGCCCGCACCAGCCGCGCGGCAGGCCGGCCGTGCCGAGACCGTGGCGCGAGTGGACCATCCACCAGCACGCCAACAGCCCGATCGACCGCAACGTGTTCGAGGGCACCCGCCGGGAGCTGACCAGGCTGGGGTACGACCCGCGATAGCATCGGATCCCACCGATCCGCGTGCTATCCCAGGGAGTCACCGTGTCAGCCGAGCTACGCATCACCCTCGCCGGAGCCGAGCGTGTGGTCGCGGCCGGCACGACGGCCGGCGAGGCCCTGGAGGCCGACGGGCGCGCCGTCGTCGCGGCGCGCGTCAACGGCGAGGCGCGCGACCTGGCCCACCCGCTGGCCGACGGCGACGTGGTCGAGCCCGTCGAGGCGTCCAGCGAGGAAGGCCGGGCGATCATCCGGCACTCCACCGCCCACGTGATGGCCCAGGCGGTGCAGGAGCTGTTCCCCGAGGCCAAGCTGGGCATCGGCCCGCCGGTCGACAACGGCTTCTACTACGACTTCGACGTCGACCAGGCGTTCCAGCCCGACGACCTCAAGCGCGTCGAGAAGCGCATGCGCGAGATCGTCAAGCAGGGCCAGGTGTTCTCCCGCCGCCCCGTCACCGACGACGAGGCGCGCGAGGAGCTCGCCGACGAGCCCTACAAGCTGGAGCTCATCGGCCTCAAGGGCGGCGCGGCCGACGAGGAGGCCGTCGAGGTCGGCGCCGGTCAGCTGACCATCTACGACAACCTCGACGCCAAGACCGGCGAGCTCCACTGGAAGGACCTGTGCCGCGGCCCGCACGTGCCGTCGACCCGGTCCATCCCGGCCTTCAAGCTCATGCGCTCCGGCGGCGCCTACTGGCGCGGCAGCGAGAAGAACCCGCAGCTCCAGCGCATCTACGGCACCGCCTGGGAGTCCCGCGACAAGCAGGACGAATACCTCAAGCTGCTGGAGGAGGCCGAGAAGCGCGACCACCGCAAGCTCGGCGCCGAGCTGGACCTGTTCAGCTTCCCGCCGGAGCTGGGCAGCGGGCTGCCGATCTTCCATCCCAAGGGCGGGATCATCCGCAAGGAGATGGAAGACTACATGCGGGCGCGGCAGGCCGAGGCGGGCTACGAGTTCGTCAACACGCCGCACATCACCAAGTCGTCGCTGTTCGAGACCTCCGGCCACCTGCCGTGGTATGCCGACGACATGTTCCCGGCCTTCGAGCTGGAGGGCGTCGAATACCGGGTCAAGCCGATGAACTGCCCGATGCACAACCTGATCTTCCGGGCGCGCGGGCGCTCCTACCGCGACCTGCCGCTGCGGCTGTGCGAGTTCGGCTCCGTCTACCGCTACGAGAAGTCCGGCGTGGTCCACGGCCTGACCCGGGTGCGCGGCATGACGCAGGACGACGCGCACATCTACACCACCCGCGAGCAGATGGCCGACGAGATCAAGTCGCTGCTGCGGTTCGTGCTGAGCGTGCTGCGCGACTTCGGCCTGTCCGACTTCTACCTGGAGCTGTCCACCCGTGACGACTCCGAGAAGTTCATCGGCGACCCCGCCGAGTGGGAGGAGGCCACCGAGGCGCTGCGCCAGGTGGCGACCGAGTCGGGGCTGACGCTCAAGGACGACCCGGGCGGCGCCGCCTTCTACGGGCCGAAGATCTCCGTGCAGGCCAAGGACGCCATCGGCCGCACCTGGCAGCTGTCCACCATCCAGCTCGACCTCAACCAGCCCAAGCGGTTCGGCCTCGAATACCAGGCCGCCGACGGCAGCCGCCAGACCCCGGTCATGATCCACCGGGCGCTGTTCGGCTCCGTCGAGCGCTTCCTCGGCGTGCTCACCGAGCACTACGCGGGCGCCTTCCCCCCGTGGCTGGCGCCGGTCCAGGTCGTGGGCATCCCGATCGCCGACGCGCACGTCCCCTACCTTCAGGACGTGGCCAAGAAGCTGCGCGAGCGCGGCGTCCGGGTCGACATCGACGCCTCCGACGACCGCATGCAGAAGAAGATCCGCAACGCGCAGAAGTCGAAGGTCCCGTACATGCTGCTCGCGGGCGACGACGACATCGCCAACGGCGCGGTGTCGTTCCGCTACCGCAGCGGGGAGCAGAAGAACGGCGTGGCGGTGGACGAGGCGATCGCCGAGATCGTCAACGCGGTGGAGAGCCGCGCCCAGGTCTGACCAGCCGCTGATCGGCCGCCGACCAGCCGCTGGCCGGCGGCCGGCCGGTCAGCGGCTGAAGAGCCTGAACGGGATCGCCGGGCGGCCACCGAACCGCCCGGCCGTCTCGGCGGCGAACCCCTCGACGAGCGAGCGGGCGTAGTCCTGCGGCGGCTGGTCGGTGAGGGCCTCGATGTAGGCGCGGTGCTCGGCCAGCGACCGGACGCCCGCCTCGAGGCCCGCGGTGACGTCGACCGCGTGGGTGGGGTCGTCGTCGCCGGCCACGGCGACCCAGCGCACGCCGTCCCAGGGCTCGGCCTCGGTGTCGGGGAAGATCCACCGGTTGCCCGCGTCGCCGGCGGCGTCGAGCGCAGCCCGGCCGACGGCCCGGTGGTCGGGGGTGTTCCAGGCGGTGCCGCCCCAGGTGTCGGCGAAGTTGAGCGTGATGAGCAGCTCGGGCCGGTGCCTGCGGATGGCCGCGGTGATGTCGCGGCGCAGCGCGACCCCGTACTCGATCACCCCGTCGGCGTGGTCGAGGAACTCCACGGACGTCACGCCGACGACGGCGGCGCCGGCCCGCTCCTCGCGCTCGCGCAGCGGGGCGGCCTCGGCCGGGGGCAGCGTGTCGATGCCCGCCTCGCCCCTGGTGGCCACCAGGTAGGAGACCTCCCGGCCTTCGCCGGTCCACGTCGCCACGGCCGCCGCGCAGCCGTACTCCAGGTCGTCGGGGTGCGCGACCACGGCGAGGGCGCGCCGCCAGTCGCCGGGCATGGGTTCCAGCTGCTCCATGAGCCCACCCTAGAACGTACGATGGCCCGCGGAGCGGAGGAGGCACGAGCATGGACGAGACGGCCAAGGCGATCGCGGCGGGTGACCAGGCGGCGTTCGCGCGGCTGGCCGAGCGCCACCGGCACGAGCTCCAGGTGCACTGCTACCGCATGCTCGGCTCCTACGCCGACGCCGAGGACATGGTGCAGGAGGCGCTGCTGAAGGCGTGGCGCAGGCGCGACACGTTCGAGGGCCGCTCGTCGCTGCGGGCGTGGCTCTACCGCATCGCCACGAACGTCTGCCTCGACGCGCTGTCCGGCCCGGCGCGCTCCCGCGAGGTCGTGGTCACGATGGGCGGCACGCCCGCCGAGGTGCCGTGGCTGCAGCCGTACCCGGACCGGATGCTCGACCTGGCCGGGCCGGGGGAGGGCGAGCCCGACGCGCTCGCCGTCGCCCGCGAGACGATCGAGCTGGCCTACCTGGCGGCCATCCAGCACCTGCCGCCGCGCCAGCGGGCGGTGCTCATCCTGCGGGACGTGGCCGGCTGGCCCGCCGAGGAGACCGCGCAGGCGCTGGAGCTGAGCGTGGCCGCGGTCAAGAGCGCGTTGCAGCGCGCCCGCGCGACGCTGCGCACCCACCTGCCCGAGCGGCGCGCCGAATGGGGCCCCGCCACCGAGCCGAGCGCCGAGGAGCGGGCGGTGCTGCGCCGCTACATGCGCGCCTCGGAGACGGGCGACCTCACCGCGCTGGCCGAGCTGCTGCGCGAGGACGCCCGCCAGACGATGCCGCCCGCGACCCGCCTGTACGACGGCCGCGCCGCGATCCTCGGCCTGTGGGCCCCGGTCCTCGAAGGTCCCGAGGCGTGGGGCGAGTGGCGCGCTCTGGAGGCGACGGCGAACCGGCAGCCCGCCGCCGCCAACTACGTGCGGCGGCCCGGCGAGACCGTCTTCACCGCGGTCAACCTCGACGTGCTGCGGGTGGAGGACGGGCGGATCGCCGAGATCATCACGTTCGGCCCGGAGGTGTTCGCCGCCTTCGGCCTGCCCGCGACTCTCTGAGAAATTTCTCCCGCCGGACCGATTCCTTTTCCCGCGCCGTGCCGTCATATGGGCATGACTGAAGACATGCAGCTCAAGGCCCTTGACCGGCTCATCGGCACCTGGCACGTGACCGGTGGCGCGGAGGGCACCGTCACCTACCGCTGGCTCGACGGCGGCTTCTTCCTCGTCCAGGACGTCGACCTGGTCCAGGAGGGCCAGCCGGTCAAGGGCGTGGAGATGATCGGCCGCGAACGCCCGTTCGGCGCCGACAAGCCGAGCGAGGACATCAAGTCCCGCTACTACGACAGCAACGGCAACACCCTCGACTACATCTACGAGCTGGAGGGCGACACGCTCACCATCTGGGGCCTGGAGAAGGGCTCGCCCGCCTACTACCGGGGCACGTTCTCCGCCGACGGCGACACCGTCACCGGCGCCTGGGTGTACCCGGGCGGGGGCGGCTACCAGTCGGACATGACCCGCGTGAAGTGAGGCCCCGGCCTGTGGTGGACTGGGCCCGTGCGCGTCGCCCTCGGAGCCCTCGTCGTCCTGGCCGTGCTGGCGCTGCTCACCGGGCTGCTCTGGCTGTTCCAGCGGAAGCTGGTCTACCTGCCCGACCGCGGCCCGGTGCCGCCGGCCGGGCAGGTCGTTCCGGGCGCCCGCGACGTCGTGCTGACCACCGGCGACGGGCTGCGGCTTGGCGCCTGGCACGTGCCCGGCGACCACCCGGTGACCGTGCTCGTCGCGGGCGGCAACGCGGGCAACCGGCTGCACCGGGCGCCGCTGGCCAGGGCGCTGGCCGCGCACGGGCTGCCGGTGCTGCTCATGGACTACCGGGGCTACGGCGGCAACCCGGGCAGCCCCGACGAGGAGGGGCTGCTGCGTGACGCGCTGGCGGCGCGCGAGTTCGCCGGCGACGGGCCGGTGGTCTACTTCGGGGAGAGCCTGGGGGCGGCCGTGACCACCCGGCTGGCCACCGTCCGGCCGCCCGCCGGGATGGTGCTGCGCTCGCCGTTCACCGACCTGGCGGCGGCCGGGCAGGTCAGCTACCCGTTCCTGCCGGTGCGGGCGCTGCTGCGCGACCGCTTCCCGGTCAGCGGGCTCCTGGCCGGCGTGCGGGCGCCGGTCGTGGTCGTGTACGGCAGCGCCGACACGATCGTGCCGCCGGAGCAGAGCAGGGCGGTCGCCGGGGCGGCGGGCGGGCCGGTCACCGTCGTCGAGGTCGCCGGGGCCGGCCACAACGACCTGGCCCTGCTGACCGGGCCGGAGCTGATCGGCGCCGTCGTCGACCTGGCCGACCGGGTCCGCGACACCTCCTGAGCCGGCCGGGCCTCCCGGCGTGCGGTCAGAACGGCTCGTCGTCGGCGGGGTCCTGCGCCGCGCGGCCCTCGCCCGGCAGGCGGACGTCGTCCACGGTCACGTTGACCTCCATGACGCGCATGCCCAGCATCCGGCTCACGCTCCGCGCCACGTTCGCCTTGACCTCGGCGGCGACCTCCATCACCACGTGGCCGTACTCGACCACGATCGTCAGGTCGATCGCCACCTGCCGGTCGTGGATCTCCGCGCTCACGCCCTGGTTGCCGCGCCGCGACCCGATGCCGACGCGGTCGCGTACGGACTCGAAGGCGCGGGCGAGGTCGCCGCCCATGTCGGCGACGCCCGCCACCTCCTGCGCCGCCAGCGCGGCCACCTTCTCCACCACCTCGTCCGCCACCGTGATGCGGCCCTTGACGACGGGGGCGGCGGGCGGCTGGACGGGGCCGGCGGCCTCGGCGGGTGCGGGAAGGTCGGCGTGCTCGGCGATGGCTTCGCTCATGGCTGCCTCCTAGACGGCGTGTCTGGATTGTGCCGGATGTACGCCTCGTTTGTCCGCCAAGTCGTGGCCCTATGCTGCTACGTATGCACGATCAGGCAGGGGCCGGGGCGCCCGACAACTTCCAGCGTCTGTGGACCCCGCATCGCATGGCCTACATCAAGGGCGAGAACAAGCCGACGGGGGAGGGGCCCGGCGACGGCTGCCCCTTCGACGCGATCCCCAAGATGAGCGACGAGGAGGGCCTGATCGTCGCCAGGGGCGAGACGGTCTACGCCGTGCTCAACCTCTACCCGTACAACTCCGGCCATCTCATGGTCGTGCCGTACCGTCACGTCTCCGACTACGCCGACCTCGGCCCGGCGGAGCTGACCGAGCTCGGCGACTTCACCCAGCGCTCGCTGCGCGCCCTGCGCGCGGCCAGCGGCGCGCAGGGCTTCAACGTCGGCATGAACCTGGGCCACGTGGCGGGCGCCGGCATCGCCGCCCACCTGCACCAGCACGTGGTGCCCCGGTGGGGCGGCGACACCAACTTCATGCCGGTCGTGGCCCAGACCAAGGTGCTGCCGCAGCTGCTGCGCGACACCCGCCAGATGCTGGCCGACGCCTGGGTCTGATCCCCGCGGCTAGACGGGGTCGACCTTGACCTTGACGGCCTTGCTCTCGTTGTGCAGGCGGTCGAGCGAGGTCACCAGGTAGGTGCCGGCCGACGGGGCGGTGAACGACGGGCCGTTGACGACCGCGACCAGGTTGCGGGCGTCGGTGGTGTGGCAGTCGTCGCCCGACTTCGGCATCCGGTAGACGGCGTAGGAGCGCGCCCCGGGCGAGGCCGTCCAGGTGACGGCCGTGCCCGCGGCCTTGACCCCGGCGGGCTTGGCGGGCGCCTGGCCGCCGCGCTCCTTCATCAGGGGCAGCAGCGCCGGGCGGCGGTAGTGCGTCTTGGCGACCTGGTCGATCGCGCCGAGCGGGTTGGTGAGCAGCTGCTTGGCGCTGAAGTAGACGTCGCCCCTGATCTGCTCGTGCCGGCGGTTGAGCGTCAGGTGCGCCGACAGCTCGCCGGGCTTGGTCCAGGCGGCCTCGTCGCGGGCGCCGACCCGGTAGAGGGCCTGGCCGATGTACAGGTGCACGCCGCTGCCCTCGACGGCGTCGGCCCACCACGGCGCCAGCGCCTTGTAACTGGCCGTCTTGTGGCCGCGCGACCAGTAGAGCTGCGGCATCACGTAGTCGACGGTGCCCGCCTTGATCCAGGCGCGGGCGTCGGCGAAGATCGAGTCGTAGGCGGACATGCCGCCCGTCGCCGATCCGCTCGGGTCGTCGGACTTGTTGCGCCAGATGCCGAACGGGCTGACGCCGAACTTCACGTGCTGCTTGGTCGCGTGCACGGCCTCGTCGACCTGGGCGATGAGCTTGTTGACGTTCTGCCGCCGCCAGTCGGCGAGCTTCTTGCCCTTGCCGTACTTTGTAAAGGCGGCGGCGTCGTCGAACGTCCCGCCCTCACCCGGGTACGGGTAGAAGTAGTCGTCGAAGTGGACCCCGTCGACGTCGTAGCGCTTGACCACGTCGGTGACGACCTTCGTCACGTGCTCGCGGACCTGCGGCAGGCCGGGGTTGTAGTAGAGGCGGTCGCCGTACTTGACGGTCCAGCCGGGGTGACGCTTGGCCGGGTGGTTGGCCGGCAGCTTGGACATGTCGGCGTCGTAGGAGGCCCGGTACGGGTTGAACCAGGCGTGGAACTCCATGCCCCGCTTGTGCGACTCCTCGATGAGCCACGGCAGCGGGTCCCAGCCCGGGTCCTTGCCCGCGGTGCCCGTCAGGAAGCGCGTCCACGGCTCGATCGACGACTTGTACAGCGCGTCGGACGCGGGCCGCACCTGCACGAACACCGCGTTGAACTTGCGCTTGGCGGCGGCGTCGAGCAGCTTGACGTACTCGGCCTTCTGCCGCTCGGCGGACAGGCCGGTGCGGGAGGGCCAGTCGATGTTCTGCACGGTGGCGATCCACACGCCGCGCAGCTGGCGCTTGGGGTGGCGGGCGTCGGGCGTGCACGCGGCCGTCACGACGGTGTCGGCGGCCGGCTTCTTCTGGGCCTTGGCCTTGCCCTGGTCGGCCACGGCGCCTGGCCCGAAGGTGTAGGCGGCTCCGGTGGCGACGACTGCGAGGGCGGCTGCGGCTAGGAGGGGGCGTCCGGTTCGCATAGTGCCCACCAGTGTGGCATCCCCGCTGACGTGCTCTGACCGGAAAAACGAAATCGGGCCGTGACACTTCTGTTATCGCCGGGGCAGGTGGTTCCCGGGAGGACCGTGCGCCCTCCCGGGACGCCGGTCAGTCGGCGGCCGCCACCTTGTCGGCCAGGTGCGACGGCAGCGGCTCGTAGCGCAGGAACGTGCGCTGGAAGGTGCCCGTGCCGTGCGACATCGAGCGCAGGTCGATCGCGTAACGGGTGATCTCCAGCTCGGGCACCTCGGCCTTGACCAGGGTGCGGCCGGTGCCGACGGGCTCGGTGCCGAGCACCCGGCCGCGCCGCGACGACAGGTCCGACATCACCGGGCCCACGTAGTCGTCGGCGACCAGCACCGACAGCTCGTCGACCGGCTCCAGCAGCAGCGTGGGCACCTTGGCCGCCGCCTCCTTGAGCGCGAGCTGGCCGGCGATCTGGAAGGCCATGTCGGAGGAGTCGACCGAGTGCGCCTTGCCGTCGTACAGGGTGACGCGCACGTCCACCATCGGGTAGCCGGCCACGACGCCGCGCTCCATCTGGGCCCGCACGCCCTTCTCGACCGACGGGATGAACTGGCGCGGCACCACACCGCCGACGATCTTGTCGACGAACTCGAACCCGCCTCCGGACGGCAGCGGCTCGACCTCCAGGTGGCAGATCGCGTACTGGCCGTGGCCGCCGGTCTGCTTGACGTTGCGCCCCATCGCCTGGCAGCGCCCGCCGAACGTCTCGCGCAGCGGCACCCGCAGCTCGATCCGCTCGACCTCGACGCCGTGCCGCCTGGCCAGGCGGTCGAGCAGCACGTCGGTGTGCGCCTCGCCCATGCACCACAGCACGAGCTGGCGGGTCTCGGCGTTGTTCTCCAGGCGCAGCGTCGGGTCCTCGGCGACCAGGCGGCCCAGGGCCTGGGCGAGCTTGTCCTCGTCGGCCTTGGACCTGGCGCGGATGGCGACCGGCAGCAGCGGCTCGGGCATCGCCCAGGAGGTCATCAGCAGCGGCCGGTCGACCTCCGACAGGGTGTCGCCGGTCTCGGCGCGCGACAGCTTGGCCACGGCCACGATGTCGCCCGCCATGCCCTTGGCCGCGGGGCGCTGCTGCTTGCCGAGCGGGCAGGTCAGGGTGCCGATGCGCTCGTCGACGTCGTGGTCCTCGTGGCCGCGCTCGGCCAGGCCGTGCCCGGAGACGTGCACGGTCATGTCGGGGCGCAGCGTGCCGGAGAAGACGCGCACCAGGCTGATGCGGCCCACGTACGGGTCGCTGGTGGTCTTGACGACCTCGGCGACCAGGGGGCCGTCGGCGTCGCAGGCGATGCCGGTGACGGGCTTGCCGTCGAGCGTGGTGATCTCGGGCATCGGGTGTTCGAGCGGGGAGGGGAAGCCCTGCGTGATGAGCTCCAGCAGCTCCTGGGCGCCGACGCCGAGCCCGGTGCAGAGCACGGGGTAGAAGCTGCCGCGGGCGACGGCCTTCTCCAGGTCGTCGACGAGCACGCCGGTGTCGATCGGGTCGCCCTCCAGGTAGCGCTCCATGAGCGACTCGTCCTCGCTCTCCTGGATGATGCCCTCGATCAGCGGGCCTCGGTACTCCTCGATGCGGGTCTCGTACTCGGGGCCGGGGGCGTTCTCGGTGCGCGAGCCGGTGGCGTAGTTGTAGAACTTCTGCGTCAGCAGCCCGATCAGGCCGTTGACGCGCCCGTTGGTGATCACGGGCAGGTAGAGGGGGGCGACGCCGTCGCCGAAGACGTCCTGGCAGGTGGCGAGCACCTCGTCGAAGTCGGCCCGCTGGTGGTCGATCTTGGTGATGACGACGGCCCTGGGCATGCCGACGCGCGAGCACTCCTCCCACAGCATCTGGGTGAGCCCGTCGACGCCGTCGCAGGCCGACACGACGAACAGCGCGGCGTCGGCGGCCCGCAGCCCGGCGCGCAGGTCGCCGACGAAGTCGGCGTAGCCGGGGGTGTCGAGCAGGTTGATCTTGATGCCGTTGTGCGTCAGCGGGGCCAGGGCCAGGTTGACCGAGCGCTGCTGGCGCACCTCGACCTCGTCGAAGTCGCTGACGGTGTTGCCGTCCTCCACGCGGCCGGCCCGCTGGATGGTGCCGGTGGCGGCCAGGAGCTGCTCGACGAGGGTCGTCTTGCCCGATCCGGAGTGGCCGACCAGGACGACATTGCGTATCGCGTCCGCCTTGTCGGCCGCTGGTGCCCTGCCCGCGGCTCCCATGGCCGCGTTCGCGTTCTTGTCCGCCACTTCGCCTCCCGCGTCGTCGGTGCGTGCCAACGCCGCGCCCGCGCGGAGGGGTTCTGGCAACCGCATGGACGCGGTGTGTTCACCAAATACCCCTGTGGCGAATATCACAAGGGGGGCAGGGCAAAGAAAGTCGCCGCCCTCAGGATGGCCTACGATCGACAGCGCGATGCTGAAACTCCTGCGCCCGGCCATGACCCGGATACTCACCCCGCTGGGCAGGGCCCTGGTCCGCCGCGGGATCGGCCCCGACGCCGTCACGGCGATCGGCACCCTCGGCACTGTCGTGTCCGCCCTGCTGTTCTTCCCCCTGGGCCTGCTCACCGCGGGCGCCCTGGTGATCACCGTGTTCGTGCTGTTCGACCTGCTCGACGGCGTGGTGGCGCGGCTGGGCGGGGGAGGGGGCAGCACCTGGGGAGCCTTCCTCGACTCCACGCTCGACCGGGTCGCCGACGCGGCGATCTTCGCCGGGCTGATCCTCTACTTCATCTCCACCGGCGACGCGCTGATGGCGGCGGTGACGCTGTTCTGCCTGGTGGCGGGCGCGCTGGTGTCCTATGCGAAGGCGCGGGCCGAGGGGCTCGGGCTGACCTGCGACGTGGGGCTGGCCGAGCGGCCGGAGCGGCTCGTGGTCGCGCTGGTGGCGACCTGCTTCTCCGGGCTGGGGGTGCCCTACGTCCTGGAGGCCGGCATGTGGTTGCTCGCGGCGGCCAGTGCCGTCACCGTGGTACAGCGCGTGGTTCACGTCTACCGGCAGACGAGGGAGCGATGAGCGGCAAGCCGTCTTTCACCGATCGAGTCGTGGCCGCGGGGTTCGCGGCGGGCTGGACCGTGGTCCCGCTGCTGCCCGAGCGGCCCACGGCGGCGGTGTTCCGGTTCCTGGCCGACCGGGTGTGGGCCAGGGGCGGCCGGTCGGTGCGCCGGCTGGAGTCCAACCTGGCCAGGGTGACCGGGCTCGCGCCCGGCAGCGCGGAGCTGCGGGAGCTGACCCGGGCCGGGATGCGCTCCTACTTCCGCTACTTCCACGAGATCTTCCGGCTGCCGTCGATGACGACGGAGGAGATCGTGCGGCGCAGCCACACGGTCGGCGCCGAGCACGTGCACGACACGGTGGCGGCCGGGCGCGGCGTGGTGCTGGCGCTGCCGCACATGGGCAACTGGGACCAGGCGGGCGCCTGGCTGGTGGCGGTCGGCCACCCGTTCACCACGGTCGCCGAGCGGCTGCGGCCGGAGTCGCTGTTCCGCCGTTACGTGCGCTTCCGCGAGGGCCTCGGCATGGAGGTGCTGCCGCTCACCGGCGGCGACGGCCACAACTTCGGCACGCTGGCCACCCGGGTGCGCAAGGGCGGCGTGGTGTGCCTGCCGGCCGAGCGTGACCTGACCAAGAGCGGCGTCGAGGTGGAGTTCTTCGGCGCGACGACGAAGATGCCGGCCGGGCCGCCGCTGCTGGCGGTGCAGACGGGCGCGGCGCTGCTGCCGGCGATCCTGTCGTTCGAGGGCGACGACTGGCGCATCCACATCCACGAGGAGATCCCGGTCCCGGCCGAGGGCAGCCGCAAGGAGAAGGTGGCGGCGGTGGCGCAGAGCCTGGCCGCGGTGTTCGAGAAGGGCATCGCCGAGCATCCGGAGGACTGGCACATGCTGCAGCGGCTCTGGCTGGAGGACCTGCGACCATGAGGGTCGGGATCGTGTGCCCGTATTCGTGGGACGTGCCCGGCGGGGTCAAGCAGCACGTCGACGATCTGGCGCAGGCGCTGATGGCGCAGGGGCACGAGGTGTCGGTGATCGCGCCGGCCAGTGACGACGACGAGCTCCCGCCGTACGTGACGGGCGCGGGCCGGGCGGTGCCGGTGCCCTACAACGGGTCGGTGGCGCGGATGTCGTTCGGGTTCATCTCGGCGGCGCGGGTGCGGCGCTGGGTGCGCACCGGCGGCTTCGACGTGCTGCACATCCACGAGCCGCTGATCCCCAGCCTGGGCGTGCTGGCCTGCTGGGCGGCCAGGGGGCCGATCGTGGCGACGTTCCACGCCTCCTTCACCCGCTCGCGGGCGATCGCGGTGGCCGAGCCGCTGCTGCGCAGCGCGCTGGAGAAGCTGAGCGGGCGCATCGCGGTCTCCGACGCGGCCCGCAAGAGCCTGGTGGAGCAGTTCGGCGGCGACACGGTGCTGATCCCCAACGGGGTGACCGTCGGCCGCTACACCGAGGCGGAGCCGCTCGACGGGTGGGGGCCCGACGGGGCGACGATCGGGTTCCTGGGGCGGATGGACGAGGAGCGCAAGGGGCTGCCGATCCTGCTGGAGGCGTTCAAGCTGCTGGCGGCCGAGCGGCCGGAGCTGAAGCTGCTGATCGCCGGGCCGGGCGACGCCAAGGACGTCTACGACAAGGTGCCGAAGGCGTTCCGCGACCGGGTGACGGTGCTGGGCATGGTGAGCGAGGCGGACAAGATCCGCGCCTACCATTCGGTCGACGTGTTCTGCGCGCCCAACACGCGCGGCGAGAGCTTCGGGATCGTGCTGGCCGAGGCGATGGCCTCCGGGGCGACGGTGCTGGCCAGCGACATCCCGGCGTTCCGGCGGGTGCTGGGCGAGGGGCAGGCGGGCGCGCTGTTCGCCAACGGCGACGCGGCCTCGCTCGCGCGGGAGGCGGCCGCGCTGCTCGACGCGCCGGAGCGGCGGGCCAAGCTGGCGGAGGAGGCGCTGGTCGCGGTCATGAAGTACGACTGGTCGACGGTGGCGCGTGACGTGGTGCGGGTGTACGAGACGGTGACGGCCGGCGGGGCGGGCCGGGTGGAGGAAGACCTGTGACATCCACCATGATCGTGCTGATCGTGGGCATCGTCGTGGTGCTCACGGCGGTCTACATCTCCTGGCGGGCGGGCCGCCTGGACCGGCTGCACATCCGGCTGGAGCTGGCCCGCGAGGCGCTGGAGGCGGCGCTGACGCGGCGGCGGGCGGTGGTGCTGGAGCTGGCCGGCTCGCGGCTGCTCGACCCGGCGACGTCGCTGGTGCTGGCGGCGGCGGCGCACGAGGCCAGGACGGCCGGGCCGGAGGAGCGCGAGCACGCCGAGAGCGACCTGTCGAGGGCGCTGCGGGCGGCGGTCGACCAGGAGCGCTTCCGGGAGAAGCTGGCCGAGGCGCCCGGCGGCGAGGACCTGCTGGAGGAGCTCGACGCGGCTGTGGCCAAGGTCGTCTACTCGCGCCGCTTCTACAACAACGCGGTCGGGGTGACGCGCACGGCGCAGCGCCGCTGGCTGGCGCGCACGCTGCGGCTGGCCGGGCACACCGAGTACCCCGACTTCTTCGAGATCGACGACGATCCGCCGGCAGCCATGGCAACTGAATGACCCGATTTTGGGTAGACCGGTAAGCTTCCTTCCGTTTCAGGCAAGAGCGGAGGAGATTTCAGGTGCGGCTACCCCGGATGATCACGGTGACGCTGGCCGGAGCGGCCGTCCTTCTCCCGCTGGCGGCCTGCTCGTCGGAGGAGCCCGCGCCCGGCAACGTGCCGCAGGCCGCCACGTCGCAGGCGCCGGTCGAGGAGCCGACACCGGAGAACCTGCACCCGTTCACGGGCCTGCCGATGACGGGCGGGGCCAAGCCCGTGGTCGCCGTCAAGATCGAGAACACCGCCGCGGGCAAGCCCCAGATGGGGCTCAAGAGCGCGGACATCGTCTACATCGAGCAGGTCGAGGCGGGCCTGACCCGGCTCATGGCGATCTTCTCGTCCAAGATCCCGGCCAAGGTCGGCCCGGTCCGCAGCGCCCGCATCTCCGACCTGCACATCGCGCCCATGTTCGGCAAGCCCGCGTTCTCCTACTCGGGCGCGCAGACCAAGATGCTGCCGTTCATCGCCGAGGCGTCGCTGTTCGACGTCTCCGACAGCCGGGTGCCCGGCGCGTACTTCCGCCAGCCCGGCCGCTTCGCCCCCTACAACCTGTTCGCCCACACCAAGAAGCTGCTGGCCGCCGCGCCGAAGGCGAGCAAGGCCAAGGACGTCGGCTTCACCTTCGGCGACCCGCCCGCCGAGGGCGGCGTCGAGCGCAAGTCCTACACGGTCAGGTGGCCCGCGGCCCGCTTCACCTTCGCCTGGTCGGAGGCCAAGAAGCAGTGGCTGATCTGGCAGGACGGCAAGAAGGACATGGCGGCCGAGGGCGGCCAGCTCGGCGCCCCGACGATCGTCATCCAGTACACCAAGACCGAGCGCTCGCAGTTCCACGACAGCAACCAGAGCTACACGCCGCTGGTGCACACCACCGGCAAGGGCTCGGCGATCGTGCTGCGGGACGGCAAGGCGTACAAGGCGAAGTGGGAGCGGGAATCGGAGGACGGCGGCACGACGTTCACCACTCAGAGCGGCGAGCCGATGAACTTCGCGCCCGGGCAGGTCTGGGTGGCGCTCGCCAGCCGCAAGCCTGTGACTCCTTGACGTACAAAACTCCCCGCCGAAGCTGACATCGTGGCAGGCGGGGAAGTGCCACATCAGGACCTACCATGGGTTTGATAACTTACCGTTGCCCCCCAGAGCCTCGTGAGGATGACCGTGTCCAGCAGCACGCCCGAAGCCCAGAAGACCGCCGGCCCCGAGACCGGCACCGCCCGTGTGAAGCGCGGCATGGCCGAGATGCTCAAGGGCGGCGTCATCATGGACGTCGTCACCCCTGAGCAGGCCAAGATCGCCGAGGACGCCGGAGCGGTCGCCGTCATGGCCCTGGAGCGGGTGCCCGCCGACATCCGCGCGCAGGGCGGCGTCTCGCGGATGAGCGACCCCGACATGATCGACGGCATCATCGCCGCCGTGTCGATCCCCGTCATGGCCAAGGCCCGCATCGGCCACTTCGTCGAGGCCCGCGTGCTCCAGGCGCTGGGCGTCGACTACGTCGACGAGTCCGAGGTGCTCACCCCGGCCGACTACGCCAACCACATCGACAAGTGGCAGTTCACCGTGCCGTTCGTGTGCGGTGCGACCAACCTGGGCGAGGCGCTGCGCCGCATCACCGAGGGCGCGGCCATGATCCGCTCCAAGGGCGAGGCCGGCACCGGCGACGTGTCCAACGCCGTCACCCACATGCGCACGATCCGCGCCGAGATCAAGCGGCTGACCACGCTGCCCGAGGACGAGCTGTACGTGGCGGCCAAGGAGCTGCAGGCCCCGTACGAGCTGGTCGCCGAGGTGGCCAGGACGGGCAAGCTGCCGGTCGTGCTGTTCACCGCGGGCGGCATCGCCACCCCGGCCGACGCCGCGATGATGATGCAGCTCGGCGCCGAGGGCGTGTTCGTCGGCTCGGGCATCTTCAAGTCGGGCGACCCGGCCAAGCGCGCCGCGGCGATCGTCAAGGCGACCACCTTCTACGACGACCCGGACGTCATCGCCAAGGTGTCGCGCGGTCTGGGCGAGGCCATGGTCGGCATCAACGTGGACGAGATCCCGCAGCCGCACCGGCTCGCCGAGCGCGGCTGGTAAGGCGAAAACTTCCGTAAAAGGCGGCATCCGCGAAGGATGTCGCCTTTTACGTGTCGCATGGCGTTCACTCATGAGTCATGATCCTGAGTCAGGCTACGCTCGTCCCCGGCCTTGATCGTCTCAAGGAGCAGCCATGCCCGAGCTCAACCGACGGCACTTCCTCGTCACCGGACTGGCGGCGGGCGCCGCGGCGGCCGTTCCCGCCGGCGCCGCCCACGCCCAGCCCGATCCCGTGCCCGACCCCGTGCCCGATCCCGCCGCCGAGTCCGCCCAGTCCCTCGCCTCCCGCGGCCTGCGCACCGACCCCTTCACGCTCGGCGTCGCCTCGGGCGACCCCGACCACGACGGCTTCGTGCTGTGGACCCGGCTCGCCCAGGAGCCGCTGGCCGAGGACGGCATGGGCGGCATGCCGAACCGCCCCTTCCCGGTGCTGTGGCAGGTGTACGCCGACGAGCGCTGCCGCCGCCTCGTGCGCGCCGGCGTGGCCGTGGCCGCGCCCGAATGGGGGCACAGCGTGCACGTCGAGGTGGGCCACCTCAGCTCCGGCCGCGAATACTGGTACCGCTTCCGCGTCGGCCCGTACGTCTCGCCCGTCGGCCGGGCGCTGACCGCGCCGCACCCCCTGTCGTACGGCGGCGCGCTCACCATGGCCT
The DNA here is from genome assembly GCF_040674795.1 of Nonomuraea sp. NPDC049725. Taxonomy (NCBI): domain Bacteria; kingdom Bacillati; phylum Actinomycetota; class Actinomycetes; order Streptosporangiales; family Streptosporangiaceae; genus Nonomuraea; species Nonomuraea sp. NPDC049725. Next base: position 50,397 of record NZ_JBFANJ010000021.1, on the reverse strand, counting down.
TCGCCTCCTGCGCCCAGTACGAGCACGGCTACTTCACCTCCTACCGCCGCATGGCCGAGGACCGCCCCGACATCGTCCTGCACCTGGGCGACTACCAGTACGAGTACAAGCGGGAGACGTACAACAGCCCCGGCGGCAACGTGCGCCACCACGAGGGCCCCGAGACCGAGACGCTGGCCGGCTACCGGCAGCGGCACGCCCAGTACAAGGCCGACCCCGACCTGCAGGCCGCGCACGCCGCCTCGCCGTGGCTGGTCGTGTGGGACGACCACGAGCTGGACAACAACTGGGCCGACGAGGTGCCGGAGAAGCCGGAGATCCCGCAGCCGGGCTTCCTGTCCCGGCGCGAGGCCGCCTTCCGCGCCTACTACGAGAACATGCCGCTGCGCCGCAGGTCCGTGCCGCGCGGCATCGACATGCAGCTCTACCGGCGCGTCCGGTGGGGCCGGATGGCCACCTTCCACATGCTCGACACCCGCCAGTACCGCGACGACCAGGGCTGCGGCGACGGCTACCGCGACTGCCCGGCCGCCGTCGACCCGGCCCGCTCGATCACCGGGGCCGAGCAGGAGGCGTGGCTGCTCGACGGCTTCCGCCACTCGCGCGCCCAGTGGGACATCCTCGGCCAGCAGGTGTTCTTCGCCCAGCGTGACAACAACGCCGGACCCGCCAAGATCACCAGCCAGGACGCCTGGGACGGCTACGTGGCCTCGCGCCGCCGCATCACCCAGGGCTGGATCGACGCCGGGGTGCGCAACCCGGTGGTGCTGACCGGCGACGTGCACGCGCACTGGGCCAGCGACCTCAAGCTCGACTACGACGACCCGACCGGCCCGTCGGTCGGCTCGGAGCTGGTGGCCAGCTCGATCTCCACGGGCGGCGACGGCGCCGACTCCGACCCGGCGGCGCATCCGTTCCTGAAGATCAACCCGCACCTGAAGTTCTACAACAACCAGCGCGGCTACGTGCTGACGCGCATCGAGCGCGACCTGCTCACCGCCGACTTCAAGGTGCTCCCGCAGGTGCGCGAGGCCGGCGCGGAGGCGTACACGCGGGCCACGTACGTGGTCGAGGACCGGGTGCCCGGCGTGCAGCAGACCTACCTGCGCCCGCTCGACCCGGCGCTCCGCAGCCGCACGATGACCGCCGAGGAGACGGTCCGCCTGGAGACCGAACGCCCGTAGGGAGAAGAAGGCGGCCTCTGTGCCGCCTTCTTTCGTTTGTAATACTTAGCTTGGCTAACTTAGACTGGCTAAGTATGAAGGACGCCGAACTCGCGCTCGCCGAACAGGTCTCCACCGTGCTGCGCCACCTGGTGCTGCTCCTGCGGCGCAGCGCCGCGGGCCAGCCGGTCACCAGCCAGCAGTACGCCGTGCTCGGCTCGCTGGAGCCCGGCCCGCGCCGCATGACGGAGCTGGCCGAGGAGCACGCCGTACAGCTGCCGACCATGAGCGTGCAGATCAACCGGCTGGAGGAGGCGGGTCTCGTGGCGCGGGGCGCCGACCCGGCCGACGCCCGCGTCAGGACCGTCGAGCTCACCGGCGAGGGCCGCGAGCGCCTGCTCGCCGTGCGCCGCGCCAGGATCGCCGCCATCGCGGAGGAGCTGGCCGGGCTCACCGGCGACGAACGCGACACGCTCGCCGCCGCCCTCCCGGTGCTCGCGAAGTTCGGCAGGAAAAATCGGTAAGGAGCATCATTTTGTCAGGCGGAATCCTCCGCCAGCCGATGTCCGTGTGGGCCACCGCGTTCGCCGCGGTCGTCGCCTTCATGGGCATCGGGCTGGTCGACCCCATCCTGCCCGCCATCGCCCAGGGCCTCGACGCCACCCCGAGCCAGGTGTCGCTGCTGTTCACCAGCTACTTCCTGGTGACCGCCGTCGCCATGCTCGTCACCGGCTGGGTCTCCAGCCGCATCGGCGGCAAGCGCACGCTGCTCGCCGGCCTCGCCCTCGTCGTCGTGTTCGCCGCCCTGGCCGGCACCTCCGGCAGCGTCGCCGAGCTCATCGGCTTCCGCGCCGGCTGGGGCCTCGGCAACGCCCTGTTCGTCGCCACCGCCCTGGCCGTCATCGTCGGCGCCGCCACCGGCGGCGCCGAATCGGCCGTCATCCTGTACGAGGCCGCGCTCGGCCTGGGCATCTCCCTCGGCCCGCTGGCCGGGGCGCTGCTCGGCGACTGGAACTGGCGCGCCCCCTTCTTCGGCACCGCCACCCTCATGGCCGCCGGGTTCCTGCTCATCCTCACCCTGCTCAAGGCCACCCCGCCGCCCGCCACCAGGACCCGGCTGAGCGCCCCGCTGCGCGCCCTCGCCCACGGCGGCCTGTCCACCACCGCCTTCACCGCGCTGTTCTACAACTTCGCCTTCTTCACCGTGCTCGCCTTCACCCCGTTCATCCTCGGCATGAGCCCGTACGGCATCGGCGCCGTCTTCTTCGGCTGGGGCGTCTGCGTCGCCCTCGCCTCGGTGCTCGGCGCGCCCGCGCTGCGCCGCCGCCTCGGCCCGGTCGGCGTGCTCCACCTGGCGCTCGCGCTGCTGGCCGTGGGCCAGATCGGCATCGCCGTCACCGCCTCGGCCGGGCAGCACGCCGGGATCGTCGCCTTCACCGTGCTGACCGGCGTCCCGATCGGGCTCTGCAACACCGTCTTCACCGAATCGGCCATGGAGGTCTCCGACGCGCCCCGGCCCGTCGCCTCCGCCGGCTACAACTTCGTCCGCTGGATGGGCGGCGCCCTGGCCCCGTACCTCGCCACCAAGCTCGGCGAGGACCTCGGCACGCCCGTCCCGTACCTGCTCGGCGCGCTGTGCTGCGGCGTGGGCATGGCCGTGCTGTTCACCCGCAGGCACCACCTCGGCGCGCTCGCCCCCGCCGTCGTGTAGGAAGATGTCCGGGGCCCGTGACGTTGAAAGCGGTGTCGGCTCATCAGGCGGAAGGAAGAACATGCCCTCGATCGGTGTACTCGCCCTGCAAGGAGACGTGCGCGAGCACGTGCGCATGCTCCAGGAGGCGGGCGCGACGGCCACCACCGTGCGCCGGCCCGCCGAGCTCGACGCCGTCGACGCGCTCGTCATCCCCGGCGGCGAGTCGACCACCATCTGGAAGCTCGCCGACACCTTCGACCTGCTCGAACCCCTGCGCCTGCGGATCAAGTCCGGCATGCCCGCCTACGGCTCCTGCGCCGGCATGATCATGCTGGCCGACCGCATCGAGGACGGCATCGCCGGTCAGCAGACGTTCGGCGGCATCGACATGGTCGTGCGCCGCAACGCCTTCGGCCGCCAGGTCGACTCCTTCGAGGCCGATCTCGACTTCGCGGGCGAGCCCGTGCACGCCATCTTCATCCGCGCGCCGTGGGTCGAATCCGTCGGATCGGGCGTCACAGTGCTGGGCAGGGCCGAGCCTGGGGATAGGATCGTCGCGGTCCGGCAAGGATCGCTGCTCGCGACCTCGTTCCACCCGGAGCTCACGGGTGACACGCGCGTGCACCGGTATTTCGTAGACATGGTTGTATCGACAGTGAGGGACTAGTAGCCGATGTCCGGCCACTCCAAATGGGCGACGACGAAGCACAAGAAGGCCGCACTCGACGCCAAGCGCGGCAAGCTGTTCGCCAAGCTCATCAAGAACATCGAGGTGGCGGCCAGGACCGGCGGCCCTGACCCGGACGCCAATCCGACGCTCTTCGACGCCATCTTCAAGGCGAAGAAGAACTCGGTGCCCAACGACAACATCGAACGGGCCCGCAAGCGCGGCGGCGGCCTGGAGGCGGGCGGCGCCGACTGGCAGACCATCATGTACGAGGGCTACGCGCCCGGCGGCGTCGCGGTGCTCATCGAGTGCCTCACCGACAACCGCAACCGCGCCGCCTCCGAGGTGCGCGTCGCGCTCACCCGCAACGGCGGCTCCCTGGCCGACCCCGGCTCGGTGTCCTACATGTTCAACCGCAAGGGCGTCGTCCTCGTCCCCAAGAACGGCCTCGACGAGGACACCGTCCTCATGGCCGTGCTGGAGGCGGGCGCCGAGGAGGTCAACGACCTCGGCGACTCCTTCGAGGTCGTCTCCGAGGCCGGTGACCTCGTCCCCGTCCGCAAGGCGCTCCAGGAGGCCGGGATCGACTACGACTCGGCCGAGTCGAGCTTCCTGCCGACGATGAGCGTGCCCCTCGACGAGGAGGGCGCCAAGAAGGTCTTCCGCCTCATCGAGGCGCTGGAGGACAGCGACGACGTGCAGAACGTCTTCGCCAACTTCGACGTCTCCGACGAGGTCATGGAGAAGCTCGACGCCTGACGCGCGCCCCCGCCCCGCGCGGGGGCCGGCGGGCGCTGTGACATTCGCCCGTCGCGTAGCCGCGCCGCCGCGAGTCGGCGTAAGGTCGGGCGTCGTGACCTCCCGCACCGCCACCGAACCCCCGCCGCGCGCACTGGGCTGGCTGCTCCTCATGCCCGCCGTCATCGGCATGCTGATCACGCTGGTCCTGCCCACCGTGCAGACGATCGCCTTCAGCTTCGAGAGGGGCGGGCTCACCGGGCCCAGCACGTTCGTCGGACTGGACAACTACGGCACGGCCCTCGACGCCGAAGGCCCGTTCTGGCCGGCCCTGGGCTTCACCCTGTCGATCACGCTCATGCCGCTCCTCGTGGCGCTCGTGGTCGCCCCGCTGCTGGCGCTCGCCCTGGACCGGGCCGGCACCTGGCCCCGGCGCGCCGGGCGCGTCGCGCTGTCGCTGGCCCTCGTGACGTTCTCGCCGACGGCCGTGGCCGCCTCCTGGCTGCGCGGCCTCGACCCGCGCACCGGCGGCCTGACCGCCGTGGCCCGCGAACTGTCCCGGCCGGACACCGCCCCCGGGGCCTTCCGGCTGATCTTCGCGGCGGCCATGTTCGGCGTCGTGTGCGCGCTCGCCGTGCTGGCGTTCCTGCCCGCGCTGCGCGGCGGGACCGTGACCCGCTCGATGCTCGCCGTCGGCGCCCTGGTCGCGCTCGCCGCCGTCGCCGCCGGGCTCCAGACGTTCACGATGAGCCTCACCCTCACGCAGGGCGGGCCGCTCGACTCGACCCAGACGCTCGCGCTGCTGCAGCACACCTTCGCCTTCAAGACCATCCGGCTCGGCCTCGGCGCCTCCGTCGCCACCGTCCTGGGCGTCCTGCTCGGCGTCCTGGGCGTCGCCGCGGCCGTCATCGCCGCCGCGAGCGGCCTGCGCATCACCCTCACCCCCCGCCGTCCCCTGACCCCCGCCTCGGCCGCCGGGCAGGGACTCGGGCTCGGGCTCGGGCTCGGGAAGACCCCTAGCACCGTCCCGCCCTCCGCGTACGCACCCGGCCCCCGCCCGGGGGACACCCCTTCGGCCGCCGGGCACGCGCCTGACACCGGGCCGGGAAGCGCCCCCTCCGCCGGATACGCGCCCGGCGGCGGGCCGGGGAACGCCCCGTCCTTCGGGTACGCGCCCGGCGCCGGCCAAGGGGGCGCCTCCGCCCCCGCAGGGCACGCGGCCGGGGGCGGGTTCTTCACGCCGGGCGGTGGCGCGTCCGCTCCCGGCGGCGGCTTCCCCGGTGGGCCTTCCGCTCCCCGCGACGGCTTCCCCGGTGGGCCTTCCGCGCCCGGCGACGGTTTCCCCGGTGGGCCTTCCGCTCCGGGTGGCGGCCCGTTCCCGTACGACGCCGAGGCTTCCGGGCCCGGGGCGGGGGAGCGGCGGGCGTCGCCTGTGGCGGTGGCCGTGGGCGTGGCGGCGCTGGTCGTCGTCGCGGCCGTGACGCTCTGGCTGACCTGGCCGTGGGTGGCGGCGCTGTTCGAGCCCGGGGAGGAGCGCGGGCTGCCGCCGGGGCTGCGCACGCACCTCAACACGTGGGTGCCCGCCCTGGTGGGCGCCGTGGTGTCGGTCGGCGTGGCGTACCTGGCCGCGCTCGGCATCGGCGGGCTGCGGCCGCTCGGCCGGGGCAGCGAGTGGCTGCTGCTGCCGTTCGCGCCGTGGCTGTTCGTCGGCGACGGCCCGCTCAGCATCGCCAACTGGAACACCCTGCGCGGCCTCGGCCTCATCGACACGTTCGTCGCGCTGATCCCGCCGCTGCTCGTCAGCGTGCCCGCGCTGCTCGTGCTGACGCTGCTGTGCAAGGGCCTGGCCGCCGCGAACGAGCGCGACTTCCTCAGCGGCGTCCTGCTGCCCTCGCTGCCCATGGCGGGCATCCTGGTGCTGGCCGTCACGTTCGTGAACGCCCAGGACCTGCTGTGGCCCCTCCTGGTGGTCCAGGATCCGGCCCTGGCCACCGCCCCGGCCGTCCAGGCGATGGCGCTGTCCCAGTTCGCCGGCGGACCGGCCCCGGCCGGGCTCGCCACCCCCTTGGTCGTCGTCGTGCTCATGCTGGCCGCCGCCGTCGCCGCGCAACTGCTCTACCTGGACCGGCTGGCCGTCACCACCGGGCGCGAAACCCGTTCGCGGGGGAGTGCCCCGGCTGCGTAGGTTGGGGCACTGTGGAGATCCGTGACCTGACGGCCGACGACCTGGACGCCGCCCTCGACATCCGTAAGCGCTCCTTCGGGCTGCTGTCCGCCGCCGACGTGCGGAGCTGGCGCGCGACCGTGCTGCCCGGCCTGCCCGAAGGCCGCTACCTCGGCGCCTTCGACGGCGACCGGCTGACCGCCACCACCCGGCTGAGACCGTTCACCCAGTGGTGGCACGGCAGGCCGCAGTCGCTGGCGGGGGTCGCCAGCGTCACGGTCAGCCCGGAGGACCGGGGCCGCGGCCTGGGCACCATGATCATGCGCGCGGCCCTGGACCGCGCCGTCGCGCTCGGCGACGCCGTGGCCGCCCTCTACCCGGCCACGACGCCGATCTACCGCAAGCTCGGCTTCGAGCACGCCGGGGCGCGGCACATCGTGACGCTACGCGCCGAGGATCTGCGCGTCCTCGCGCCGTCGCAGCAGGTCAAGCTGCGCCGCATGGGCCCCGACGACGCGGCCGAGGTGATCTCGGTCCTGCACCGGGTTCACGGCGCCGCCCGCTCCAGCGGCCCCATCTCCTGGGACGAGACGATCTGGCGGCAGTGGCTGGCCGAGGAGGACGACTTCCTCTACCTGGCCGCCGACGGGTTCCTCGTCTACCGCTGGAGCGGCGGCGACATGGAGGTCGACAACCTGGTGGCGGGCTCCGCCGACACCGCCGCCGCGCTGTGGTCGCTGGTGGGCACCGCCTCGTCGATCGCCAAACGGGTGGTCGCCACCGTCGCCCCCGACGACCCGGTGCTGTGGCTGCTGCGCGAGCGCGGCAAGGAGACGGTCGAGCAGACCCGGTGGATGTTCCGGGTGCTCGACCTGGCGGCCGCGATCGAGCGGCGGGGCTACCCGGCGGGCGTGTCGGCGGCCGCCGTGGTGCGGGTGGACGACCCGCTGCGCCCGGCCAACTCCGGCGTCTGGCGGCTGGAGTTCTCCGGCGGCTCCGGCGCGGCCACGCGGCTCGACCGCGACCCCGGGGACGGCGTCGCGCTGCTCGGGATCAACGCCCTGTCCGCCCTCTACTCCGGCGTCCCGGCCGCCACGCTGCGCCGCAGCGGCCTGATGTCCGGCGACGAACGCTACGACGAGGTGCTCGACACCGTCTTCGCCGCCAAGCCGTACATGCTGGACTACTTCTAACCCGCCCTCGCCGGCCGGGCCCCCTGGCCCGGCTTGCCCACCCGGAGGGGCCCGCCCACCGAGCGGCCCGCCCACCGAGCGGCCCGCCCACCGAGCGGCCCGCCCACCGAGCGGCCTGCCCACCGAGCGGCCTGCCCACCTCAGGGGTTTGCCCGCCCGGAGGGGGGTTCGCCCCATCCCGAGAAGCTTGCCCACACCGAGGGGCTCGCCCACCCGAGCGGCCCACCCGCCCTGCGCGGCCGCCCACCCCGAGCGGCCCGCCCACCCCGGGGGCTTGCCCGCTCGGAGGGGTTCGTCCGCTCGGAGGGGTTCGCCCCACCCCGAGGGGCCCGCCCACCCCGGGGCTCGGCCTCGCGTGGGCCACGGGCGGGCCACTCCCGATGGCCACGGGCGGCCGCCAGTTCGGCGGGCCGGCTGCTTCCGGCGGGCGTTTCCCGGTGCGCGACCGGGCCCGCCGGGGTAGAGTCTCGTGCCGAACAGGTGTTCGGCGAACGGAGGCAGACCGGTGCGGGTGTTGGGCGTCGATCCGGGGCTGACCCGGTGCGGCATCGGGGCCGTCGAGGGCCGCCCCGGCGCGCCGCTCGGGCTGGTCGCCGTCGGGGTGATCCGCACGGGCGCCGACGAGGAGCTGGGCGCGCGCCTGGTGGGCATCGAGGCGGGGATCGAGAGCTGGCTCGACGACGTGCGCCCCGACGCGGTCGCCGTGGAGCGCGTCTTCAGCCAGCACAACGTGCGCACCGTGATGGGCACCGCCCAGGCCGCCGGCATCGCGGTGCTGTGCGCCGCCCGGCGCGGCCTCCCGGTGGCGCTGCACACGCCCTCCGAGGTCAAGGCCGCCATCACCGGGAGCGGCACGGCCGACAAGAAGCAGATCGGCGCCATGGTGACGCGGCTGCTGCGTCTCAAGGAGATGCCCAAGCCCGCCGACGCGGCCGACGCGCTGGCGCTGGCCATCTGCCACGTGTGGCGCGGCGGCCCGCAGCACCGCCTGGCCGAGGCCCTGGCCACCGCCCGCCGCCGCACCACCGCCCAGCCCACCCCGGCACGGCAGCCCGTACGGCCCCGACAGTCCGCCGCGACGCGGGAGCCCGCCCCGGCACGGCAGTCCGTCCCAGCGCGGGAGCCCGCCCCAGCGCGAGAGCCCGCCGCGACACGGGAGCCCGCCGCGCCCCGGCAGTCCGGCCCATCCGTGCAGCCGGGCCAATCCGTAGAGCCCGGGAAGCACGTGCAGCCGGGCCAACCCGTAGAGCCCGCGAAGCCCGTACAGTCTGGACGATCCGTACAGCCGGACCAACCCGTACAGCAGCCTGGACAGCCCGTCGTGGTGCGGCGGTCCGGTGGTCGTGGCGAGGGGAGCGCGTCGTGATCGCGTCGGTGGCCGGCCGGGTGGCCGCGATCGCTCCCGACGGGGCGGTCATCGAGGTCGGCGGCGTCGGCATCCTGACCCACTGCACCCCCGGCACGCTCGCCACGCTCCGCCTGGGCGAGGAGGCCCGGCTGGCCACCTCGCTGGTGGTGCGCGAGGAGTCGCTGACGCTGTACGGGTTCGCGACCGACGACGAGCGGGCCGTGTTCGAGCTGCTGCAGACGGCCAGTGGCGTCGGGCCCAAGCTGGCGCTGGCGATGCTCGCCGTCCACACGCCCAACGCGCTGCGGGTCGCCGTGGCCGCCGCCGATCTCAAGGCGCTCACGCAGGTCCCGGGCATCGGGCAGAAGGGCGCGCAGCGGATCGTGCTGGAGCTCAAGGACCGTCTCGGCACCCCGGAGGAGGCCGTCAACGCGGCGATCCGGGGCGAGCGGCGCGTGGCGCTGTGGCGTGACCAGGTGCACTCGGGCCTGGTCGGGCTGGGCTATTCGGCGCGTGACGCCGACGAGGCCGTCGCCGCGGTGGAGCCCGAGGCCGACGCCGAGGTGGCCGCCGGGCGCACCCCGCAGGTGGCCGCGCTGCTCAAGTCGGCGCTGCGCGCGCTGAGCGTGCGATGAAGCCCGGTGGCGCGGGCGGTCCCGGCGCGGTGGGATGCTGGAGGGCGACGCGGGAGGCGGGTGAGACGTGAGTTTCGAACGGGAGCTGGTGTCGCCCGACGCCGGCGGCGACGAGCTGCAGATCGAGGCCGCGCTGCGGCCCAAGCGGCTGGCGGAGTTCATCGGCCAGTCCCGGGTCAGGGAGCAGCTGTCGCTGGTGCTGGAGAGCGCGCTGCGCCGGCAGCGCCCGCCCGACCACGTGCTGATGAGCGGCTCGCCGGGGCTCGGCAAGACGACGCTCGCCATGATCATCGCGGCGGAGCTGGGCGCCCCGCTGCGCATCACCTCGGGCCCGGCGCTGGAGCGGGCCGGCGACCTGGCGGCGATCCTGTCGACGCTGGCCGAGGGCGAGGTGCTGTTCATCGACGAGATCCACCGGATGGCCAGGCCAGCCGAGGAGATGCTCTACCTGGCGATGGAGGACTTCCGGGTCGACATCGTGGTCGGCAAGGGGCCGGGCGCGACCGCGATCCCGCTGGAGATCGCGCCGTTCACGCTGGTCGGCGCCACCACGCGGGCGGGGCTGCTGCCCGCGCCGCTGCGTGACAGGTTCGGCTTCACCGCGCACATGGACTTCTACGAGCCCGAGGAGCTGGAGCTGGTGCTGCACCGCTCGGCCGGGCTGCTGGGCGTCGACCTGCCGGAGGAGGGCGCCCGCGAGATCGCCGGCCGCTCGCGCGGCACGCCCCGCATCGCCAACCGGCTGCTGCGCCGGGTGCGCGACTTCGCCGACGTGCGCGCCGGCGGGGTCATCGACCGGGAGATCGCGGCGGCGGCGCTCAATCTTTACGAAGTCGATGCCGAAGGGCTCGACCGGCTCGACCGGGCGGTGCTGGGCGCGCTGCTGCGCAAGTTCGGCGGCGGGCCCGTCGGGCTGTCGACGCTGGCCGTGGCCGTGGGCGAGGAGCCGGAGACCGTGGAGGTGGTGGCCGAGCCGTTCCTGGTGCGCCAGGGGCTGCTCGCGCGCACGCCGCGCGGCCGTGTGGCCACCGCCGCCGCCTGGACGCACCTAGGCATGACCCCCCCACCACATGCATTCGGAGCGACATCTCTCGACTGATTACAGAACGGTTGCAACCGTTTCAAATTGGGAACTTCCCCGCGCGCCGAAACGCTGCTTCGTTGCCGCGTTTCGCAACAACCGCCTACACTCCGTGGCTTGGCTGGCTGTGTAGGCTGACGGGCTGAGCGGCGCGGCCCGAAGCAACGCACGGAATTTCCGGCGCGAGGCCGGTGTCAAACTTCTTTGTACGAGATGGAAGGTCGCCCCTGATGGACATGGGACAACTCGGAAGCATCCTGCCGCTGATCCTTCTGGTGGTGGTGTTCTACTTCCTGCTGATCCGCCCGCAGCGCAAGCGCCAGCAGGAGGCGATCAAGATGCAGAACTCCTTGACGCCCGGCACCCGCGTGATGACGACCACCGGCCTGTTCGCCACGGTCGTCGTGGTGGACAACGAGGACGTCGTCCTTGAGGTGGCCCCCGGTATCGAGACCCGCTGGGTCAAGGCCGCCATCGGCCGCGTCGTGACGCCGGGTGAGCCGGTGGCCGACGAGCCCGCCGCGGATGAGAGCGATGACACCGTCACCGGTGAGAGCGGCACCGCCGACGGTGAGGACTCCAAGAAGTCCTGAGAAGGCTCAGCCACCAACCCCTATCCGAAAGAACTGACGACCAGTGGCCCGACCGACCAGCAGCCACAGCAAGCCGGGGCGCACGCTCCTGCTGCTCCTGGCGCTCATCCTCGCCCTGGCCGGGACGATGTTCTTGCAGAAGGCGTACACGCCCAAGCTGGGACTCGACCTCGCCGGCGGCACGACGGTGACGCTGTCACCCGTCACCCAGACCGGTGCGGCTCCGCCTGAGGAGATCCTTGACCGCGCGGTCAACATCATCCGCGACCGGGTCAACGGCACCGGCATCTCCGACGCAGAGGTCGCCAAGTCCGGCGACAACATCATCATCTCGATCCCGGGCGTCGGGCAGAGCGAGGCCATCAAGCTGGTCGCCACCACCGCGGAGCTGCGGTTCCGGCAGGTGCTCTGGATGGAGATGACGCAGCTCGGCCAGGAGCAGCTCGCCACCGAGGCCCCGACGCCCAGCGGCTCCGCGTCGCCGGGCGTCTCCTCCTCGCCTGGCGCCTCCCCCGACGCGTCGCCCGACGCCACCCCGGCCTCGCCGGACGCCTCCCCCGACGCCACCCCGACCACCACGGTGCAGCCCCGGTCGATGCCCTCGCGCTCGCCGGGCGGCAACCAGCCCAGCGCGTCCCCGACGGGCAAGGCCCTGTCGTCGGCGCTGACCTCGCCCGTCCCGAGCCCGTCGCAGACGGCGAGACAGGGCGACGACCGTCAGGGCGACAACAAGCAGGGTGACAAGCAAGGCGACCAAAAGGGTGACCAGAAGGGCGACCAGAAGGCCGCGACGCCGACCCCGGAGCCCTCTCAGGACCCCAACGCCGGCATCAACACCGATGGCGTCGACCCGGCGGTGCTCAAGCAGTTCCACGCGCTCGACTGCACCGACCCGAAGAACCGGGGCCAGGGCGTCCAGGACGACCCGAACAAGCAGTACGCCGCCTGTGAGTCGGACGGCAGCTTCAAGTACATTCTCGACGTCGCCAAGGTCGTCGGCACCGACATCGACACCGCGACCTCCGGCGTCCAGCAGGGCAGCACCGAGTGGGTCGTCCAGCTCGACTTCAAGAGCAAGGGCGCGACGGAGTGGAGCAAGCTCACCTCGGCCGCCTTCAACTCCGCGGAGCCGCGCAACAAGGTCGCGGTCGTCCTCGACGGCGTGGTCATCACCGCCCCCAACATCATCAGCCCGATTCCCGGCGGACGCGCCGAGATCACCGGTGGCTTCGACCAGCAGAGCGCCGGTGAGCTGGCCGAGCAGCTCAAGTACGGCGCGCTCCCGCTGAAGTTCGAGCGCAGCTCCATCGACACCGTCTCCTCGACGCTGGGCCAGGACCAGCTCGAAGGCGGCCTCGTCTCCGGCATCATCGGCCTGGTGCTGGTCGTCGTCTACTGCCTCCTCTACTACCGCGGCCTGGGCATCGTCGCGGTGCTGAGCCTCGTGGTGGCCTCGATCCTCACCTACACCGCGGTCGTCGTGCTCGGCCACAACGCCGGCTTCCGGCTGTCGCTGCCGCACATCATCGGCCTGGTGGTCTCGATCGGCATCACCGCCGACTCCTTCATCGTGTACTTCGAACGCATCCGTGACGAGATGAAGGAAGGCAGGCGGTCGCTGCGCGCGGCCGTCGAGGTGGCCTGGGTCCGCGCGCGGCGCACGATCCTGATCGCCGACGCCGTCATGTTCATCGCCGCGGTGGTGCTCTACCTGCTGGCGGTCGGCGGTGTGGCGGGATTCGCGTTCGCGATGGGCCTGACCACGCTGATCGACATCGTGGTGGTGTTCATGTTCACGAAGCCGTTCATCGCGTTGCTGGCGAGGGTGAAGTTCTTCGCCAAGGGGCACCCGCTGTCCGGTCTGGACGCCGAGCGCATGAGCCTCGACTCCTCCACCGGCTCCGGCCACAAGACCACCCCGCAGGAGGCCTGAGATGGGACTGGGGCGTCGCCTCTATCGGGGCGAGATCGACGTCGACTTCGTCGGCAAGTGGCGGCTGTGGTACAGCCTGTCGGGCATCCTGCTGGCGATCTCCATCGCCGGTCTGCTGATCAACGGGCTCAACCTGGGCGTCGAGTTCAAGGGCGGATCGGTCTTCTCCTGGCAGCCGAAGGCGACCGTCGGCATCGAGCAGGTCCGCGAGACGTTCCTGGACGAGGGCGTGCACCAGCCGATCGTGCAGACGGCCGGCGAGCGCTACCGGGTCACGACCGAGACGCTGCCCGAGAGCAAGACCCTCGAGCTGCAGAGCGTCATCGCCAAGGAGTACGGCGTCACGGTCGACGACGTCAACATCCAGTCGATCGGCGCCTCGTGGGGCGGTGAGGTGTCCACCAAGGCCTGGTGGGGCCTGGCCGTCTTCATGGTGGCGATCATCCTGTACCTGTCGATGGCGTTCGAGCCGAAGATGGCGCTGGCGGCGATCGTCGCGCTCATCCACGACCTGGTCATCACGGCCGGCATCTACGCCTGGTCGGGCTTCGAGGTCACGCCGGCGACGCTGCTGGGCTTCCTGACGATCCTCGGCTACTCGCTGTACGACGCGGTCGTGGTGTTCGACATGATCAAGGAGGTCACGGCCAAGCTGGGCGCCACGTCGAAGCAGACCTACTCGATGGCGGCCAACGACGCCCTGAACCACACGCTGATCCGCTCGCTCAACACCTCGCTGGTGGCGATCCTGCCGGTGGCGGCGATCCTGTTCATCGGCACCACGGTGCTGGGCGCGGGCACGCTGAAGGACCTGTCGCTGGCCCTGTTCGTCGGCATGATCGTCGGCACCTACTCGTCGATCTGCGTGGCCACGCCGCTGCTGGTGACGCTCAAGGAGCGGGAGCCGCGCTACCAGGCCATCGCCCGCCGGCTGGCCTCCACCGGGGGCGGCAAGGGCGCCAAGGGGTCGAAGGGCTCCAGGAGCGCGGCCACGGCCAAGGGCTGACCGCTTCGCCGACGCCCCCGCCCATGCGACCGGGCGGGGGCGTCCGCGCGTCTGAACGCCCCCGTGCGCGCGCCTGAACGCCCCCTGAGCGCTCGCGGGGCCACGGGCGGGCTCCCGGGGCGCTGGTCGGATTACCGCCCGTCATGGGCCATCATGGAGCCCGCAAGCGTGGACAGCCCCCGAGGAGTGACGTGAAGACCGAGCTGAGCACGATGATCCTGGAGCGCATCCGGGACATCCCCGACTATCCGCAGCCCGGGGTGCTGTTCAAGGACATCACCCCGCTGCTGGACGACCCGGTGGCGTTCGCGGCCGTGGTGGACGAGCTGGCGGGGCTGCACGAGGTCGACAAGATCGTCGGCATCGAGGCGCGCGGCTTCATCCTGGCCGCCCCGGTCGCCTACCGGGCCGCCGCGGGATTCGTGCCGGTCAGGAAGAAGGGCAAACTGCCTGCCGCCACGCTGGAGGCGTCCTACGATCTGGAGTACGGTTCCGCGACCATCGAGGTGCACGCCGACGCGTTCCAGCCCGGCGACCGCGTCCTCATCGTCGACGACGTGCTGGCCACCGGCGGCACGGCGGAGGCGACGGTCGAGCTGGTGCGCAGGGCCGGAGCCGAGGTCGTCGGCGTGGCCGTCCTCATGGAGCTCGCCTTCCTCAAGGGGCGCGAGCGCCTGACGGGGGTGGAGACCCACGCCCTGGTGATCGTCTGAGCAGGACCCGCGGCGGCCCAGGTTCGCCGCCTGGATACACTGGGGGACCTGGACTCGAAAGTGAGGAGTCTGAGTGCCCCGTGATGTGGTCGCGCCCGACGTAGCGGACGCAGGCAGCGCCGAGACCGTGCCCGGCGCGCCCGCGGCACGTCGACGGCGATTTGGGGGTGGTGGCATGAACCCGGTGCTGGAGCCGCTGTTCCGGACCGTCCGCGCCACCCATCCCAAGGCCGACCTGCGGCTGATCGAGCGCGCCTACGACGTGGCCGCCTATCACCACCGCGATCAGAAGCGCAAGAGCGGCGACCCGTACATCACGCACCCGCTGGCAGTGGCGACGATCCTGGCCGAGCTCGGCACCGACGACGAGACGCTCTGCGCCGCCCTGCTGCACGACACGGTCGAGGACACCGCCTACAGCCTGGACGAGCTGCGCGGCGACTTCGGCGACACGATCGGCTCGCTGGTCGACGGCGTCACCAAGCTCGACAAGGTCAAGTTCGGTGACGCCGCCCAGGCCGAGACCGTGCGCAAGATGGTCGTCGCCATGTCGCGCGACATCCGGGTGCTCATCATCAAGCTGGCCGACCGGCTCCACAACATGCGCACGATGCGCTACCTGCCCGAGCACAAGCGCCACCAGAAGTCCCGCGAGACCCTGGAGATCTTCGCCCCGCTGGCCCACCGCCTGGGCATGAACACGATCAAGTGGGAGCTGGAGGACCTGGCGTTCGCCATGCTCTACCCCAAGCGCTACGACGAGATCGCGCGCATGGTGTCGGAGCGGGCGCCGCGCCGCGACCTGTTCCTGCAGGAGGTCATCGAGAAGGTCTCCGGCGACCTGCGCGACGCCAAGATCCGCGCCGTGGTCAAGGGCCGGCCGAAGCACTACTACTCGGTCTACCAGAAGATGATCGCCCGCGACGTGGCCTTCGACGACATCTACGACCTGGTGGGCATCCGGGTCCTTGTCGACAGCGTGCGCGACTGCTATGCGGCGCTCGGAACGATCCACGCGCGCTGGAACCCGGTCCCTGGCCGGTTCAAGGACTACATCGCGATGCCCAAGTTCAACATGTACCAGTCGCTGCACACGACGGTGATCGGTCCCGAGGGCAAGCCGGTGGAGCTGCAGATCCGCACCCACGGCATGCACCACAGGGCCGAGTACGGCGTGGCCGCGCACTGGAAGTACAAGGAGGAGGTCGGCGGCCCCGGCCCCGCCGGCAAGGTCAAGCCGGGCAGCGACATGGCCTGGCTGCGCCAGCTCCTCGACTGGCAGAAGGAGACGGCCGACCCGGGCGAGTTCCTGGAGTCGCTGCGCTTCGACCTGTCGGTGTCGGAGGTCTACGTCTTCACCCCCAAGGGCCAGGTCATCCCGCTGCCCGAAGGGGGCACGCCGGTCGACTTCGCCTACGCCGTGCACACCGAGGTGGGTCACCGGTGCATCGGCGCCCGGGTCAACGGCCGGCTGGTGCCGCTGGAGTCGCGGCTGGGCAACGGCGACACCGTCGAGATCTTCACCTCCAAGTCGCCCGACGCCGGGCCGTCGCGCGACTGGCTCAAGTTCGTCAAGTCCGGCCGCGCCCGTAACAAGATCCGGCAGTGGTTCTCCAAGGAGCGCCGCGAGACCGCGATCGAGGCGGGCAAGGAGGCCATCGGGCGGGCGATGCGCAAGCAGGGCCTGCCGCTGCAGCGGCTGATGTCCGGCGAGGCGCTGCTGGCCCTGGCCCGCGACCTGCGCTACCCGGACGTCTCGGCCCTGTACGCGGCCGTGGGCGAGGGCCACACGGCCGCGCAGACGGTCGTGCAGAAGCTCGTGGCGTCCATCGGCGGGGTGGAGAGCGCCGAGGAGGACATCGCCGAGACGTCGCTGCCCACGCGCCTGCGCGGCCGTCCCAGGGGCGGCGGGGCCGGCGTGGTCGTGGCGGGCGACGCCGACGTGTGGGTGCGGCTGTCCAAGTGCTGCACGCCGGTGCCGGGTGACGAGATCGTCGGGTTCGTCACCCGCGGCCACGGCGTCTCGGTGCACCGCGCCGACTGCACCAACGTCCAGCAGTTGCGCACCCAGCCCGACCGGCTGGTCGAGGTGAGCTGGTCGCCGGGCGACGACAGCGTGTTCCTGGTGGCGATCCAGGTGGAGGCGCTCGACCGGCCGCGCCTGCTGTCCGACGTCACCCGTACGCTGTCCGACCAGCACGTCAACATCCTCAGCGCCTCCGTCACCACCTCGCGCGACCGGGTGGCGGTCAGCAAGTTCACCTTCGAGATGGGCGATCCCAAGCACCTGGGCCACGTGCTCAAGGCCGTCAGGAGCATCCAGGGCGTCTTCGACGTCTACCGGGTGAGCGGCGCGGGCAGCTAGCGGGGCCGCAGGTCGGGCAGGTTGACGACGATCGCCTCCTGGGTGCTGCGCGCGATGACGACGACGGCCTCCCGCGACGGGTCGCGGTTCTCCTCGCGGTGCGGCACGTACGGGGGCACGAAGACGTAGTCGCCGGGCCCGGTGTCGACGCGCCGCTGGCGACCGTCCTCCAGGAAGACGAACGACGGGGTGCCGCTGACCACGTAGATGGCGGTCTCCGAGGCGCCGTGGTGGTGGTCGGCCGAGCGGGTGGCGGGGGAGACGTGCGTCTGGCCCATCCACAGCCGCCGTGACCCGGTCGTGCCGTCGCTGATCGCGGCCAGCCGCCGCATGCCGGGCGTCTGCGCGGTGCCGCCGGACAGGCCGGAGGACGGCACGTGGCGCAGCGGCTGGTGGAACGGGTCGGCCTCGATGCGGTGGCCCTCCCACAGGCGGCCGCCGGCGCGGTCGAGGACGCCGGTCGCGGCGGCGGCCAGCCGGGCCGGGTCGTCGCGGGCGGCCAGCAGCTCGGCGGCCAGCTCGGGGTCCTGGGCGCGCAGCTCGCGCAGCAGCCACTTGCCGTCGCCGTGCCAGCGGCCCGCCAGCGACAGCGCCAGCCGGGCGGTCTCCTCGACGACGTGCCAGGAGGTGAAGGTGCGCTCGCCGGGGTCGCCGCCGCCCGCCAGGTCGTCCAGCAGGTCCGACAGCACGTAGCGGGCCCGGTCGAGCCGGGGCGCGGGCAGCGGGCCAGGACCGGCGTCGAGGCGGGCGCGCAGCTCGCGCTGGAGCTCGGCGGCCTGGCCGTCCGAGCGGTCCACGAGCAGGACGCCGTCGGCGCACAGGCGCATCAGCGTGGGCCGGTCGCGCGCGACGTCCTGCTCGACGAAGGCGAGCAGGCTGGTGCGGCTGTGCACGAGCAGCTCCACCGGCCACTCCCTCCACCGGCGCGACTCCTTCACCGGCCGGGCCAGGCCGTCGATCACCACGACGACGTCGAGGTCGGAGGTGGGCGTGCGCCGCCCGGTCACCGAGCTGCCGCCGAGGAAGGCGTACAGGGCGCCGGGAAAGAGCTCCTCGACGAGGGTGCGCGCGGCCGTCACGGGATCCATGACGGCCAGCATAGGTCTCAGAGCTGCCGGGAGAACGTGACCAGGTCGTTACCGGGGCCGTTGTAGCCGGGCACCGGCGGGCTCACCGCGAACCCCAGACGCCGATGGAAGGCGATCGACGCCGTGTTGACGGGGGAGGTGATCGCCCTGACCACGTGGCAGCCGTGCTCACGGGCCAGGTCGAAGAAGCGCCCGTACAGGCGCCTGCCCAGGCCGGCCGCCCGCTCGCGCGGGCTGACGCCGACGAAGTGGATGTACGCCTCGCCGGGCAGCGACGGCGAGACGAGGCCGACGAGGAAGCCGGCCAGCCCGGCCGGCCCCTCGGCGACGAAGCTCGTGCGGTGGAAGTGGTCGAGGAAGAGCCGGGGGAGCACGGGCAGTATCGGCCGCCCCCACCACTCGTCGACCACCGCCGCGATCGCGTCATAGTCGCCGGGGACGGCGGACCGGATCTCGTCCACGCGCGTCAGCTGAACTCGGCCAGCGTGCGCTCGGCCTCCTCCAGCCAGGAGCGGCGCGCGATGATCGCCTCCTCGGCCTCCTTCGCGTCCTTGGCCCGGCCGTTGGCCTGGGCCTTGGCCAGCCGCTTCTCCAGCTGCTCGATCGAGGTGCGGAGCTGGTCGACCGTGCTCTGCGCGCGGGCGCGGGCCTCGGGGTTGGAGCGCTTCCACTCGGCGTCCTCGGCCTTGCGCACGGCGTCGTCGACCTTGCGCAGCCCGCCCTCCAGCCGGTCGCGCTGCTCGCGCGGCACCGGGCCGGCGGCCTCCCAGCGCTCCAGCAGGTTGCGCAGCGCCGCCCGGGCCGCGCGCACGTCGGTGACCGGGAGCAACTTCTCGGCCTCGATCAGCAGCTCCTGCTTCACCTCCGCGTTGGCGGCCAGCGAGGCGTCACGCTCGGCGAAGACGGCCGAACGCGCCTGGAAGAACTGGTCCTGCGCGCCCTTGAAGCGCGCCCACAGCTCGTCCTCGACCTCGCGGGAGGCGCGGCCGGCGCTCTTCCAGCGCTGCATCAGGTCGCGGTAGACGGCCGCGGTCTCGCCCCAGTCGGTCGAGCCGGCGATCGCCTCCGCCTCGGCCACGATGGCCTCCTTGGCGGCGCGCACGCCCTCACGCTGCTCGTCGAGCCCGGCGAAGTACTGCTTGCGCCGCTTGGCGAAGGCCGTGCGGGCGGCCGAGAGCCGCTTCCACAGCTGCGCCTCGGTGACCCGGTCGATGCGGTCGGCGGCCTTCCACTCCTCGACGAGCTGGCGCAGCCGCTCGCCGCCGGACTTCCAGTGAGTGGTCTCGTCGGCGATGCGCTCGGCCTCGGCGACGATCCGCTCCTTGACGCCCCTGGCCTCGACCCGGGCCTGCTCACGCGCCGCCTTGACCTCCTCGCGGCGCTGGGCGACCAGCTCCGAGAGGGTGTCGAGGCGGGCCGTCAGCGCGCCCAGGTCGCCGACGGCGTGCGCGTCGGAGACCGCCTCACGCAGCTTGACGATGCTGGCCTCGGCCTGCGCCGGAGCCAGGTCGGTGCCGCGCACGCGCTGCTCCAGGAGCTGGACCTGGCCGGCCAGTTCGTCGTACTTACGATGGAAGTAGGCCAGTGCCTCTTCGGGCTCGCCGGCCTGCCAGGACCCGACGGCCCGCTCTCCCTCAGCCGTACGCACGTAGACGGTGCCGTCGTCGTCTACCCGGCCCCACGGGTCGGTGCTCACCGTGTCCTCCCGCACTTTCCATCAGACCCTTCGGGACTCTTCGTCCCTAGTTTGTATTACGTCAGCTCTTGCCACTGATTGTCACGTCTTTGATTTCGACGGTTTCCTTGGGAGCTCCGGTCCCATCACCCGAATCGCCGATGACGCCCGCCTTGTTCACCTTGTCCAGGATGTCGAGCCCCTTCGTGATCGTACCCACCGGTGTGTAATCGGGGGTGAGACCGATGTCGCCGTACACGAGGAAGAACTGGCTCCCCGTCGAGCCCGGCGCCTGCGTCTTGGCCATCGCCATCACGCCGCGCTTGTAGGTGGCGCCCTCCAGGTTCTCCTCGACCATCACGTAGCCGGGCCCGCCCGAGCCGTCGCCCTGGGCCTTGCCGTCGGCCTTGGCCTTCGGGTCGCCGCACTGCAGCATCGGGAACTTGTCGTTGCCGAGCCGGTGGCACTTGCTGCCGTCGTAGAAGTTCTTGCTCGCCAGGTGGTCCAGCGAGTTGACGGTGCACGGCGCCTTGGCGTTGTCCAGCGTCACCACGATGTCGCCGAGATTGGTCTCCAGCGTCATCGTCTTGGTGGCCGGCTTGAGCTTCACCTCCGCCGGCGGCATGCCGACGTCCTTGACCTGTCCGCCCGCCGTGTCGGCGACGTAGCCGCACGTGCCGGTCGCCGGATCGTACGGCTTGGGCTGCGCGGCCGCGGAGGCGGTCTCCTGCGGCGCGGAGGCGGTCGGGGTGCTGGCTGCCTCCGTCGCGGAGTCACCACCGCCCAGCATCGCCACCGCGGCGACGATGCCGCCCACCACGACGACCACGCCCACCGTGGAGCCGATGATCGCGGTGCGCTTGTTGCGCTGCTCACGCTCCAGGCGGCGCTGCATCTGCCGCTCGTAGTGCTCGCGTGCCAGCTGCTTCTGCCGGTCCTTCCCCGTGGCCACCGCTTTGCCTCCCATAGTCAATCAACTGAGGTGGGCGAATCGTATCGGCCAACGGGTAATGATTCGCAGCCCGGCGACCCGCACCGGTACCCTTCGGTTACATTCCCATTGGCATTTTTGACGAGATCAGCTGAGGCAGATGCTCATCGCCGGCTTCCCCGCAGGGGCCTTCCAGACCAATTGTTACGCCGTCGCGCCCGCTGCGGGCGAGGAGTGCGTCATCATCGACCCAGGTCAGGACGCCACCGAGGGAGTCGAGGAGCTGCTGCGCGAGCACCGCCTCAAGCCGGTCGCGGTCCTGCTCACCCACGGCCACCTCGACCACGTGTGGTCGGTGGCCCCGGTCTGCGGCGCGCGCGACGTCCCCGCCTGGATCCACCCCGAGGACCGGCACCTGCTGAGCGACCCGGCGGCCGGCTGGTCGCCGACGAGCGCGTCGCTGTTCGGCGGCATCACGCTGAGCGAGCCCGACGACGTCCGCGAGCTGTCCGACGGCGCCGTGCTGGAGCTGGCCGGCATGGAGTTCACCGTCGACCACACGCCCGGCCATACCAGGGGGTCGGTGAGCTTCAGGCTGCCCGCTGACGAGATCATGTTCGCGGGTGACCTGCTGTTCGCCGGCTCCATCGGCCGCACCGACCTGCCGGGCGGTGACTATCCGACGATCCTGCGCAGCCTCGCTGCCAAGTGCCTGACGCTGCCTGACGATACGGTCGTCCTGCCGGGCCACGGACCACAGACCACGATCGGCCACGAGCGCGCCACCAATCCTTATCTCAAGGAGGCCGCGCCGCACGCCGGTCCCACACGAGGAATCTGATGACTTTCCAAGCACCGAAGGGCACCTTCGACTGGCTGCCACCCCGCTCCGAGCAGGTTCTCGCCGTCCGCGAGGCGCTCGTCGCCCCGGTACGGCTGGCGGGCTACGGCTATGTCGAGACGCCCGTCTTCGAAGACACGCAGCTGTTCGCCAGGGGCGTAGGCGAGTCGACCGACATCGTCTCCAAGGAGATGTACACCTTCCCCGACAAGGCCGGCCGCTCACTGACCCTGCGGCCCGAGGGCACCGCGTCCGTGGTGCGCGCCGTCCTGCAGCACAACCTGCAGGCCGGACAGCTCCCGGTCAAGCTGTGGTACTCCGGCAGCCAGTTCCGCTACGAGAACGTGCAGAAGGGCCGCTACCGGCACTTCTGGCAGGTCGGCGCGGAGGCGCTCGGCACCGAGGACCCCGCGCTCGACACCGAGCTGATCGTGCTGGCCGCCCGGGGCTTCGCCGCGCTGGGGCTGCGCAACGTCCGGCTGCTGCTCAACTCCCTGGGTGACAAGACCTGCCGGCCCGTCTACCGGGCGGCGCTGCAGGACTTCCTGCGCGGCCTCGACCTCGACGACGACACCCGCGCCCGGATCGAGATCAACCCGTTGCGCGTGCTGGACGACAAGCGGCCCGAGGTGCAGGCCCAGCTCACCGGCGCGCCGCTGATCGTCGACCACCTGTGCGAGGGCTGCAAGGCCTACCACGAGGAGGTGCGGTCCCTGCTGACTGCCTCCGGCGTCGCCTTCGAGGACGACCCCAAGCTCGTGCGCGGTCTCGACTACTACACCCGCACCACGTTCGAGTTCGTGCACGGCGGGCTCGGCTCGCAGTCGGCCATCGGCGGCGGCGGACGCTACGACGGCCTCAGCGAGATGCTCGGCGGCCCGCCGCTGCCCAGCGTCGGCTGGGCGCTCGGTGTCGACCGCACGTTCCTGGCGATGGAGGCCGAGGGCCTGCTGCCCGAGACCGCGCCAGGCCGCGTCCAGGTGTACGGTGTCGCGCTGGGCGACGACGCCCGCCGCCGGATGTTCCACCTCGTCGCGGAGCTGCGCGGGGCGGGCGTCAGCGCCGACATGGCCTTCGGCGGCAAGGGGCTCAAGGGCGCGATGAAGGGCGCCGACCGCTCGGGCGCCCGGTTCGCGCTCATCCTGGGCGAGCGTGACCTGGCCGCCGGGGCCGCGCAAGTGAAAGACCTGACCACCGCTGAGCAGACCGAGGTGCCGCTGGCCCAGGTCGTCGACGTCTTGAAGGGGAAAGTGCAGTGATCCGCACGCATAAGGCCGGGGAGCTCCGCGAGGAGCACGCCGGGCAGCAGGTGACGCTCGCAGGATGGGTGGCCCGCCGCCGTGATCACGGCGGCGTGGTCTTCATCGACCTGCGCGACGCCTCCGGCTCGGCGCAGGTGGTCTTCCGCGAGGAGGACCACGCCCACGACCTGCGCGCCGAATACTGCGTGCAGGTGTCCGGCCTGGTACGGGTGCGGCCCGAGGGCAACGAGAACCCCGAGCTGCCCACCGGCGCGATCGAGGTCGTGGCCGAGACGGTCGAGGTGCTCAGCGAGTCGGCGCCGCTGCCGTTCCCCATCGAGGGCAACGTGGGGGTGTCGGAGGAGGCGCGGCTGAAGTACCGCTACCTCGACATCCGCCGCCAGCAGGTCGCCACCGCGATGCGCACCCGCTCCAAGGCCACCTACCTGGCCAACGAGGTGATGAACGAGCTCGGCTTCGTCTACGTCGAGACGCCGACGCTCACCCGCTCCACGCCCGAGGGCGCGCGCGACTTCCTGGTGCCGGTGCGCCTGCAGCCGGGCAACTGGTACGCGCTGCCGCAGTCGCCGCAGCTGTTCAAGCAGCTGCTCCAGGTGGCCGGGCTCGAGCGCTACTACCAGCTCGCCAAGTGCTACCGCGACGAGGACCTGCGCGCCGACCGGCAGCCGGAGTTCACCCAGATCGACGTCGAGATGTCCTTCGTCGACCAGGAGGACGTCATCGAGGTCGGCGAGAAGCTGATCGGCAGGCTGTGGCGGGAGATCCTCGGCTACGAGATCCCCATGCCGCTGCCCCGCATGACCTACGCCGACGCGATGGCCCGCTACGGCTCCGACAAGCCCGACCTGCGCTTCGGCCAGGAGCTCGTCGAGATGACGGACTACTTCGCCGGCACGTCGTTCCGCGTCTTCCAGGCCGACTACGTCGGCGCGGTCGTCATGCCCGGCGGCGCCTCGCAGACGCGCAAGGAGCTCGACGGCTGGCAGGAGTGGGCGCGCAGCCGCGGCGCCAAGGGCCTGGCGTACGTGCTCGTCCAGGAGGACGGCACGCTCGGCGGCCCGGTGGCCAAGAACCTGTCGGAGTCCGAGACCTCGGGCCTGGCGGCGAAGGTCGGCGCGCAGCCGGGCGACGCCGTCTTCTTCGCGGCCGGCGCCCGCGGCGCCTCGCGCGACCTGCTCGGCGCGGCTCGGCTGGAGATCGGCCGCCGCTGCGGGCTCATCGACGAGTCGCAGTGGTCGTTCCTGTGGGTCGTGGACGCGCCCATGTTCGAGGAGGACGGCGAGGGCGGCTGGACGGCCGTGCACCACCCGTTCACCGGCCCCAAGCCCGAGTGGGCCGACAACTTCCAGGACCACCCGGCCGAGGCGCTGGCCTACGCCTACGACATGGTCTGCAACGGCATGGAGATCGGCGGCGGCTCCATCCGCATCCACCGCGCCGAGATGCAGCAGCGCGTCTTCGACGTGCTCGGCATCTCCAAGGAGGAGGCGGAGAGCAAGTTCGGCTTCCTGCTGGAGGCGTTCAAGTACGGCCCGCCGCCGCACGGCGGCATCGCCTACGGCTGGGACCGGATCTGCATGCTGCTGTCGGGCGGCGACTCGATCCGCGACGTGATCGCGTTCCCGAAGACCGCCTCCGGCTTCGACCCGCTCACCGGCGCGCCCACGCCCATCACCGGCGTCCAGCGCAAGGAGGCGGGCGTCGACGCCCAGCCCAAGGAGAGCTGAGCCTCCGGCGCGCATGACAACGGCAGGCGTCCGACGGGACGCCTGCCGTTGCCGTTGCCGTCGCCGCTCGTCAGGTGAGGGTGACCTTCTTGATGATGATCGGCGTCTTGGGGGCCGTGGAGCCGCCGTCGCCGGTGATGTCGTTCTCGTTGACGATGACGCCGTCCTTGGCGACCTTCTCGATGATCTCCAGGCCCGACTGGACCATGCCGAGCACCGAGTAGACCGGGTCGATCTGGGCGTTCTCGTCCGAGAGCGAGATGGCGAACTGGCTGCTGTTCTGTCCGGCGGCGTCCTGCGGCTGGGTGAGGAACACCACGCCCTTCGTGTACGGCACCAGACCCGCGGCCTCGTCACGGAAGACGTAGCCGGCCGTGCCCTGGCCGTCGGTCGGGTTCTTGCCGTCGGCCTTGGCCTTCGGGTCGCCGCACTGCAGCAGGAACAGGCCGGACGTCTCCGGGGTCACCAGGCGGTGGCACTTGGTGTTGTCGTAGAAGCCCTTCTTGGCCAGGAAGGCCATCGAGTTGACCGAGCACGGCGTGACCGCCGGGTCGACCTGGATGACGATGTCGCCGTGGTTGGTGGTGATCGTCATCTTCGAGAGCTTCATGTTGGGCTTCTTGCCCGGCATGCCCACGTACTTGACCGGGACACCGGAGGTGTCCTTCTTGTAGTCGCACGTCACGGGGCCGGTCGGCGTCGCCGTGGGCGACGGCATCTCGGTCACCGGCGGCGAGGGCGTGGCGGAGGCCGTGGGCGTGGTCGCCGCCGCGACCGTCTGCTTGTCGTCGCCGCCGACGAGGGTGGTCACCGCGAAGATGCCGCCCGCCACCACGGCCACGGCCACGCCGGCGCCGATGAAGGTGTTGCGCCTGGCCTTGGACGTCTGGCCCGCCGCGCGCTGCGCCTGCCGCTCCTTGTGCTCGCGAGCCAGCTGGCTCTGGCGGTCGTCGTCGTCGCCGCTCACCGGTATGTCCTCCATCTTTGCTGACACATGACCAAATAACTCCGCGAATGCTACCGGCCCCGCGATGTGCCGGACGTAAGTGACGAAAACTCACCGCAGTGACTCGACGGCCCTGACCACGGACGCGACCCGGGACGACCGGTGGCGGCGGGCGCGTAAACTCGCGATGTGGAGAGTCTGTTCGATTCAGCGGCTGAGGAGGCCACGCCGCAGCCCCTGGCGGTCCGCATGCGGCCCCGCACGCTCGACGAGGTGATCGGCCAGCGCCACCTGCTCGGCGCCGGCACGCCCCTGCGCCGGCTGGTCGAGAGCGAGGCGCCGATGTCGCTGTTCCTGTGGGGACCGCCCGGCACCGGCAAGACCACGCTCGCCTACGTGGTCTCCAACGTCACCAAGCGGCGCTTCGTGGAGATCTCCGCCGTCTCGGCCGGGATCAAGGACGTCCGGGCCGCCATCGACGACGCCCGCCGCCAGCTCGGCATGTCCGGCCGCCAGACCGTGCTGTTCGTCGACGAGGTCCACCGCTTCAACAAGGCCCAGCAGGACGCGCTGCTGCCCGCCGTGGAGAACCGCTGGGTCACCTTCATCGGCGCCACCACCGAGAACCCCGCCTTCTCCGTCATCTCGCCGCTGCTGTCGCGCTCGCTGCTGCTCACGCTGGAGTCGCTGACCGACGACGACATCGCCGCCGTGCTGCGGCGCGCGGTCTCCGACGAGCGCGGGCTCGGCGGGCGCGCCACGCTCGCCGACGAGGCGCTGGAGCACCTGGTCCGGCTGGCCGGCGGCGACGCCCGCCGCTCGCTGACCTATCTGGAGGCGGCCGCGCTGCTCGACGACGAGATCACGGTCGAGGTCGTGGAGAAGGCCGCCGACAAGGCCGCCGTCCGCTACGACCGGCAGGGCGACCAGCACTACGACGTCATCAGCGCCTTCATCAAGTCGATGCGCGGCTCCGACGCCGACGCCGCGCTGCACTACCTGGCCCGGATGATCGAGGCCGGCGAGGACCCCCGGTTCATCGCCCGCCGCCTGGTCATCTTCGCCTCCGAGGACGTCGGCCTGGCCGACCCCACCTGCCTGCAGACCGCCGTCGCCGCCGCCCAGGCCGTGCAGCTCATCGGCCTGCCCGAGGGCCAGATCAACCTCGCGCACGCCGTCATCCACTGCGCGCTGGCGCCCAAGTCCAACGCCGTCGTCAAGGCCATCGGCGCGGCCGTCGGCGACGTGCGGCGCGGCCTCATCGGCCAGGTCCCCGGCCACCTGCGCGACGCCCACTACCCGGGCGCCGCCAAACTGGGTCACGGCGAGGGCTACAAGTACCCGCACGACTTCGAGCACGGCCTGGTCCGCCAGCACTACGCGCCCGAGCAGGTGCGCGAGCGCCGCTACTACGAGCCGACCACGCACGGAGCCGAGGCGCCGGTCGCCGGACGCTGGGGAAAGATCCGCGAGTTCCTCAGGGGATCGGACCCGTCCTGACATGTCCTCACCGACCTCGTCCCCGGGACGCGATAGGGTCTTGGCGTTCCGGCCCAGCGTACGAGGGAGATGAGCGGATGCTTACCGCTGGAGAGGTCGCCGGGCTGATCGCCGCCACGGGATGGATCGTCCTGGTCTGCGTTCTCGCCATGGTGCTCGTCAAGCTCGCCAGGCTGCTCACCGAGACCACCAAGGCGGTCTCCGAGCTCAACGCGCGCCTGACGCCGCTGCTCGACGACATGAGCGTCACGGTCAACGAGACCAACCGGCAGCTCGTCGCGGTCGAGGCCATCGCCAGGGACGTCAAGCAGGTCAGCGGGCACGCCGCCAAGCTGAGCGCGGTGACCCAGACCGTCTTCACCGGGCCGCTGATCAAGGTGTCGTCGCTGAGCTACGGCGTCCGCAGGGCCATCGAGGCCCGCAGGCCGCGCAAGGCCGGGCGGCGGTGATCACGGCGATGATCAGACGGCTGTTCTACCTGTCGCTCGGCGCGCTCATCACGCTGTGGGTGATGCGCAGGCTGCAGGCGCTGCACCCCAACCACATCGCCCGCCGCACCGCCGACGGCGCCGCGGGCATGCTCGTGCGGGTGAGAGACTTTACCTCCGACGCGCTCGGCGAGGCCGCCGGGCGCGAAATCGAGTTGCGGGCCCGCTTCGGTCTCGACAACGCTGAAGACAACCACTAAAGCAAAGGATGGCCACCATGGAGTCGGCAGAGATCGCGCGCCGCTTCCTGCGCTTCTTCGAGGAGCGTGGGCACAAAGTAGTGCCCTCGGCCAGCCTGATCGCAGAGGACCCCACGCTTCTCCTGGTTCCGGCCGGTATGGTGCCGTTCAAGCCGTACTTCCTGGGGCAGCGCAAGCCTCCGGCGTCTCGGCTGGCCACCGCCCAGAAGTGCGTGCGCACCCCCGACATCGACGAGGTCGGCAAGACCACCCGTCACGCCACGTTCTTCCAGATGCTCGGCAACTTCTCCTTCGGCGACTACTTCAAGGCCGAGGCGATCCCGTTCGCCTGGGAGCTGCTGACGCGCTCGGAGTCCGACGGCGGCTTCGGCTTCCCCGAGGAGAAGCTCTGGGCGACCGTCTACCTGGACGACGACGAGGCCTACGACCTCTGGCGCAACAAGGTCGGGCTGCCGGACGAGCGCATCCAGCGCCGCGGCCTGGAGGACAACTACTGGCACATGGGCGTCGCCGGACCCGGCGGCCCCTGCTCGGAGATCTACTACGACCGCGGCCCCGAGTACGGCAAGGAAGGCGGGCCGGTCGCCGACGAGGACCGCTACCTGGAGGTGTGGAACCTCGTCTTCATGCAGTACCAGCTCAGCCAGGTCCGCACCAAGGTCGACTTCGACGTGGCGGGCGAGCTGCCGGCGAAGAACATCGACACCGGCATGGGCCTGGAGCGCATGGCGGCGATCCTGCAGGGCGTCGACAACATCTACGAGATCGACACCACGTACAAGATCCTTGACAAGGCGGCCGAGCTCACCAAGAGCCGCTACGGCAGCGACCCGCGCACCGACGTGAGCCTGCGCGTCATCGCCGACCACGTCCGCACCGGCACCATGCTGGTCGCCGACGGCGTGCTGCCCAGCAACGAGGGCCGCGGCTACGTGCTGCGCCGCATCCTGCGCCGCTCGGTGCGCAACCTGCGGCTGCTCGGCTCCGGTGACGAGCGCTACATGCACACCCTCACCGACGTGGCGATCAACGTCATGGGCGAGCAGTATCCCGAGCTCAAGGTCGACGCGCCGCAGATCCACGGGGTCATCGACGCCGAGGAGGCGTCGTTCCTCGGCACGCTGCGCACCGGCACGGCGATCTTCGACGTGGCCGTCGAGGAGACCAAGCGCAAGTCCGCCACGACGCTCTCCGGCGACCAGGCGTTCCAGCTTCACGACACCTACGGCTTCCCCATCGACCTCACCCTGGAGATGGCGGCCGAGCAGGGGCTCAAGGTCGACGAAGAGGGCTTCCGCCGGCTGATGAAGGAGCAGCGCGAGCGCGCCAAGGCCGACGCGGCGGCGAAGAAGACCGGCAACGCCGACATCTCCGTCTTCGGGCAGCTCCTGGAGAGCGCGGGCAAGGTCGAGTTCCTCGGCTACGACGAGACCGAGGCCGACACCACCGTCATCGGCATCCTGTCCGGCGGTGTCTCGGTCCCGGCGGCGGGCGCGGGCACCGAGGTCGAGGTCGTCCTCGGCCGCACCCCCTTCTACGCCGAGGGCGGCGGCCAGCTCGCCGACCAGGGCGTCATCCGCACCGCGGGCGCCGAGGTGGAGATCCACGACGTCCAGACGCCGGTCACCGGCCTGGTCGTGCACCGCGGCAAGGTCCGCTCCGGCGAGCTGCGCGCGGGCGACGAGGCGCACGCGGAGATCGACCTGGAGCGCCGCCGCGCGATCTCGCGCAGCCACAGCGCCACCCACCTGGTCCACCGCGGCTTCAAGAACGCGCTCGGCGAGTCGGCGGCCCAGGCCGGCTCGGAGAACTCGCCCGGCCGCTTCCGCTTCGACTTCACCGCGGCCGGGGCGGTCCCGCCGAGCGTGCTGCGCGACGTCGAGGACGAGGTCAACGCCGTCCTGATCAACGACCTCAAGGTCAACGCCTTCTACACCTCGCAGGCCGAGGCGCGAGCGATGGGCGCGCTGGCGATGTTCGGCGAGAAGTACGGCGACGAGGTCCGCGTGGTCGAGATCGGCGACTACTCGCGCGAGCTGTGCGGCGGCACCCACGTGCACAGCTCCGGCCAGCTCGGCCTGGTCAAGGTGCTCGGCGAGCAGTCGGTCGGCGCGGGCGTGCGCCGCGTCGAGGCGCTGGTCGGCATCGACGCCTTCCGCTTCCTGGCGCGCGAGAGCCTGCTGGTCGCCCAGCTCACCGAGCAGCTCAAGGCGCGTCGCGAGGAGCTGCCCGAGCGCATCGAGGGCATCGTCACCCGGCTGCGCACCGCCGAGAAGGACCTGGAGAAGCTGCGCTCCGCCCAGGTGCTCCAGGTGGCGGGCGAGCTCGCCGCGCAGGCGGCCGACCTGCGCGGAGTCTCCGCGGTGACACACCGCGCGCCTGATGGCACCAGCGCCGACGATCTGCGTAAGCTCGCGCTTGACGTGCGCGGGAGGTTCCCGGCCGACCGTCCGGCGGTCATCGTGATCGCCGGAGTCCCCTCCGACCGGCCCGTGGTGGTTGCCGCGGTGAACGAGGCGGGACGCGAGCGCGGGCTCAAGGCCGGGAGACTGGTCGGCGTCGCCGCCAAGGCGCTTGGGGGTGGCGGTGGCGGCAAGGACGACGTCGCGCAGGGCGGTGGCACCAGGCCCGACGCGATCGACGACGCGTTGCGGCTGGTCGAGCAGGCCGTCGGCGAGCAGCTCGGCTGAGATGAGGTTCGGCACGCGGCTCGGCGTCGACGTCGGGTCCGTACGCATCGGCGTGGCGCGCAGCGACCCTTCGGGGATGCTCGCCACGCCGGTGGAGACCGTCAGGCGGGGCGAGGGCGACCTCGACCGCATCGCCGCGATCGCGGCAGAGCACGAGGCCGTCGAGGTGGTGGTGGGGCTGCCCACCTCGCTGTCCGGCCGACAGGGCCAGGCGGCCCAGCTGGCGCGCGAGTTCGCCGCGCGGCTGGCCGCCCGGCTGGCCCCCACGCCCGTCCGGCTCTTCGACGAGCGGCTCACCACGGTGGCCGCCCAGCAGGGGCTGCGGGCCAGCGGCGTGCGCGCCAAGAAGCAGCGCGGCGTCATCGACCAGGCGGCGGCCGTGGTGCTGCTGCAGGACGCGCTCGACGCCGAGCGCGCGACCCGCAGGCCGCCGGGCCGGCCGGTCGACCCGCCTTCCGCGACAGGCGACGGCCCGTCCGCATGACGGCCGTGCTCCACCGCTCGAAGATCGCTAAAGTGATCGTCGGCCGGTGCCGCCGCGTGGAAACCGTTACCCAGCGTGACGACAAGGTGCGTGTGGCGTGTCCGGCGACGGGTGATCCGCACCGGTTTAACGCGACGAATCCGGTGCATAGAATCACGAAATTCACCGACAAAGAGAGCGGGTTCGTGAGATACCGGAAAGAGTCGAACGACAACCTCGGGACGAACTGATGCTCGCCGGGCTGCATCCCACCCCGCGGGAGCGCGCCGGTGTCACCGTGCGAAGCTCCCGACCCGGGACACACACGCTCTTTCCGTCCTCTAGCATGGCTACTCACAGTGACCCCTGCCGGCCGTCGCAGCGTGTCCGGCACATCCCCCTCGTCCGCTCGGTGACCCCCCACCGCCGGGTGTCACCGAGTGACCCCGGGCCAGCAGTTCCGGGAGATTGGCCGGCTCACCTATGAACGATCTCGACATGGACTTCCTCCTCGGCGCCGAGGACGACGACGGCCGGGGCGGGCGTCGCGCCAGGGGCTCGGGCAGACGCGGCGGGCGCAGAAGGCGCAGGCGCCGCAGCCGGGGCCGCTTCCTGGCCCCGTTGCTCGCGTTCATCGTGCTGGCGGGCATCATCGGCGGTGGCGGCTACTACGGCTACCTGTGGGTCAGCGACGCCATCGTCCCCGACGACTACGCCGGCAAGGGCAGCGGCGAGGTCGTGATCGAGATCAAGGACGGCCAGAGCGCCTCCGAGGTGGCCCAGGAGCTGGAGCGGCAGGGGGTCGTCGCCAGCGCCAGGGCGTTCACCAACGCGGTCGACAGCGCGGGCAAGAGCTCGTCGCTGCAGCCCGGCTCGTACAAGCTCCGCAAGCAGATGGCCGCCGCCGAGGCCGTCAAGCTGCTCCACCCCGACGCGCGGCTGCGCCTGACGGTGACGCTCAAGGAGGGCCTGCGCCTGTCCGACACCTTCACCCAGCTCGCCGAGGCGACCGGCAGGAGCGTGAAGGAGTTCGAGACCGCGGCCAAGAAGCCCGACGAGCTCGGCCTGCCCAGCTACGCCAAGGGCAAGCTGGAGGGCTACGCCTTCCCCGCCACCTACGAGTTCCAGCCCAAGGCCACCGCGTCCGAGATGCTGGGCCAGATGGTCGAGCGGTTCAACCAGTCGGCCGAGAAGCACGACCTCAAGGCCGCCGCGAGGAAGCGCGGCTTCACCGCCCACCAGATGCTCACGATCGCCAGCATCATCCAGGCCGAGGCGGGCCGGCACGAGGACATGCCCAAGATCGCCCGGGTCATCTACAACCGGCTCGACCACCAGCCGGAGATGCACCTGCGCATGGACAGCACGGTGATGTACGCCTGGAAGCGCTACAAGACCGCGGCCACGCACGCCGAGCTGGAGATCGATTCGCCGTACAACACCTACAAGCACCTCGGCCTGCCGCCGGGCCCGATCGCCAACCCCGGCGACCACGCGATCGAGGCGGCGCTGAATCCCGCCAGGGGCTCCTGGCTGTACTTCGTGGCCACCGATCCCAGCAGGAGCAGCGTGACCAAGTTCGCCACCACCGAGGCCGAGTTCGAGGCGCTGCTCGCCGAATACAGACGGAACGGCGGCTGAGCCGGGGATGAGGGCCGCGGTCCTGGGCTCGCCCATCAGCCACTCGCTCTCGCCGTTCCTGCACCGGGCGGCGTACCGGGAGATGGGCCTGACCGGCTGGAGCTACGAGGCGTTCGAGTGCGACGAGGCGCGGCTGCCCGCGAAGCTGCGCGAGCTGCGCCCGGTGCGCGGCGAGCGCGCCGGCGACGCGGGCGCGTGGGCGGGGCTGTCGCTCACCATGCCGCTCAAACGCGCCGTGCTGCCCCTGCTCGACACCGTCTCGGAGCTGGCCGTCGAGGTGGGCGGCGCCAACACCGTGGTGTTCTCCGGCGGCGCCGCGCACGGCGACAACACCGACGTGTACGGGATCACCCAGGCGCTGGCGGAGGCCGGGGTGCCCGCGCCGCGCTCGGCCACCGTGCTCGGCGGCGGCGCCACGGCCGGGTCGGCGCTCGCGGCGCTGCGCGAGCTGGGGCTGTTCGCGGTGACGCTGATCGTGCGCGATCCGGCCCGGGCGGGGGAGACCGCGGCCGTGGCCGAACGGCTCGGGGTGACGCTCTCGGTGCGGACGTTCGACAAGCTCGACGCCGCGCTGGAGGCCGACCTGGTCGTCTCGACGCTGCCCGGCGGTGCCGCCGACGCCTACGCCGACCGGCTGGCGCGGGTGCCGGCGCTCTTCGACGTGGTCTACGCGCCCTGGCCGACCGTCGCGGCGGCGGCCGTGCGCGCGGCGGGCGGCACCGTGGTCGGCGGGTTCGCCATGCTGCTGCACCAGGCGGTGCGGCAGGTGGAGCTCATGACCGGCCGCACGGACGTGCCGGTGGACGCCATGCGCGCGGCCGGCGAGGCGGAAATCCTCAGGCGATCCGGCGAGCGGGCATGACCAGCAGGATGACCAGCACGGATGACCAGCGGGGATGATTCGAGGAAGCTCCGTGGTTGTGGTAATGTAGCTCTCTGATCGGTCCGGCATGACTTGCTGGACGCGCAAGCGGAGGTCTCCCTCCCACCCGAGTCGCCGCGAGGTGGCCGGGTAAAGGATCACGCCGGACTACTCCGGGGAGCTTGAGGCCACGAAGCCGAAAAGCTCAGTGGCCCCGCATGCGCGACGTGCGGGGCTTTTCGCGTTGCGGCGAAGAGCTGCCCGGCACGACGAGCACGTAGGGATCGCAAACCTAGGAGGCCCCATCAGCACTGAGCCCCGCATCAACGAGCGTATCCGAGTTCCCGAGGTCCGCCTCGTGGGCCCGAACGGCGAGCAGGTGGGCATCGTGTCCATTCACGACGCCCTGAAGCTCGCCCAGGAAGCCGACCTGGACCTCGTCGAGGTCGCGGCGACGGCTCGACCGCCCGTGTGCAAGCTCATGGACTACGGCAAGTTCAAGTACGAGTCCGCGATGAAGGCGCGCGAAGCGCGCAAGAATCAGGCGCACACGATCATCAAGGAGATCAAGCTCCGGCCGAAGATCGACCCGCACGACTACGAGACCAAGAAGGGTCACGTGGTGCGGTTCCTCAAGGCGGGAGACAAGGTCAAAGTCACGATCATGTTCCGCGGCCGTGAGCAGTCCCGGCCGGAGCTCGGCTTCCGGCTGCTGCAGCGGCTCGCCGAGGACGTCCAGGAGCTCGGGTTCGTCGAGTCCCAGCCCAAGCAGGACGGCCGAAACATGATCATGGTGATCGGTCCGCACAAGAAGAAGGCCGAGGCCAAGGCCGAGAAGGCCGCCGCCAAGGCACAGCGTGGCAGCGAGGAGCCTTCCGTAGAGGAAGTGTGACCCGCGGCTCGGGTTTAGCCTTACTGGACACCCGAGCAGGCCACCCCGCCACACGAAGACGCCGCGACCGGGCCGGCCAGCACCGGCCCGGCCACCGGCACGACCGAATGAGGAGAGACGGCGACATGCCGAAGATGAAGACGCACAGCGGTGCGAAGAAGCGGTTCCGGCTCACCGGCACCGGCAAGGTCAAGCGCCGCCGCGCCAACCGCGCGCACTACAACGAGTGGAAGTCGTCCACGCTGACGCGCCGTCTCAAGAACGAGGTCGTCCTTTCCGACGCCGATTCCAAGAAGATCAAGAAGCTGCTCGCCAAGTAGCGCGAACTTTCCCCGGGGAGAAGAAACATGGCACGCGTGAAGCGGGCGCTCAACGCCAAGAAGAAGCGCAAGGTCGTCCTCGAGCGGGCGAGCGGTTACCGTGGCCAGCGGTCGCGGCTCTACCGCAAGGCCAAGGAGCAGATGCTCCACTCGATGACGTACGCCTACCGGGACCGCAAGGACCGTAAGGGCACGTTCCGTCGTCTCTGGATCCAGCGGATCAACGCCGCCGCCCGCCAGAACGGCATCACCTACAACCGCCTGATCCAGGGTCTGCGTCTGGCCAACATCGAGGTCGACCGCAAGATCCTCGCCGACCTCGCGGTGAACGACAGCCAGACCTTCGCCACGCTCGTCGAGGCCGCCAAGAAGGCGCTCCCGGCGAACGTGAACGCGCCGGCCGCGAGCTGAGCCGTACCGAGCTGAGCCAAGGGCCCGCCTGACGGTGGGCCCTTTGCCGTGCCCGGGACCGGTTCGCCCGAGCCGGTCGTCCGGGCCGACCGTTGTGAGAGCCGAGGGGGATGAGATGGCCGGGACCGAGCTGACCAACCTGAGGTCGCCGCGCGTGAAGGCGGCCCGCAGGCTCACCAAGCGCGCCTTCCGCGAACAGGACCGCAAGTTCCTGGCCGAGGGCCCGCAGGCGGTGCGCGAGGCGCTCAAGCTCGACGGCGTGACGCTGGAGCTGTTCACCACCGCCGAGGCCGAGCTGCGCCATCCCGAGCTCGTCACCCAGGCCACCCTCCAGGGCCTGCCGGTCCACCGGGCCAGCGGCGAGGTCATGGCCGAGCTGTCGCAGACCGTCACCCCGCAGGGGCTGCTGGCCGTCTGCCGCCACGTCCACGTGCCGCTCGGCGAGGCGCTGCCCGCCGAGCCGAAGCTGGTCGCCCTGCTCGCCCACGTACGCGACCCGGGCAACGCCGGCACCGTGATGCGGGCCGCCGACGCCGCCGGGGCCGACGCCGTGGTCTTCACCGACGCCTCCGTCGACCCGTACAACGGCAAGTGCGTGCGCGCCAGCGCCGGGAGCCTGTTCCACCTGCCGGTCGTCATCGGCGAGCCGGTGGCGGCGGCCGTGGCGCGGCTCAAGGAGCGCGGGCTGCGCGTGCTGGCGGCCGACGGCGCGGGCAAGCACACCCTCGACGACGTCGACCTGTCCGGGCCGGCCGCGTGGATCTTCGGCAACGAGGCGTGGGGGCTGCCCGACGACGTGCTCGCGCTCGCCGACGACGTGGTCCGGGTGCCCATCTACGGGCAGGCGGAAAGCCTCAACCTGGCGACCGCCGCGGCGGTCTGCCTTTACTCGTCCGCGAGGGCTCAGCGAGTGCCCTAGGCGGCGGGAAACCCGCTATTGTCGGCCTTGTAGGCGGAGGAGGCGAGGTCGTGCACGGCGCAGACACCGACGGGCGGGTGGTGGCCGCCGCGTGTTCGATCGCCATCGACGACCTGCCCGACGGGCTCATCGTGACCGACCGGTTCGGCCGTGTCCTCGCCGTCAACCGGGCCGCCGCCCGCCTCACCTCCGTGACGGCCGAGCGCGCCGTCGGCCGCGACATGAGCGAGGTCTTCCCCTTCCGCGACAACGACGGGCGCGAGTGGTGGAAGGCTCTCGACCCCGAGGGCGGCCTGCGCACCCGCAGCCGCGTCCCCGAGCGCCCGCTCCACCTGCCCGGCGGCCAGGAGCTGTACGTGGCGGCCAGGCTCGTGCGCGAGCCCGAGCGGTGCGGCGACGTCGAGCGCGTCACGATCACCCTGCGCGACGGCGGCGCCCGCGCCCGGCTGGAGCGCAGCCGCGCCGACCTGGTCTCCACCGTCGCCCACGAGCTGCGCTCCCCGCTGACCAGCGTCAAGGGCTTCACCGCCACGCTGCTCGCCAAATGGACGCGCTTCACCGACGAGCAGAAGCGCGTCATGCTGGAGACCGTCAACAACGACGCCGACCGCGTCACCCGGCTCATCACCGAGCTGCTCGACGTCTCCCGCATCGAGTCGGGCCGGCTGGAGCTGCACCGCCAGGTCGTCGACCTGCCCGCGCGGGCGCGCCGGGTCATCGCCGGCCGGGTCGCCGCGGGCGAGCAGGAGGACCGCTTCCGCCTCGTCGTCGGCGACGATCTGCCCGAGATGTGGCTCGACCAGGACAAGGTTGACCAGATCCTGGCTAACCTGGTGGAAAACGGAGTGCGTCACGGGCGCGGAACTGTGACGATCGAGATCGAGTCCGTCGAATGGGGAGTGGCCGTGTCGGTGCGCGACGAGGGCGAGGGCGTCAAGCCCGAGCTGGCTCCGCGCGTCTTCAGGCAGTTCTGGCGCGGCGGCAACAGCCGCCGGCGGGGCGGCACCGGCCTGGGCCTGTTCATCGTCAAGGGCCTGGTCGAGGCGCACGGCGGCACCATCATCGTGCAGCGCGCCCCCGAGGGCGGCGCGGAGTTCCGATTTACCATGCCCACCGGCACTCCTGACTTCGCATAAACAGGACCGGTGGGCCGGGCCACTAGACTTTTCCCGCTCAAGCCCTGGATACGGAGCTCACTCTTGTCTGACTACGACCCCGTCGAGGTCACCCCGCTGCACGCCGACGAGGTGGCGCGCATGGAGGCCGGCGCCCTGGAGGCGATCAAGGCGGCCGACACGCTCGACGCACTCAAGCAGGCCAGGCTGGCGCACGCCGGCGACCGCTCGCCCATCGCCCTGGCCAACCGCGAGATCGGCGCCCTGCCTCCGGCCGCCCGCGCCGAGGCCGGCAAGCGCGTCGGCGCCGCCCGCAGGGCCATCGGCGAGGCGCTGGCCGCCCGCCAGGCCGAGCTGGAGGCCGAACGCGACGCCCGCGTGCTCGTCGAGGAGACCGTCGACGTCACCCTGCCCTGGGACCGGCGCCCGCGCGGCGCCCGCCACCCGCTGACCACGATGCAGGAGCGCATCGCCGACACCTTCGTCGCCATGGGCTACGAGGTCGTCGAAGGCCCCGAGCTCGAAGGCGAATGGTTCAACTTCGAGGCGCTCAACATCGCCAAGGACCACCCGGCCCGCTCCGAGCACGACACGTTCTTCGTCGGCTCCGCCGACTCGGGCATGGTGCTGCGCACCCAGACCTCGCCGCTGCAGATCCGCGCGCTGCTGGAGCGCGGCGTGCCCTGCTACGCGATCGCGCCCGGCAAGACGTTCCGCACCGACGAGCTCGACGCCACCCACACCCCGGTCTTCCACCAGACCGAGGGCCTGGCCGTCGACAAGGGCCTGACGATGGCCCACCTCAAGGGCACGCTCGACCGGTTCGCCGAGGTCATGTTCGGCGAGGGCATCACGACCCGGTTCCGGCCCAACTACTTCCCGTTCACCGAGCCGTCGGCCGAGCTGGACCTGAAGTGCTTCGTGTGCCGCGGCGCCTCCGCGGTGCCCGGCAACCCGCCCTGCCGCACCTGCAAGAGCGAGGGCTGGATCGAGTGGGGCGGCTGCGGCATGGTCAACCCGCGGGTGCTCGTCGCCTGCGGCGTCGACCCGTCGGTCTACTCCGGGTTCGCCTTCGGGATGGGCATCGAGCGGACGCTGATGTTCCGCCACAACGCCGAGGACATGCGCGACATGATCGAGGGAGACGTGCGCTTCACGCTCCCGTTCGGAATGGAGATCTGATGAGGGTCCCGCTTTCCTGGCTGCGGGAGTGTGTCGATCTCCCGGCGGCGGTCACCGCGCAAGAGGTGGCCGACCAGCTCACCGCGGCAGGGCTCAAGCTGGAGTCCATCACCTCGCACGGCCATGACGTCAAGAACGTCGTCGTCGGCGAGGTGCTGGAGATCGAGGAGCTGACCGGCTTCAAGAAGCCGATCCGCCACTGCAGGGTCGAGGTCGGCGAGGCCGCGCCCCGCGAGATCGTCTGCGGCGCCACCAACTTCGCCGCCGGCGACCGCGTCCCGGTCGTGCTGCCGGGCGGCGTGCTGCCCGGCGGGTTCGAGGTCGGCGCCCGCAAGACCTACGGCCGCATGTCCGAGGGCATGATCTGCTCCGAGCGCGAGCTGGGCCTGGGCGACGACCACGGCGGCATCATGGTGCTGCCCGAGGGCACGCCCATCGGCGCCGACGTGGTCGAGCTGCTCGGCCTGCGCGACGACGTGCTGGAGCTGGAGATCACGCCCGACATCGGCTACGCGCTGTCGATCCGGGGCGTGGCCCGCGAGGTCGCCACCGCCTTCGGCGTGCCCTTCCGCGACCCCGCCGCCGTCGAGCCGCCCGCCGAGACCGAGGAGTCCTGGCCGGCGTCCATCGCCGACGAGACCGCCTGCGACCGGTTCGTGCTGCGCCGCGTCACCGGCTTCGACCCGGCCGCGCAGAGCCCGCTGTGGATGCGCGTACGCCTCACCCGCGCCGGCATGCGGCCCGTGTCGCTCGCCGTCGACATCACCAACTACCTCATGCTGGAGCTCGGCCAGCCGCTGCACGCCTTCGACGGCGCCAAGCTCACCGGCCCCGTCGTGGTGCGCCGGGCGCGCGCGGGCGAGCGGCTGGAGACGCTCGACCACGTCGTACGCGACCTCGACCCCGACGACATCCTCATCACCGACGAGTCCGGGCCGATCTCGATGGCCGGCACCATGGGCGGCCTGCAGACCGAGATCTCCGAGGGCTCGACCGACATCGTCATCGAGGCCGCGCACTTCTCCGCGACCGGCATCTCCCGCGAGTCCCGCAGGCACAACCTCGTCTCCGAGGCGTCCAAGCGGTTCGAGCGGGGCGTCGACCGCGAGCTGCCGCTCGTCGCCTCCTGGCGGGCCGTGTCGCTGCTGGCCGAGCTCGGCGGCGCCACCGTCCAGCCGGGCGTCACGCACGCCGAGGTGGACGTGACGCCCGCCCGCATCGCCATCCCGGCGAGCCACCCCGGCGACATCGCGGGCCTGCCCTACTCCAAGGAGACCGTCGTCCACCGCCTGGAGCAGGTCGGCTGCGTCGTCACCGACGGCGCCGACCCGGCGGTGCGCAGCGGCGGCGTCGACCCGACCGGCGTCGTCACCG
This sequence comes from Nonomuraea sp. NPDC049725, assembly GCF_040674795.1. Taxonomy (NCBI): domain Bacteria; kingdom Bacillati; phylum Actinomycetota; class Actinomycetes; order Streptosporangiales; family Streptosporangiaceae; genus Nonomuraea; species Nonomuraea sp. NPDC049725. The sequence continues at coordinate 10,578 of NZ_JBFANJ010000021.1, read as the reverse complement.
GCGGCGAGCTGGCCGCCCGGCTGGCCGTCACCGGCGACGACATGATCACGGTGACGCCGCCGTCGTGGCGCCCCGACCTCACCGACCCCAACGACCTGGCCGAAGAGGTCATCCGGCTGGAGGGCTACGAGAAGCTGCCCTCCGTGCTGCCCAAGGCCCCGGCCGGCGCCGGGCTCACCGAAGGGCAGCGGCTGCGCAGGCGCGTCGGCCGGGCGCTCGCCGAGGCGGGCTACGTCGAGGTGCTGGCCTACCCGTTCATCAGCGCCGACGACTTCGACCGGCTCCAGCTGCCCGCCGACGACGCGCGCCGCCGGGCCATGCGGCTGTCCAACCCGCTGGCCGAGGACGAGCCGCTGATGCGCACCACGCTGCTGCCGGGGCTGCTCAAGGTCTTGGTCCGCAACGCCGGGCGCGGCTTCGCCGACGTGGCGCTGTTCGAGACCGGCGCGGTCTACCGGCCGCGCGAGGGCGCCCCCTCGGTCGCGCCGGTGCTCGGCGTCGAACGCCGCCCCACGGCCGACGAGCTCGCCTCCATCGAGGAGGCGCTGCCCGACCAGCCGATCCGGGTCGCGGCCGTGCTCGCCGGCGAGTTCGAGCGCTCCGGCTGGTGGGGCGCCGGCCGCCAGGCCTCCTGGGCCGACGCCGTCCAGGCCGCCCGCCTGATCGCGGGCGAGGCCGGGCTGGAGCTGTCGATCACCGCCGATCAGCACGAGCCGTGGCACCCGGGCCGCTGCGCCGCCCTCTACCTGGGCGACACGCTCATCGGCCACGCCGGGGAGCTGCACCCGCGCGTGGTCGAGGCCTACGGGCTGCCGCCGCGCACCGCCGCGCTGGAGCTGGAGCTGACCCGCCTGGAGGCGGCGCTGACCGGCCCCGTCGACGCCCCGGCCATCTCGTCCTACCCGATCGCCACCCAGGACGTGGCGCTCGTCGTCCCCGACTTCACCCCGGTCGCGGACGTCGAGGCCGCGCTGCGTGACGGCGCGGGCGAGCTGCTGGAGTCGGTGCGGCTGTTCGACGTCTACGCGGGCGAGCAGGTGGGCGAAGGCAACAAGTCACTCGCCTACAGCCTGCGCTTCCGCGCCCCGGACCGCACGCTGACGGTGGAGGAGACGACGGCTGCCCGCGACGCCGCCGTCGCCCTCGCCGCCGACCGCGTCGGCGCCCACCTGCGCACCTCCTGACCCCGACCCCCAGGGCCGGTACGGACTCCCGTACCGGCCCTCGCCATGCCTAGAAGGTGTCGATCTCGGTGAGGTCGAGGTCGATGTCGAAGGGGACGGTGACCTTGAGGCGGTCGTGGTAGATGCCGGTGGGCACGTAGGAGCGGGTGGGCGGGTCGAGCTCGTGGACGTAGACGACGGGCCTGCCGGAGTCGCTTTCGACGCGCCAGAAGTGCGGGATGCCGGCTTCGGCGTAAAGGACGGGTTTGCGGTCGCGGTCGCGGGTCCTGGACTCGGGGGAGACCACCTCGACGACGAGCGTGACGTCCTGGGCGTGGTAGAAGGTCTGCTCCGGGCTGGTGTCCGCCTCGGCCCTGATGACGCACACGTCGGGCTCCGGCCGCTGGTCCCGGCCGAGGACGACGCTCATCTCCCGCCGCACCCGGAGGTCACGCGGGACACTGCGGCGCAGCGAGACGACCAGGAGGTCGGTCAGGCGGGTGCGGAGGGAGGTCCGGGGGCCCGCGGGCACCAGGTGGCCGTCGATCAGCTCCGTGTGCGCGGGCAGGCCGGGGAGGTGGTCGAGGTCGTCCGCCGTGAAGCCTCGCGGCTCGGTCGTCACGGGCTAGAAGGTGTCGATCTCGGTGAGGTCGAGGTCGATGTCGAAGGGGACGGTGACCTTGAGGCGGTCGTGGTAGATGCCGGTGGGCACGTAGGAGCGGGTGGGCGGGTTGAGCTCGTGGACGTAGACGACGGGCCTGCCGGAGTCGCTTTCGACGCGCCAGAAATGGGGGATGCCGGCTTCGGCGTAGAGGGCCGGTTTGCGGGCGCGGTCGCGCTCCTCCGACTCGGGCGAGACCACCTCCGCCGCCAGCACCACGTCGGCGGCCTCGTAGAAGGTGGCGTCGGGACGGATGACGGCCCGGGGGCCGAGGACGATGAGGTCCGGCTCGGGGCGCTGCCGGGGGCCGAGCTTCACGCTCATCTCGCGGCGGACCCGGTGCCCTTCGGGAGCCGCCGCCCGCAGCCCCACGGCCAGCAAGAACAGCGCCGAGGTGTGGAAGTCTCGCTGTGGGCTCACGAAGACCAAGCTTCCGTCAATCAACTCCGTGTGCGCAGGCAGATCCGGAATGTGATCGAGGTCTTCCGCCGTGAAGCCCTGCGGTGGCGGGAACACCCAGTCGGGTAGCGAAGGTGGCGTCATCGTCAGGCTCACCGCTTCGGCCGTCATGGTTCTTACCGTAGCAAGCTACTTCGATCACTGTAGGTGAACGAGTGCCGGGCTGACGAGTGGTGAGAGAATGCGGCTCTATGAGGCAGCTGCTCGTGTTCGGTGAGAGGGACGACGCCGAAGAGGTGGCCGAGACGCTGGGGGAGTGGTTCCCGGGGCTGGGGGTGCCGCGGGTGGTGCGGGAGACCCTGGCGGGGGAGGACGACGCCGAGGACGCCCAGTGGGTCGTGGTGCTCGACGGGGCCGACGGGGTGGATCCGGTGAAGGTCGACGAGCTGGTGGAGCGCTACGACGGGTGGCGCGAGGACGCGTAGGGCGCCGGAGCGGGCGTGCTCCGGCGCCCGGCGGGCGGTGCGGGGTCAGCCGATGGGCTCGAAGGGGTTCGGGGGCTGGGCGGTCCAGCGGTGGAGCTGGGCGTGGGCGGTCTGCTTGGTCACCCCGTCCTCGACGATCTTGCCGTCCTTGACGACGTAGAAGCGGCCGTCGTCCAGCGAGGCCAGGCCGTACTGGCCGCCCGACTCCCAGCCTCGGACGCCGCTCTGCGGGTCGTGCAGGCCCTTGGGGGCGAGGGGGAGGATGGCGCCCTGCTCCGGCTGCGGCTGGCCCTCGACGGGCCCGGTGACGGGCTTGGCCGAGGCGTCGACGGTGAAGAGCGAGTAGTTGGGGAAGCCCGGCTTGGCGCCCTTGTAGGCGGCCATGAGCCAGGTGCCGCTGTGGCCGTCGAACTCCAGGTTCTGCACCCCGTACCTGGTGTTGCCGGTGCGGACGAAGTACTTGCCGGCGGGGGCGTCGGGACCGGCGGTGTGCGGGGCCGACTGGGTGAGGGGCCGCTCGTACTTGCGCCACTGGTTGACGTCGTACTGCAGCAGGACCTGGTGGTCGTTGTCGGCGCGGGTGGTGTTGGAGTAGACGCCGTAGGCGACGGTGAGCTTCTGCTTGCCGTGCCGCTTGCCGAACTCGGGCCCGAACGCGACGCCGTCGATGCCGCTGCAGCCGTAGCGGTGGTCGGGGGTGTCGGCCACGTTGCCGTCGAAGACGCCGTCGCCGTTCATGTCGGCGCTGTAGTCGGCCACGACCTCCTTGAGGTAGACGGTCTTGACCACGTCGGAGTTCTCGGCGTCCATGCCGAGGCTGGTGATGCGGTCGACGTCGAAGATCGCGATGTAGAACGCCTTGGCGTCCTTGTACTCCAGCGAGCCGTAGACGCGGCCGTCCTGCCGGTTGAGATCGAGGTCGCCCAGGTGGCCGGTGAAGCCGGTCACCGAGCCGACGGGCTTGCCGGTCAGGTCGGTCTTGACGAGGAGGTTGGTGAACGAGAAGTACATGAAGCCCTTCTTCTCGTCCACCGCGATCCCCTGGACGTGCCCCGCCTGCCAGGCCCCGCCGTACACCTCCGCCGGGAAGGACGGCCGGTCGGCCGCGTGGGCGGGGAGGGAGACGAGGGTGGAAGCCGTGAGGGCGGCGGCCAGGACGTGTGCGACCCGCATGTGTTGCCTTTCAGGATGTTCCTTGACGAACCCGGACAATAAGGCGTCGCAGAAGATCCTTACAGACTTCTAGACGGCCAGTCCATGTCCGCTGGTCAAACTCCTGGTGAGGCGGAGGTTGTGGGAGCCGTCGGCGCGGGTCAGCTCGTAGTAGAACCACCACTCGTCCCCGACGGCCAGCGCGTTGACGTAGCGGAGGGACCCGGTGGCGTACGGCGAGACAGACCAGGGACCGCCGGGCGTGAGGCTGCGCCAGGAGCGCAGGTCGGCGGAGACGGCCAGGCCGCAGCGCTCCTCGTAGTTCTCCTCGTGGGAGGCCGAGCCGTCGTAGAAGCCGAGGAAGCCGCCCTTGACGGGCACGACGCTGTTGAGCCGGGCCTGGTAGCGGTCCCAGTCGCCGCCGACCGCCAGCGCCTCGCCCTCCCAGCGGAACTCCTCGCCGCCGTCGTGGGAGACGGCCAGGCCGGTGGGGTGGGTGGTGGCGCCGACCGCGTAGACGTCGCCGCTCGCGTGGGCGTCCGCGCGCTGCCCGGCGAACGGGGCGGCGTAGCTGGCGAACAGGTACGTGACCCCGCCCCAGGTCAGCGCGTACGGGTCCTTGACCCCCTCGGTGCCGGTGGACGCGGCCGTCAGGACCGGGCGGCGGGCGGCGAGGTCGAAGCGCGCGGGGTGGGCGGCGGTCAGCCCGTCGATCCGCCAGCGGTTGTCGGCGGGATCCACGTACGAGATCAGCAGCCGGTAGCCGCCGGACGCGGTGCGCGTCAGGCAGAAGCGTTCCATGGAGGGGGTGCCGAGCTCGTCCTTGCGCACCGACCACACGTCGGTGAAGCGGACGCCGTCGTCGGAGACGGCCACGGCGCAGCGCCAGCCGCGCTCGGCGTCGGCACCCCGGGGTCGGCGCTGCCGGTAGGTGAGCCAGAACCGCTCGCCGTCGTGCAGCACGCCGGCGCTGCCGGCCCAGTAGCCGGGCTCGTCGCGTTCGGGCCGCAGGACGACGGTCGCGCCGGCGGGGTCGATCGGGGGCAGGGGCATGGGGCCTCGCAGGCGGGAACGGGCGGCCCGCGGAGGCCGCCGTGAAATTTGCTCAGGTTGCGAAATTAACCCGCCGTTCGTCACGCGCCGCAACCCTCGTTACGCGAACGTTACGGGACGTGCACGATCACCTACGGCAGTGTTTCACCTGGTGAAAGCCGAAATTTCGGCCCGTAGACCGTTTTTTCCGGGTTATTGACCAAAAAGAGCGGCGGTCGGCAGACTCTGCCCTATGCCCGGTCCACTCTCACAGTTGCGCCGCGGGCACGAGGAGCTCGTCCTCGGCCTGTTGCGCCGGCACGGCCCGCTGAGCCGCGGCGAGCTCGGCAAGCACTGCGGCCTGTCCCGCACCACCCTGTACGACATCCTGGCCGAACTCGTGGCCAGCGGCGCCGTCGTCGCCGCCACCCAGCAGGAGGCGCCGCGCGGACGCGGCCGGCCCGCCGAGACCCTCACCCTCAACCCCGACGCCGGCCAGGCCATCGGCATCGACTTCGCCCGGCGCGCCGTGCACGTCGCCGCCGTCAACGTGGCGCACGAGGTCGTCGGCTCGGCGAGTGAGCCGCACCCGGCCGGTCTGCCGTGGGAGGAGCGGGTGGAGCTCGCCGCCCGGCTGGTGCGCGGCCTGACCGGCGCCCACGGCGGCGGCGCGCTGCGGCTCGGCGCGCTCAGCGCGATCGGCGTCGGCGTCGTCGGCCCCGTGGGCGGCGGCCCGAAAACCGAGGACGGCCCCGGTGACGCTCGTGGTGACGGTCGCGGTGACGGTCGCGGTGACGGTTGCGGGGGGAACGATCCCCGGGGGCACGAACGGCTCGCCGGGCTGCTGCGCGAACGCTTCGGCGTGCCGGTGCTGGCCGACAACAACACCCGGCTGGCGGCGCTGGCCGAGTCCATCTGGGGCGCGGCCACCGGCGTCGAGGACGTGCTCTACCTGCGGCTGTCGCACGGCGTCGGCGGCGGGCTGGTGGTCGGCGGATCGCTGCACCGCGGCGCGTACGGGCTGTCGGGGGAGTTCGGCCACATCACGGTCGACCCGGCGGGCGCGCGCTGCGACTGCGGCGGGACCGGCTGCCTGGAGACCGTCGCGTCGATAAGGGCCGTGCTCGACGCCTACCGGGCGGCGGGCGGGCGCGCCGAGGACGTGCCGGAGCTGGTGAAGGCGGTGCGCGAGGGCGACGCCGTCGCGCACCGCCTGCTGCGCGACGTCGGCTCGCGCGTGGGCGCGGTGCTCGCCGCGCTGTGCAACGCGATCGGCCCCAGCGTGGTCGTCGTCGGCGGCGAGCTGGCGGAGGCCGGGGCCGCGCTGCTGGACCCGGTCGGGGAGACGCTGGGTGCGCAGATCATGCCCGTCACCCGCGACCGGGTGAGCCTGCGCAGGGCCACCCTGGGCGAGGCCGCGGGCGCGCTCGGGGCGATCGCCCTGGTCCTGCATGAATCGCCCCTGCTGTCCCGCTATCCGGCGGACGGCGACGAGGCGGAGCGGCCTCCGGCGGCGCCGGAGCGAGCGGAGGAGACCATGAACCCTGGGAGGCGGCGATGACCGCGATCTCCGCGCCGCAGCGCAAGACGGGCGGCCAAGCCGAGGGGCGCGGGCCGCGCCGCTCGATCGTGCTCAACCTGGTGGCCGTCGTCATCGGCCTGGCGATCTGGACGCTGCTGGCGTCGGTCGGCGTGCAGGGCATGCCCGGCCCGGCCGAGGTCGCCGCCCGCGCGGTCGAGCTGGTCGCCGACGGCACGCTGGCGATGGACGCGCTGGCCAGCCTGCGCCGCGTGCTGCTCGGCTTCCTGCTGGGCACGCTGCTGGCCGTGCCGGTCGGCTTCCTGATGGGCTGGTACGCCACCGCGCGCGGCCTGCTGGAGCCGTACGTCCAGTTCTTCCGCACGATCCCGCCGCTGGCGATCATCCCGCTGGCCATCGTGCTCATGGGCATCGGCGAGGTGCCCAAGGTCTTCGTGATCTTCCTGGCGTCGTTCCTGTCGAGCGTCGTGGCGACGTTCCAGGGCGTGGTGGACGTGGACAAGACGCTCATCAACGCCGCCCGGGTGCTCGGCGCCTCCGACCGGACCATCTTCCTCAAGGTCGTGGTGCCGGCCTCCACGCCGTTCATCCTGGTCGGCATGCGGGTCGGGCTCGGCTCGGCGTGGGGCACGCTGGTGGCCGCCGAGCTGATCGCCGCGCAGGAGGGGCTCGGCTTCCGGATGCAGCAGGCCCAGCTCTACTACGACCTGTCCACGATCTTCGTCGGACTGATCGCCATCGGCGTGCTCGGCCTGCTGATGGACCGGCTGCTGCTCCTGGCCGAGCGACGACTCACCGACTGGCAGGAGCGCCGATGACCACCAAGATCTCCTTCAGGGACGTCGTCAAGACCTACCCGATGCGCGAGGGAACGTTCACCGCGCTCGACCACGTCAGCCTGGACATCGCCGACCAGGAGTTCGTCACCGTCGTCGGCCCGTCGGGCTGCGGCAAGAGCACGCTGATGAGCATGGCCGCCGGGCTCGTCGAGCCGTCGGCGGGCCAGGTGCTCGTGGACGGCGAGCCGGTCGCCGGCCCCGGCCCCGACCGCGGCGTGATCTTCCAGCAGTACGCGCTGTTCCCCTGGCTGACCGTGCGCAAGAACGTCGAGTTCGGGCTGAAGCTGGCCGACCTCCCGGCGGAGGAGCGCAGGCGCCGCGCCGAGCGGGCCATCGAGCTCGTCGGCCTGTCGGACTTCGCCGACGCGCTGCCCAAGACGCTGTCCGGCGGCATGAAGCAGCGCTGCGCCATCGCCCGCGCCTACGCGGTCAACCCGAAGGTGCTGCTCATGGACGAGCCGTTCGGCGCGCTGGACGCGCTGACGCGGGTGCAGCTCCAGGACCAGCTCCTGCACACCTGGAGCCAGGACCAGCGCACGGTCATGTTCATCACCCACGACGTGGACGAGGCCGTCTACCTGGCCAGCCGGGTGATCGTCATGGCCGCCAGGCCCGGCCGGGTCCAGCGGATCATCGACGTCGGCCTGCCCTACCCGCGCACCGAGGAGATCCGCCTGTCGCCCGAGTTCGGCCGCATCCGCAACGAGGTCTGGCACTCCGTCTACCACCAAGCTCCCGCGGCCTGATCGGCCGACGAAACCCCCCGGAAAGGACGTACCCGCCATGCGTGTGCTTCGCCGCGCCCTGACGGCCGCCACAGCGGTGATCATGATGTCGTTGTCCGTGTCCGCGTGCTCCGAGGACGGCTCCACCGTCCGCTTCGGCTACATCAGCGACTACAACGGCGCCAGCCTGCTGGCCATCGCCGACAAGCAGGGCCTGTGGGAGAAGCAGGGCCTGACGCCCGAGATCAAGGTCTTCACCAACGGCCCGCTGCAGATCCAGGCGCTCGGCGCGGGCGACCTCGACTTCGGCTACATCGGCCCGGGCGCCATGTGGCTGCCCGCGTCCGGCAAGGCCAAGGTCGTGGCCGTCAACACCCTCGCCTACGCCGACCGCGTCATCGCCCGGCCCGGCATCGCGAGCATCCAGGACCTGAAGGGCAAGAAGGTCGGCGTGCCCGAGGGCACCTCCGGAGACATGGTGCTCAACCTGGCCCTGCGGAAGGCCGGCATGACCGTCGAGGACATCGAGAAGGTGCCGATGGACCCGGCCACGGTCGTCTCCGCGTTCGCCGCCGGGCAGATCGACGGCGCCGGCATCTGGTACCCGCTGATCGACACGATCAAGGCCAAGGTGCCCGGCACGGTCGAGCTGGCCAGCACCAAGGAGTTCCCGGACAACTCGTTCCCGACCGCGTTCGTCGGCGGCAACGAGGTGGCGCCTGAGCTGACCGAGAAGGTGCTCAAGGTGCTGCAGGAGGCCAACGACTGGCGCGCCGCCCACCCGGACGAGGCGATCGCCGAGGCGGCGGCCCTGCTCAAGCTCGACAAGGCCAAGGTCGCGGCCGACGCGGCGAACGTGCAGACGATGTCGACCGCCGACCTGGTCGCCAAGACCCAGGACGGCAGCGTCGGCAAGTGGCTGAACAGCCTGAGCGAGTTCTTCGTCAGCACCGGCCAGCTCCCGTCGGCCCCCGACCCGGCCACCTACTACACCGGCGATCTCTACACGAAGGCCTACAGTAAGTGAACCTGCTGTTCCTGATGACCGACCAGCACCGCGTCGACACGCTGGGCTGCTACGGCAACCCGCACGTCGCCACGCCGAATCTCGACCGGCTGGCCGAGACCGGCACGCGGTTCGACCGGTTCTACACGCCCACGGCCATCTGCACCCCGGCGCGGGCCAGCCTGCTCACCGGGCAGGCGCCGTTCCGGCACCGGCTGCTGGCCAACTACGAGCGCAACGTCGGCTACCTGGAGGACCTGCGTGACGACGCCTTCACCTTCCCGGAGGCGCTGAAGGAGCGCGGCTACCGGCTCGGGCTGATCGGCAAGTGGCACGGCGGCACCCACCGCAACGCCGCCTCGTACGGCTTCGACGGCCCCGACCTGCCCGGCTGGCACAACCCGGTCGACCACCCCGACTACCTGGCGTACCTGAAGGAGCGTGACCTGCCGCCGTACCGGATCTCCGACCTCATCCGCGGCACCACGCCCAACGGCAACCCGGGCAACCTGCTGGCGGCGCGGCTGCACCAGCCGGTGGAGGCCACGTTCGAGCACTACCTGGCGACGCGGGCGATCGAGCACCTGGACCGTTACGCGGCCACCGGGGAGCCGTTCTTCCTGGCGACCCACTTCTTCGGGCCGCACCTGCCGTACCTGCTGCCGGACGAGTACTTCGACCTGTACGACCCGGCGCTGGTCGAGCTGCCGCCCTCGATCGCCGAGACGTTCGAGGGCAAGCCGCCGGTGCAGCGCAACTACAGCGAGCACTGGACGTTCGACACGATCCCCATCGAGGTGACGCGCAAGCTGATCGCCGTCTACTGGGGGTACGTGACGCTCATCGACCAGCAGATCGGCCGCATCCTGGACAGGCTCGACGAGCTTGGCCTTTCCGACCGGACCGGGGTGTTCTTCACCGCGGACCACGGCGAGTTCACCGGGGCGCACCGGCTGCACGACAAGGGCCCGGCGATGTACGAGGACATCTACCGCATCCCCGGCATCATCCGCGTCCCGGGGGCGCCGCCGCAGGTCAGGGACGAGTTCGTCACGCTCACCGACTGCACGGCGACGATCCTCGACCTGGCCGGCTGCGACACCTCACCGGCGGTCGACAGCCGCAGCCTGGTCCCGCTGGTGCGCGGCGAGCGGCCGGAGTGGGCCCCCGAGCTGGTCGCCGAGTTCCACGGCCACCACTTCCCCTACCCGCAGCGGATGATCCGCGACGAGCGCTACAAGCTGGTGGTCAACCCCGAGTCCGTCAACGAGCTGTACGACCTCGCCGGCGACCCGCACGAGCTCAGCAACCGCTACGAGCACCCCGAGCTGCGCCCGGTCCGTCAGCGCCTCATGCGCAGGCTGTACGACCTGCTCCGGGAGCGCGGCGACAACTTCTATCACTGGATGACGCCCATGTACGACATCGGCGCCTCGGACTACGACCCGAGCCTGAGCGCCTTCGAACCAGAGAACAGTCCGGTCTAGATGATTGATTCCAAGGGGTGGAGATCAGCTGTTCGGCTGCGGACATGAAGCGAGGGCGTTCAAGATCCGTTTGTGACGACAGAACTGAA
>NZ_JBFANJ010000020.1:0-175727 GCF_040674795.1 Nonomuraea sp. NPDC049725 | reverse complement strand
GGCACCCCACCCCCCCCGGGGGCCCCCCCCCCCCGGGGCCCCCCCCCCCCCCCGGGGCGCAGGCCGGCCCGGGGCCTCCACCCCGCCCCGGGCCGCCATACGCCCCGCGCCAGGCGACCGAGACCCAGCCGGGATCTCGCCCGCCCGTCCTCCCGGGCGCCCGGCTCTTGGCGGGTGCCCTGCCCTGGGACCGGGCGAGCCCCCAGCCCAGGCACCCCCGCGCCCTGGGCCGCGCCCGCCCGTACCTTCCCACCCCGGCGAGGGCAGGCGGGGAATTCACCCGCCCGCCCCCCGTACGGTCGCTGGCGGGTGCCCTGCCCAGCGACCGGGCGAGTCCCCGGCCCAGGCGCCCCCGCGCCCCCGTGGGCCGCGCCCGCCCGCACCTCCCCACCCCGGCCAGGGGCAGGCGGGGGATTCACCCGCCCGCCCCGTACGGTCGCTGGTGGGTGCGCTGTCCGGCGACCAGGTGAGCCCCAGGCCAGGCGCGCCCGCGCCCAGCCGCGGCCGCACCCGGGGCAGCCGTGCCGCCGCAACGGCCGGCCCGGTCGCGTGCCGCCGACCACCGCGACGGTCCGCCCGGCCCGCCAGCGCGCCCGCTCGGCCATCCGGCTGGGGCAGGTGGGGGTGCGGAAAGCTGGGGGAATCCGGCCACCCGGCCCGGCCGCTGCCGGCCCGGCGGTCCGGTCGCGCCCCTGACCCGGCGGTCTGGACCGTTCGGACGTCCGGCCCGCCAGCGTGCCCGGACGCCCGGGCGTTCGGCTGGGCAGGTGAGGGGCGGGGTGCGGAGAGACGGGGAGTCGGCCGCCTGGATGCGCCGTCCACCCACCCGCCGCCCCTCACGCCGCCCGCCTGCCACGCCCGCCGCCCGCTACGCCCGCCGCCCGCTACGCGCCACAACCGCCAGCCGCTACGCCGGGCAACCCCGGGCAACCCGCCGCTAGGTTGCCAGGGTTCGGGGTGGGGGCGGGGGTTTGGGGGGCTTCTTGCCGATTGCTGGATGGGCCCCGGGGCGTTGACGGTCGGGCCGGGCCGCGATTGTACTGGGCATGAGCCGGTGTCCGGAGGATCGCCCCGATGCCGGCCGGTGGGGAAGCTCGGCCCGCGGTCCGCCCATCGCCGGACCCCCTCCGTATCCGCCGGCACGAGGCGGCCGCGGTGCCGGAGGCCCCACGCCGGGGCTGCCCCGGCATGGGACTGAGTGCGGAGGAGACACGATGGCACCCACGCCCGCGGGTTCGCGTCCGGCGTCAGCGGTGCCAGGGGTGGTGGCGGAGGTGGCCGACTGCCTCGGAGGCGCCGTGCATCTGGCGTACGCGCAGGTTGACGGCCTGGACGTGGTCGTCGCCGGTTTCTCCCGTTACGAGGAGCGCACCAGGTCGCGGGCCGTCGCGCGCGCGGGCGCCCTGGACGAGCTGCGCCGGATGCCGTACGGGAGCGAGGCCGGCAGGGGCAGGGAGTTGCGGCTGGCGGACTTCATGGCCGGGGCGCCGGAGCCGGTGGGGGCGGCGGTGGCCGGGACGGGCCTGGTGAGCGGGAACCGCTACCGGGTGCCGGCGGAGGTCGTGTGGCTGGGGGAGCGCGAGACGCGGGTGGAGCCGGTCATGAGCGGCGTGGTGGACCTCGGCGTCTCCGAGGCGATCGCCGAGGTCGTGGCGCACGATGTCGTGGCGCGCTGGTGGGCCGCTCCGGGCGAGCAGCAGTTGCTGCGCGTCTCGGCGCAGCTGGACCGGCTGCTGCCGGGCGGGGTGATGGCGGCGGCGCGGGGGCTGGGGTTGCGGGTGTCGGCGTTCGCGCTGGCGGCGCCGGACGTGCGGGCCGCGCTGGTGATGGTCGGCGGTGAGGGCGCCACGCTGGGCGTCGCGGCGGGCCGTACGGTGCGGAGCGCGGTGGGGGAGGCGTTCCTGCGGGCGATGGCGGCCAAGGCGCAGCCGTGGGCGGGGCTCTCGCCGGCGGATTCGCTGCGCCGGTTCGCGGTCTGGAACCATGAGGCGGACTACGCCGCGCATCTGGAGCGCCTGGCGGTCGACGCCGAGCCGTGGCTGGTGGACGAGCCGGGGGATCTGCGGCCGTCGAGCTGGCCGGAGATCGCCGCCCGCAGGTTCGGGCAGGAGCCGGTGGCCGTCGAGTCACGCAGGGCGGAGGCGGTCGTGAAGGTCGTGTGCCCGGGGGCCGCGTGTTACGGCGCGGCTCCCGCGAGGCTGCCCTGTCCCGTGCCGTAGGGGCCGGTTCCGCACGGCGCAAGAGAATCGGCGCCGGCCGAATGCCGATAATCGCATGTATAGGGAGGCGGCCATGGACCTCACAGTCATCGGTATCACTCCCGAACTGGAGGAGATCTACCGCTACTTCCTTCGGCATCGGGGCGAGGGCGTCGGATCGTTGCCGGAGAGCCTGTCCATGGATCCCGACACGGTCGAGGCGGCCGTGGAGCGGCTGGGTCAGCTCCACATGCTGGACCTGACCGACCGGCACCGGGTCGTGGCCACGGAGCCGCGTGTCGCGATCGAGCGGCTGGTGGAGAAGCGGCTGGACGAGCTGAACGCGGAGATCCGCCGGGTGTTCGCCGCGCGTGACGCCATCGCGGGCTTCCTGGAGGACATGCAGGAGGGCGAGCGTACTGGTGCGGCGCTGGACATCGAGCGGGTGGAGAACGGCGCGCGGGTCCGGCAGCGGCTGGACGATCTCGCGTTCTTCTCCTACAAGGAGACGCTCTGCCTGCACCCGGGCGGCCCGTTCACCAAGGTGATGATCGACTCGGCGCTGCCGCTGGACACGCGGAGCCTGCGCCGGGGCCTGTCGATCAAGGAGATCTTCCACCCGTCGGCGCTGGAGGACCCGCACATGGTGTCGTACCTGCGCGAGCTGATCAGTCTCGGCGGCGAGGTGCGCATCACCGAGCAGCCGATGGACCGCATGCTCATGTACGACCGCAGTGTCGCGGTGGTCCCGATCGACCCGAAGCAGAACTCCAAGGGCGCGCTGCTCGTACGGGAGCCGGGCCTGGTGTCGCAGCTCGTCATCTATTTCGAGGGCCTGTGGAACTCGGCGGTGGACCTGCGCACCTACATCGACCCGCCGGAGGAGGAGCCGATGCTGACGGAGATGGAGCAGCGGGTCCTGGAGGTGATGGCCACGGCGGACAAGGACGAGATCGCGGCCCGGGAGCTCGACGTGTCGGTGCGCACCTACCGGCGCTACGTCGCGGACCTGATGGCCCGGCTGGGCGCGGTGAACCGTTTCCAGGCGGCGCTGCGCGCCAAGGAGGAGAACTGGATCTGATCCGCCTTTTCTTTTCGCGTGCCTCACGGGCACAGCGTGAACCCCGCGGCCGGTGGCCGCGGGGTTCTTTTGTGAATTCTCGTGGTTCATCTCTCCTTTCCGGATGTTCAAAGTGTGCGGAACAATCGGGGGGCCTTTCCGGGTCAGGCGCTCGGCCAGGTGTTGGGGTCGGGGGTGGGGGTGGTCGGGGGCACCGGCCAGGTGTTGCCGGGGTCGTCGGCGGCGACCGGGGCGGGCCAGGTGTTGCCGGGGCCGTCAGTGGGGGTGGGCGTGGGGGCCGGGACGGGCCAGGTGTTGCCCGGGTCGTCGTCGGCGACGGCCACGGTCCCGTTCAGGGTGCTCAGCGACTCAAGGGCGGCGGAGCCGGCGGTCAAGGTGGCCCCCGCGGCGACGATCACGATGGCCCACTTCGCAATGTTGTCGGTAACCGTCTTGAAAATCGTCGTCTCAGCCATCACTCTGCCTCTTTCTTATTTAGTGTTTTGTGTTTTTCGTGTTTCCCTTTCGCACTTCCAACTTTGCGCTGCGGCAAGCCCCGGAACCAGGCTTCCGGCGGGCAGCAAGCTGCACGCGGGTTTCCGCTTCCTGCCACGCGCCGGGGCTCCCCGCACTGCAGGAGGTGACAGGAAACGGCCACTGACCATTGACTGGAGGCACTGACGAGGGAGGGAAATCATGAGCATCTCGGAACTCGACATCGCCGCGATGCCGTCCGTGGAGGCCCTTGACGAGGCGGTTCAGGCGCCGCCCCCGTCCATGAACCGGTTGCGCGAGGAGCATGGGCGCCTGCGTGAGGAGGTCGCGGAGGGCCGCCCGCAGGCGGTGGCCCGGCAGCGTTCGCTGGGCAAGCGGACCGCCCGTGAGCGGCTGGAGCTGCTGCTCGACGAGGGGTCCTTTCTCGAACTGGACATGTTGCGCCGGCATCGCGCGCAGGGTCTCGGCATGGAACGGCAGCGCCCGCACACGGACGGGGTGATCGCCGGCTCCGGCACGATCGACGGTCGCCGGGTCTTCGTCTACGCGCAGGACTTCACCGTGTTCGGCGGCTCGCTGGGCGAGGCGCACGCGTTGAAGATCCAGAAGGTGATGGACCTGGCGCTGTCCACCGGCTCCCCGTTCATCGGCCTGAACGACAGCGGCGGCGCCAGGATCCAGGAAGGCGTGATGTCGCTCAACGGCTATGGCGGCATCTTCCAGCGGAACGTCGCGGCGTCGGGCGTCATCCCGCAGATCAACGTCATCCTCGGCCCGTGCGCGGGCGGCGCGGCCTACTCGGCGGCGCTGGCGGACTTCACGTTCATGGTCCGGGACACGGCGCAGCTCTACCTGACGGGCCCGGACGTGGTGGAGGCGGTCACGGGCGAGCGCGTCTCGCACGCGCAGCTCGGCGGCGCGCCGGTGCACGCGACCCGCTCGGGCCTGGCCGCGTTCGTGCACGACGACGAGGAGAGCTGCCTGGCCGAGGTGCGCCACCTGGTGTCGATGCTGCCGAGCAACAACATGAGCCGTCCGCCGTCGCTGCCCTCGCGCGGCGCGTCCGACGACGTGCGGCCCCGCCTGGCGGAGATCGTGCCCGTCGAGCCGAACAAGCCGTACGACATGCGGCGGGTGCTGGCGGAGCTGGTGGACGACGGCGACTTCCTGGAGGTGCACCGCGCCTGGGCGCCGAACGTGATCTGCGCGTTCGCCAGGATCGACGGCGAGGTGGTGGGCGTCGTCGGCAATCAGCCGATGGTGCTCGCGGGCGTGCTGGACGTGAACGCCTCGCAGAAGGCGGCGCGCTTCGTCCGGCTGTGCGACGCCTTCGGCATCCCGCTGGTGACGCTCGTGGACGTGCCCGGCTTCCTGCCGGGCACCGACCAGGAGCACGCCGGCGCCATCCGGCACGGCGCCAAGCTCCTGTACGCCTACTGCGAGGCGACGGTGCCGCGCGTCCAGGTCATCATCAGGAAGGCGTACGGCGGCGCGTACATCGTGATGGACTCCCGCTCCATCGGCACGGACCTGTCACTGGCGTGGCCCACGAACGAGATCGCGGTGATGGGCGCGGAGGGCGCGGTGAACGTCATCTACCGCAAGGAGCTGGCCGGCGCGAGCGATCCGGGCATGCTGCGCGCGGACCTGGTGGCCCGCTACAGGAGCGAGCTCGTGCATCCCACGTACGCGGCCGAGCGCGGGCTGGTCGACGACGTGATCGACCCCGTGGACACGCGGGCGGCCGTGGCGCGCGGGCTGGCCATGCTGCGCGACAAGCGCAAGCACCCGACGCCGCGCAAGCACGGGAACGTGCCCCTGTAGAGGGCCCCTGGAGAGGCGAGGGGAGCCCCGCAGGCCGCCGCCTGCGGGGCTTTCGCGTGTCCTGGGGGCCCCGTTGACAGCATGCGGCTGCCCACCTGCAGCTTCCTGACTCCGCGAGCCCTGGCCCGGTTGTCGCGCCTGTCCCACAGTGGGAAGTGCGAGAACGAAGGACCATCGCCAGGAGGAGGACGGAGACCCAGGAATCATGCTGATCCAGCTGACGATGCGCAAGGTCGACGGGCTTCCCGTCCCCGGCTCGCCGGTCGACGGGATCCGGATCATGGCGCTGCTGCCGAGCCGCTGGCACAAGGACCTCACGCAGGCCACCGGGGACATCGTCATCCGCGTGCGCCCCGACGAGCCCACGACGAGCGCCCAGGTGCGGGACGTGGTCGCCGAGGTCCTCACCAATCCCGAGATCGACCACTGGGAGCTGGTGACCTGCCGGACGCTGCTCACGAGGAACCCCGAAGAGGACGCCGAAGGAGGATACCGATGATCGCTTCCCTGCTGGCCCCCGGAGAATGCCGTGTCTGGTGGGCCACTCCCGGACACCGGAGCGTGGAGACGCTGTCCGCGGTGCTCAGCGAACCCGAGCTGGAGCGGGCCGCCAGGTTCCGCCGCGACCCCGACCGCCGCCGTTTCCTGACCGGGGCCTGGTTGCTGCGCAACGCGGCGGCCACCCAGCTCGGGGTGCGCCCGGAGGACGTGGTGGTCGACCGGAGCTGCGCGGACTGCGCCAGGCACCACGGCAAGCCGTACATCAGGATGTCGGGTCGCCGCCTGCACGTTTCGGTCTCCCACTCGGGCGACCGGGTGGCGGTGGCGCTGACGGGCGTGGGAGCGCTGGGCGTGGACGTCGAGGCGGTGCCTTCGGAGCCCGTGGACGACCTGGCCCGGTGCGCCCTGACCCCGCACGAGTTGAAGGCCCTGGACGCGCTGCCGCCGGATGAGCGTTATGAGGCGTTCGCCAGGGTGTGGACGCGCAAGGAGGCGGCGCTCAAGGCCACCGGGCACGGCCTGCGCGTCTCCCCGGGCAAGCTTGAGGTCACCGGCCCCGAGGAGCCGCCTGAGCTGCTGAGCTGGCCGCTGGAGATCCCGCCGCGTGACATCAGGTTCGTCGACCTGGACCCCGGTGACGGGTACGTGGCGGTGGTGGCGCTGATCGCCGGCGATCAGCGCGTGCACGTCGTGCAGTCCCTGGTGGCCGGTCAGCCGGTGGCCGCCCCGCCGCCCGCCCGTGAGCGCGTGCTGGTCGCCGCCTGAGCGGTGGACACCGTGGCCGGGCTTCTGTCAGATGAGGAAGAAGGAGGTGACCTCCGGTGAAGCGAGGGTTCGTCCTGATCCCGGGCCCCTGGATGGGGGCCTGGGCGTGGGAGCCGGTCGCCAGGCGGCTGCGGGCGCGCGGGCACGAGGCCCGCGCGGTCACCCTGCGCGGCCTGGCTGGCGGCGAGGACGACGTGTCCGACGTCGGCCTGGAGACGCACGTACGCGACGTGCTGGCGCTGCTGGAGTCGGACGACCTGCGCGACGTGGTGCTCGTCGGCCACAGCTACTCCGGCCTGGTGGCCGGGCAGGTGGCCGACCGGGCGCGCGAGCGGGTCGCGCACACCGTGTTCGTGGAGGCGTTCCTGCCGCACGACGGCAGGTCGATGCTGCACGCGTTCCCGGAGCGCCAGCGGACCCAGGAGTTGCGGCTCATCGCCGACAACGAGGGCCGCTGGCCCGCCCCGGACGCGACGATCGTGGGGGAGGGGCAGGGGCTGACCACGACGCAGGCGCGCTGGCTGGCCGGGCGCCTCGTCGGGCACCCCGGCCGCACGATCGCCGAGCCGGCCACGCTGACCCGGCCGCTGGAGCGGCAGCGGGCCAGCTACGTCGTCTGCAGCCTGGACCATTTCGCCGGGCGGCTCTCGGCGGACGTGACGGCCATGCGGTCGGTGCCGTCCTGGGACTTCCACACGCTGGAGACCGGCCACTGGCCGATGGTCTCCGCGCCGGGTCCGCTGGCCGCGCTGCTGGCCCGCATCGCCGCCCGCGACTCGTGACCCTAGGAGACGCGGGCGGGCTCGCGCCGGAACGCCCGGCGGAGCGGCCCCCCGTACAGCCAGAGCAGGATGCCCAGCCCACTCACGATCATGAGCGCGGTGAACACCCACTCGTTCGAGCCGCCGGGGCCGTAGACGCGGCCGGGCAGGCCGATGTCCACCGCCCGCACCGGGGACCCGGCCCGGTTGGAGTAGCGGTCGCTGCCGTACAGCTCGACGCCGGCCCGGTCCGAGGAGCCGTCGCCGGAGCGGAACTCACCCGTCCACACGCACGACTCGTGCCCCGGATGCACGATGCAGATCAGCTCGCGCGGGGTGAACGTGCCGGCGACGCCGTCGGCCCTGGCCGCGCGGACGGCCGTGCCGGCGTTCGGCACGGCCAGGTAGAGGAGGAAGACCGCCACCAGGGTCAGGACGACGGTGAACATGCGGGAGCGTGGACGCCGGGCCATCGTCACGCGGGGGCCACGGCGCAGGCGCACCGCATGGCGGAACGCTCGGCCGGGCGGGGGTGGCGGTGCAGGAGCATCGCGACGACCATCGGCGCGAACACCAGCGCGTTGTAGAACAGGTGCAGCTCCACGCGCGGCACGAGGAGCTGGATGAGGCTCGTCGGCACCGGCCGACCGGCCAGGTTGCTGCCGGAGATCGCCTGCAGGAGCAGGATCAGGTGCTCCAGGTGGTGCCAGACCTGGATGCCGAGCGAGACGTTCCACCACACGCGGGACCGCCCGGTGAAGCCGCGCCGCAGCATGATCAGCCCGACGAGCATGAGCAGCGCGTACCCGTAGTGCATCCACTCGGAGGTGACGAGCCACGGGAAGGGCACGCCGAGCACGCCGCGCGCCTCGGGCAGCGGCCAGCCCAGCACGTAGATCTGGATGGCCTGGACGACGTGCTCGGCCCAGTGGGCCAGGACGATGAGCAGGTAGACGGCCAGCGCGGCCCGGTGATGCCGGGTGTTCAGGCCGGTGAGCAGCCCTGGGGTTGCGGCGTTCGTGACCATGAGCGGGACCTCGCTTCTCGGAGTGGTGGGTCGCGTCGCGGTACCGAGCTTCGTTCGGCGCTCCGGAGGCCGCACCTTTGGCCGTGCGGACTTCGCGATGTACCGCAATCCAGGAGATGCGGGCGCCGCCGTACACCGTGAGTATGAGGCGGTGAAAGCACGCTGACCACCCACTGGTCGCCGGGGCCGCCACGCTTGCGGGAGGGTGGCGGCTCCTTCTTCCGTCCGCCCGTCCTCCCGCGCCGTCGGAAGGAAAGCACGACATGACGCCAGCAGGAACGTGGGGCAGGAGGCTGGTGCGCGTCGTCGCGTCCGCAGCCCTGGCCGTGGTGCTGATCGCCACGACCGCCACCGCGTCGTCAGGCGAGGACGAGCAGGCCGGGAGCCTGCCCGGCTTCACCCACGGCCGGGTCGCCGTCGAGGGCGGCTCCGTCCACTACGTCAAGGGCGGGTCGGGGCCGGCGCTGCTGCTCCTGCACGGCTGGCCGCAGACGTGGCAGATGTGGCGCGACGTCATGCCCGAGCTGGCCCGCCAGCACACCGTCATCGCCATGGACCTGCCCGGCCTGGGCACCTCGTCCATCCCCGGCGGCGGCTACGACAAGGTCACCACCGCGCACCGGATCCGCGAGGCCGTGCGCGCGCTCGGCTTCACCAAGGTCGGCATCATCGGCCACGACCTGGGCGTCCTGGTCGCCTACCCGTACGCGCGGGACTTCCCGGCCGAGGTGAGCCGGCTCGTGATGATCGAGAGCCCGCTGCCCGGCTTCGGGCTGGAGGACCTGTACGGGGTGAGCTTCCACTTCAAGTTCAACTCCGCCCCGGCCCCGATCCCCGAGCGGATCATGGACGACGAGGACGTGCCCACCTACCTCGGCATGATCTTCGACTTCAGCCACCGCAAGGACGCTGTCAGTCGCGAAACCTACTATCGCGCGTATGCCTCCGACGCCAGGCGCACGGCGGGGTACGAGTACTACCGCGCCTTCGCCGCCGACGCCGCCGACAACCGGGCCAACGCCGGCCGGAGGCTCGCCATGCCGGTCGCGGCCGTGGGCGGCCAGCACTCCTTCGGCCCCGGCGTCGCCGCCTCGTTCGCCCAGGTGGCCGACGACGTGCGCACCGTGGTCGCGCCCGATTCCGGGCACTTCGTCCCCGAGGAGAACCCGGAGTTCCTGGCCGGGTGCGCGCTCCTGTTCTTCGGCCCGGCGGGCACGACCCCCGGTCCCGGGCTCGGCGACTGTGCCCCCTGACATCCCAGGGCCGCCTGACACCCCAGGCCCGTCGCGGTCCCCGTCCCCGGATCCGGGGGCGGGGCCGCCGCATGACCACACCCCGACAGGAGGGAAGGCTGACATGAGCCAGCAATACGCGCATCAGCGCCTGTCCCCGCCAGGCGTCTCGGCAGAGAACGAGCGGGAGGCGGTGCGGCGGCTGCGCCGCGACGTCGAGGGGGCCGTCCTGGTCCCGTTCGAGGCCGCCTACGAACGCGAGCGGCAGGCGCCCTACTCCGACATCGACCCCAGGCCCGTCGCCGTCGTGATGGCGAGCGGCCCGGCCGACGTCCGCACCGCGCTCACCACCGCGCGCGAGCACGACCTGCCCTTCGCCGTCCAGGGCACCGGGCACGGCACCCACGCCGCCTCCGACGGCGGCGTCCTCGTCAAGACCACGCAGCTGGCCGGCGTCCTGGTCGACCCGGTGCGCCAGGTGGCCCGCGTCGGCGCCGGCGCCGTGTGGGAGCAGGTGATCGCCGCCGCCGCGCCGCTCGGCCTGGCGCCGCTGGCCGGGTCCCATCAGACGGTCGGCGTGGCCGGCTACACGCTGGGCGGCGGTCTCGGCTGGCTGTCGCGCCGGTACGGGTTCGCCGCCGACAGCGTGCTGCGCGCCGAGGTGGTCACCGCGGACGGCCGGCTGCTCACGGCGAGCGCCGACAGCCACCCCGACCTGTTCTGGGCCATGCGCGGCGGCGGCGGCAACTTCGGCGTGGTCACCTCGCTGGAGTTCCGGCTCCACCCGGTCGCGCGGGTGTTCGCCGGGGCGGCGTTCTTCCCCGGCGACCGGGCCGCCGACCTGCTCGCCCGCTACCGCGACTGGATCGACGGCGCGCCCGACGCGCTCAGCACCGCGATCCTGCTCACCCGGCTGCCGCACGACCGGCGGGTGCCCGCCGCGCTGCGGGGCAGGCCGGGCGCGGTCGTCCAGGTCATGTACGACGGGCCGGGCGAGGAGGCCGGGCGGCTGCTCGCGCCGCTGTTCGAGGCGGCGGGGCCGCCGCTGCTGGAGACGTTCCGGACCGGCGCGTTCGGCGAGATGGACATGGGCGGCACCGGCCCCGCGCACGTCAACCTGCTCGACTCGCTGCCCGACGAGGTGATCGAGGTCCTGGTGTCGGCGGCGACCCGGCCGGGCTCGCCGGTCTCCGGCGTGGAGATCCGCCACTGGGGCGGCGCGCTGGGCCGCCCCGGCCCGCACGCCGGCCCGATCGGGCACCGCTCGACGCGGCTCAGCGCCATCCTCGACGCCAGGCTGCCGGAGGTGGAGGCGGTGATGCGCCCCCACACGGGCGGGCGCGCGTTCCTCAACTTCCTGCACGACCCGGGCAACGCCGTGGCGGCCTACGACCCGGCCGACCACCGCAGGCTGCGCGAGGTGAAGCGGGCCTACGACCCGGACAACGTCTTCCGGCTGAACTACAACATCCCGCCCGCCTGAGCCCCGGGCGGCAGCGAGCCGCCCGGGCCGGTGACCGGCCCGGGCGGCTCTCGCGTGCGTCGCGGCCCGGCTCACAGCTCGACGCGGACGTCGTACAGGGTGACCCAGGTGTTGAACTCGATCAGCCGCTCGATGACGGCGCGGGCGCTCCACGGGCCGCCCATGCTGTAGGCGCCGGGCGGCGCGTCCAGCAGGGTGCGGATCTCCGCCTCCGACGCCAGCAGCAGCGCCGGGCCGCCGTCGGCCAGGATGCCGGCCAGCTTCTCGCGCAGCGCCTCCTCGTAGCCGGTGTCCTGGGTGGACGGGTACGGGTTCTTCTTCCTGTCGAGCACCGAGTCGGGCAGCACGCCCCGCATGGCGGCCCGCAGCAGGCTCTTCTCCCGGCCGTCGAAGTTCTTCATCGCCCACGGCGTGTTGTACACGTACTCGACCAGCGTGTGGTCGGTGAACGGGACCCGCACCTCCAGGCTGGCGGCCATGCTGATGCGGTCCTTGCGGTCGAGCAGGAAGTTCTCCCACCGGGTGAGGTTGAGGTAGGTCAGCTCGCGCATGCGCGCCTCCAGCCCGCTCTCGCCGGGCAGCCTCGGCACCTCCTCCAGCGCCTCGGCGTAGCGCCGCTTGACGTACTCCTCCAGGCCGAGCCGGTCCCACAGGCCGATGTCGCGCAGCGCGCCGATGCCGCCGGCCTTCCTGAACGGCGAATGCCAGGGGAAGGTGTCGGACTGGACCGCGTCCTCGTCGTGGAACCAGGTGTAGCCGCCGAACAGCTCGTCGGCCGCCTCGCCCGACAGCGCGACCGTCATCTCCCGCTTCAGCGCGCGGCACAGCACGAGCAGCGAGTACTCCATGTCGCCGGTCGACACCGGCAGGTCCTGGGCGCGCAGCACCGACCGCCTGACCTCCGGGTCGAGGATCTCGGCGTTGTCCAGCTCGACGATGATGTGCTCGGCGCCGACGTGCTCGGCCACCTCGACCGCGAACGGCGTGTCCGGGTCCTCCCACTGCACGTTCGCCTGGAAGCGCGACTCGTGGCCCTTGAAGTCCACCGAGAACGCCTTGAGCGGCTCGCCGGCGCCCTTGCGGGCGATCGCGGCGGCGGCCAGCGCGGTGATCGCGCTGGAGTCGAGGCCGCCCGACAGCAGCGTGCCCACGGGCACGTCGGCGACGAGCTGGCGGTCCACGATCTCCGACAGCAGCCGCCGCACGGTGGCGATCGTGGTGTCCAGGTCGTCGGTGTGCGGGCGGGCCCGCAGCCGCCAGTAGCGGTGCTCGCTGCGGCCCTCGCGCGACAGGCGCAGCACGGTGGCCGGGCGCACCTCGTGCATGCCGCGGAAGACGCCGTGGCCGGGCGTCTTGACGATCGTGAAGATCTCCCGCAGCCCGTCGGCGTCGATGACCGCCTCGGCCTCGTCGTGCGCCAGGATCGTCTTCGGCTCCGAGCCGAACAGCACCCCGTCGGGCGTCGGGTAGTAGTAGAGCGGCTTGACGCCCATCCGGTCGCGCACCAGCAGCAGCTCCTCGGTGCGCGGGTCCCAGATGGCCAGCGCGAAGATGCCGTCGAGCCGGTCGGCGAAGTCCTCGCCCCACTCCAGGTAGGCGCGCAGCACCACCTCGGAGTCGCTGGCGGTGCGGAACTCGTGGCCCAGCCCGCGCAGCTCCTCGCGCAGCTCGCGGTAGTTGTAGACCTCCCCGTTGTAGGTCATGACCGGCAGGCCGTCGTCGCCGGCCGCCATCGGCTGCCTGCCGCCCTCCAGGTCGATGATCGCCAGCCTCCGGTGGCCGAGCGCCGCGCGGGCGCAGGTCCACACGCCGCCCGCGTCGGGGCCCCGGTACTCCAGCGTCGCCGTCATCGCCGTGATCGTGTCCCGTTCGCCGGTCAGATCGCGGTCGTAGCTCACCCATCCTGCGATGCCGCACATGGTCAGTTCGTCCTTTCGATGGTCTCGGTGAAGTCGCGGGCGCCGTGCAGCCACGCGACCTTGTCGTGCAGCTCGTCCTCGGAGAGGGCGGACAGCATCCGGTTCCTGGCGAGCGCGTCGGCGCCGGCCGGGTGGTAGAGGCGGGCGCCCATCTCGCGCGAGACGAGCTGGGTCCTGGCCGTGCGGTCCCGGCGGGCCGCGTTGTACTTCTCGAACCGCTGCGGGAACTCGGCGGGGCCGCAGTCGGCCAGCTCGCCCAGCGTCACCGCGTCCTCCAGCGCCATGCACGCGCCCTGGGCGGCGTACTGGAGCATCGGGTGGGCGGCGTCGCCGAGCAGCACCACCCGGCCGTCGGCCCAGTCGGGCACCGGGTCGCGGTCGCACAGCACCCACTCGCGCCACTGGGCGCCGAGCTCCAGCAGCCGCCTGGCGGTCTCGCCCAGCTCGGGGAAGGCGCCCAGCACCCGCTCGCGCACGGCCGGCCGGCCCGTCACCACGGCGGCGGCGCCGTCGTCGCGGGTGGCGGCCAGGTTGAGGAACTCGCCGCCGCCGATCGGGTAGTGCACGAAGTGCCAGCGCGGCCCCGCCCACAGCGTGACGGTGTTCCAGCGCAGGTCGGCGGGCACCCGGTCCATCGGGATGACCGAACGGAAGATCGTGTGCCCCGACACGCGCGGCCCGCCGTCGCCGACCAGCCGCGCCCGGATCATCGAGTGCAGCCCGTCGGCCCCGACGAGCGCGTCGCCCGGCACCCGCCGCCCGTCGCCGAGCAGCGCCCGCACGCCGCCCGCGTCCTGCTCGTAGCCGGTGACGTGGCTGCCGCCGCGCAGCTCGACCAGCGGGTGCTCGCGGCAGGCGGCCAGCAGCGGCCCGTACAGGTCCACCCGCTGCACGACCGCGTACGGGTTGCCGAAGCGGGCCCGGTAGCGGCCGGTGAGCGGCATGCTGGCCACCCGCTCACCGGTGGTGCCGTCCATGAAGCGCAGCTCGTCGATGTAGACGGCCAGCTCGCGCACCGCCTGCCCGACCCCGAGCCGGTCCAGCGCGGTGAAGCCGTTGGGGCCGATCTGGATGCCGGCGCCGAGCTCGCTGAACTCGTCGCGGCGCTCCAGGACCACCGCCCGGTGGCCCTGGCCGGCCAGGCCGAGCGCGGCGGCGAGCCCGCCGATGCCGCCCCCGGCGACGAGCACGGTCGCCGTCCTCGTCCGCCCGCTCATCGCCGCACCGGCGTCCGGTCGAGCACCGACAGCAGGGCGTCGCGCAGGATGCCGACCCCGTCGGCGGTGAGCACCGACTCGGCGTGGAACTGCATGGAGGCGAACCGGGGCCCGCGCAAGGCGTGCACCTCGCCCGTCTCCGGGTCGCGGCTGACCGCGACGGTCCCCGTCAGTCCGGCGGGCTCGATCTCGTCGGCCGGGGCGTGCGCGGCGAAGGTGTTGTAGAAGCCGACCCTGGCCCGGCGGCCGAACAGGTCGATCACCCGCTGCACGCCCTGGTTGGGCACCTTCCTGCGGCGCAGCGGCAGGCCGAGCGCGCCGCTGAGCACCTGGTGGCTCAGGCACACGGCCAGGAACGGGGCGCCGGAGCCGAGCAGCCGCCCGACCGCGTCCCGCAGGTGCGCGATCTTGGGGTGGGCCAGGTCGGCCGGGTCGCCCGGCCCGGGCCCGAGCACCACCAGGTCGTGGCCGTCCAGCGTGTACGGCTCGTCGAAGCGGCGCACGCTCACCTGGAGGCCCAGCGAGCGGAGCTGGTGGCCGATCATCGAGGTGAACGTGTCCTCGGCGTCCACCACCAGCACCCGCAGGCCGATCAGGTCGGGCGTCCAGAACGTCCGCTCGCCCTGCTCCTGCCGCCAGAACCCGGAGATGCCGTCGTTGCGCCCCTCCAGCGCGCCGCGCACGTCGGGGTGCTCGGCCAGCGGCTCCGGCGGCTCGGCGCACAGCGCGTCGAGCAGCCCGGCCGCCTTCGCCGCGGTCTCGGCCACCTCCGACTCCGGGTCGGAGTGCCTGACGAGGGTCGAGCCGACGCCGATGCGGACCCGCCCGGCGGCGTCGATGTCGGCGGTGCGGATGAGGATCGAGGAGTCGAGCGTCCGCCGGCCCGCCCCGTCGCTGCCGATCAGCGCCGCCACGCCGCTGTAGTAGCCGCGTCCCTCCTTCTCGTAGCGGCCGATCACCCGGCAGGCGCTCTCCAGCGGGCTGCCGGTGACGGTCGGCGCGAACAGGGTCTCGCGCAGGATCTCCCGCACGTCGCGGGTGGTCTCGCCCTCGATGTAGTACTCGGTGTGCGCGAGCCTGGCCATCTCCCTCAGGTACGGCCCCGACAGCCGGCCGCCCGACTCGCAGATCCGGGCCATCATCTTGAGCTCCTCGTCGACCACCATGTAGAGCTCGTCGGCCTCCTTCTTGTCGCTGAGGAAGTCCATGAGCGCGCCGACGGTCGGCCCGGACGGGGGGTAGCGGTAGGTGCCGCTGATCGGGTTCATCACCGCGACGCCGTCGTCGACGCTGATGTGCCGCTCGGGCGAGGCGCCGACGAACGTCCGCTCGCCGGTGTGGATGACGAACGTCCAGTACGTGCCCGTCTCCCGGGTGGCCAGCCGGCGGAACAGCGTGAGGGCGGCGGCCGGGGTGTAGTCGGTGATGTCGGCCAGGAACGAGCGCTTGATGACGAAGTTGGCGCCCTCGCCCCGGCCGATCTCGTCGTCGATGACGGCCCGCACCACGGCCGCGTAGTCCTCGTCGGAGGTGTCGACCGTGCGCTCGCGGGTGCGGATCGGCCGGTCGGGGATGCGCGCCAGCGCGGCGGGCAGCGGCAGGCTGCCGTGGCCGGTGACGGTCATCGCGACGAGCGGCGCGCCGTCGTCGCGCGCCTCGAAGCCGCGCTCGGCGATCTGCCGGTACGGGATGAGCGTCAGCAGCTCGGGGCCCTCGGCGCCGGGCTCGTCGGGCAGCGGGAGCTCGGCCAGCGTGGCGACCGTGGACACCTCGCCGACCAGCACGTCCAGCATGCCCTCGCGGCCGGCGCCCGGCCGGTGCAGCAGCGCGAACGGGGGCGGCACGGGGGACAGGACGTCGTCCAGGAGCCGTTCGGCGCTCATGGCCGCCCTCCTCGCGCGAGATCGGTCAGGAGCTCCTTGGTCGTGGCGACCATGCCGCACCGCCCGGCCACGTACCGCAGCGTCATGAGGTGGTCCTCGGCGGTGAAGTCGGCGACGGCGTCGGCCACCAGGAACGGCTGGACGTCGTGGGAGTAGGCGTCCACGGCCGTCATCAGCACGCCGATGTGCGCGTACACCCCCGAGATGATCAACTGGTCGCGCCCGCTGTCACGTAGCATCCACAGCAGCGGCGACTGGTGGAAGGCGCTGTAGCGCCGTTTGACGATGATCCAGTCGTCCGGCCCGGGCGCCACCGGGTCCACGACGCCGCGATGCTCCGCGCCGGTGGTCATGCCGGGGCCCCAGAAGTCCCTGAGCAGTCCCCGCTGCCGGTCGGACATCCCGCCGGGCTGCGTGGTGTAGGCGACGGGGATGCCGACGGCGGCGCACCGCTCGCGCAGCGCGGCCGCGTTCCTGACGAGATCCGTCACCGGGGCCTCGCCCGCGGGAAAGGCATCCAAGAAGAAATGCTGCATGTCGTGCAACAGGAGAACGGCCCGCTCCGGGGAAACGGTCCACCGCGCCGTGTTGGCCGGTAGTTCGCCGGAGTCCGGCATCGGATAAGGCGTAATAGCAGGAATCCCGATCATTGTTGCCTCAATCTGGTTGTGCGATGAAGAAATTCAGGCGCCCAGTGCGGCGCCCCCGTCCACCGTCAGGTGCTGAAGCGTGATGTGGCTCGCCTTTTCGGAGAGCAGGAATGCGACCGTGTGCGCGATGTCGGCCGGGCTGGCGACCTTCCCGAGGGGGATGCCGGTGCGGTAGGCGCGCGGCTTGCCCTCGATCGACGAGCGCAGGGCCCGGCCGTGGTCGCTCCACAGCGCCGAGAGCATCGGGGTGTCGACCGAGCCCGGCGTCACCACGTTGCAGCGGATCCCGTACCCGGCCACCTCCAGGCCCAGGGACTTCGTGAACGCCGTGGCCGCGGCCTTGGAGGCGGCGTAGGCGGCCATGTCGGCGCGGGCGACCAGCGCCGCGTTGGAGGCGACGGTGACGACCGCGCCCGCCCGCCGCGGCACCATCCGGGACACGACCGCCCTGGAGACGTGGAAGACGCCGTCGACGTTGACCCCGAACGTGGCCGCCCAGTCGGCGTCCGACATCGTCACCGCCCGGCCGGTGCGCAGCACCCCCGCGGCGTTGACCAGCTTGGTGACCGGCCCGAGCAGCCGCTCGGCCGCCTCGACCACCGCCTCCACCTGGGCGCTGGAGGCGACGTCCACGGGGAACGCCGCCACCCGCAGCCCGTCGGCCTCCAGCTTCCCGGCCAGCTCCCTCAGCCCGGCCTCGTCCCGGTCCAGGGCGGCCACCGCGATGCCCTCCTCTCCCAGCGTCCGCGCGATCGCCGCCCCGATGCCGCCGGCGGCCCCGGTGACCAGCGCCACCATCAGGAGCTCCCGGCGGAGAATCGCGTCAAATGAATGTGCATGATGAACTCAGCCGCCTTTCCCCGCACAATTGCCGAGGTGCGGGCCTGTCAATTTCCGGGTCTTTCTCTTACGTAAGAGACTGCGATCGGGGATGACCCGGAACAAGGCGGGAGCGTGGCAGCAAGTTGTCTTCCCGGCGCTGTTTCCTGCCAGCCCGGAGCAACGCAGCACGTCAAGAGATGCCCCAGGGGGCGGCCCGAGCTGACGATGTCGTGGTGAGGAAGTCCGGTGTCAAGAGAGCGGCGACCTCGTGGCTGCAGGACCAGGCATGGTTCCTGCAGAAACTGGTCCCGGATTCACCCGCCTACACGATGCTCCGCGCCTACCGAACGACCGGCGAACTCGACGTGCCCGCGCTCCGCGCCGCCTGGCGGGGGGTCGTGCTGCGGCACGAGATCCTGCGCACCACGCTCGTGGACGACGGCGGGCTGCCCGTGCAGGAGATCGCCGGCGACTGCCACCCGCGCGCCTTCACCGAGCTCGACGCCTCCGGCGCCACGGCCGAGCAGCTCTGCGCCGACCTCGCGCGCACCCCGCTCGACCTGGAGGACGGCCCGCTCGCGCAGCTCACCGTGGCCCGGCCGGCCGACGGCGGCCACCTGCTCGTGCTGCGGCTGCACGAGGCCGTCGCCGACGAGTGGTCGCTCCCCACGCTGCTCGACGAGCTCTCCGACGGCTACGCCGACCAGCGGGTGCCGCCGCCGCCCGAGGGGCTCCAGTACGCCTCCTACGCCCGCTGGCAGCGCGACCAGGGGCACACGCCCGAGTTCCACGGGCTGCTGCGCTGGTGGACCGGGCACCTGACGCCGCCGCCCGCCTCCCCGGCGCCGCCCGCCGACCGGCCCCGCCCCGACGGGCCGTCCTTCGGCGGCGGGGCGGTCCCCTTCACCTGGGCGCCCGCGCTCGGGCAGGCCGTCGCCGAGCTGTCCCGCGAGGAACGGGTCAGCGCCCCCGCGGTGCTGCTGGCCGCGTTCCTGTGCCTGCTGCGCCGCCACAGCGGCGAGGACCGGGTGGCCGTCGGCGCCCCCGTCAACCTGCGGCCCGCGGTGCGCACCGGCGCGCTCGTCGGCCCGTTCCGCAACCACGTGGTGCTGTGCGCCGACCTGTCCGGCGGGATCACGTTCCGGCAGGCGGTGCGCCGGGTGGCCAAGGCCGTGGCGCACGCCTACCAGCGCCGGATCGTCCCCTACGACCGGCTGGTGCAGGCGCTGCGGCTGGAGCGGGACCCGCGCCGGATGCCGCTGTGCGACGTGCTGTTCGACTACCGCGACGAGGCCGAGCCGCTGCCCGTCCTGGGCGACGCCGAGGTGCGCCCGGTGCGGCCGCGCGCGGGCTCGGCCAGGACCGACCTGTGCCTCACGGTCGAGCACGTCGGCTCCGGCCTCACCGGGGAGCTGACCTACCGCGACAGCCTGTACGAGGACGAGTCCGCCGGGCAGCTTCTCGACCAGCTCCGCACGTTCCTGGCCATCGCCCTGCGCGCCCCGGACCTGCCCGCCGACCAGATCCCGCTGGAGGACTACGCCCGCACCCGCGCCCGGGTGCGCGAGGCCGACCGGACCGGGGTGCTCGACCCGCTGCTGCCGTCCGTGCCCGAGCTCGTGCGCGCCCGCGCCACCCGCACCCCGGACGCGGTCGCGGTGGACTGGCCGGACGCCGCGCTGACCTTCCGCGAGCTGGACGCGCGCGCCTCGGCCGTCATCACCGCCCTGCGCGCGCTGCCCGCCGACGCGCCCCCCGGAGAAGCCGCCGGGTCCACCGCCGGGCCTGCCACGGAATCCGCCGCCGGGCCTCTCGGGGACGCCTCCGTGGTCGTCCGGATGGCGCCGGGCCCCGCCCAGGTCGCCGCCGTGCTCGGCACGCTCGGCGCCGGCGCCAGGCTCACCTGCCTGGCCACCGGCGACGCGGGAGAGCGGGGCAAGGCCGTGCTCGCCGAGCTGCGGCCCGCCTGCGTGCTCACCGAGGGCCGGTCCGACGACCTGATCCGCTGGTACGAGAACGAGCTCGGCGGAACCGTCGTCGACGTCACCGCACTCGGCGTCCCCGCCCGCCCGGCCGCCCTGGTCACCCCCATGACCACCGCGCCCGCCTACGTCGCCTACACCTCCGGCTCGACCGGCAGGCCCAAGGGCATCATCCAGTCGCACGGCAGCCTCGCCCAGTTCGCCACCTGGCTGGCCACCGAGTTCCGGATGCGGCCGGGCGCCCGCGTCGCCCAGTGGGCCGCGCCCGGCTACGACGCCGCGCTCGTCGAGACGTTCGCCGCGCTGACCGGCGGCGCGACGCTCTGCCCGGTCCCCGAGCGGATCAGGGCGAACCCGGAGAAGCTGGCCGCCTGGCTCGCCGACGAGCGCATCACGCTGCTGCAGACCGTGCCGAGCTTCGCGCGCAAGCTCCTCGACGCGATCACCGCCGACGGCGCCGGCCGCTCGCTCTCGCTCGGCTGCCTGCTGCTCGCCGGTGAGCCGCTGCCCGGCGAGCTGGCCGCCGACCTGCGCGCGGCCCTGCCCGCCGTCCGGCTGGCGAACCTGTACGGCGCCACCGAGACGATCCTGGCCACCTGGTACGAGGTGACCGGCCCGGTGCCCGGCATGACGCCGATCGGCACGTCCATCCCCGGCCGCCAGGTCGTCGTGCTGGACGACTGGGACCGGCCCTGCCCGCCCGGCGTCACCGGGCACCTGGTGGTCAGGAGCCCGTACGTCGCGCTCGGCTACGCGGGCGCGGGCGCCGACACGCGGCCCTTCGAGCCCGTCTACCACCTCCAGGCGTGCGGGTCCGGCTTCGGCCGCTTCTACCGCACCGGCGACCTCGGCCGCCTGCGGTGGGACGGCCTGCTGGAGTTCCGCGGGCGCGGCGACTCCCAGATCAAGTTCCACGGCACCCGCGTCGAGCTGGCCGAGGTCGAGGACGCGCTGAACCGGAACGAGGCGGTCGCCGAGTGCGCGGTCGTCCCGGTCAGCGGCCCCGACGGCTGGGTCACCCGCCTGGTCGCCTACGTCGTGCCGAACCGCACGGCGGCGGGCGAGGCGGAGGTGCGGGCCGCCGACCTGCGGGCCACGCTGCGCGCCCGGTTCGGCAAGAGCACGCTGCCCCTGTCGGTCAGGACGGTCGGCGCGCTGCCCCGCAACGTCGGCGGCAAGATCGACCGGCGGATGCTGCCGGCGCTGCCCGCCGGCGGCGCGAACCGGAGCGCGCGGACGCCGGCCGAGCTCGAACTGGCCGCCATCTGGTCAGACGTCCTGGGCGCCGAGCCGGACGGCGACGGGGACCCCTTCTTCGCGGTGGGCGGGCACTCGCTCATGGTGCCCCGCCTGCTCGATCGCGTGCGTGACAGGTTCGGCGTGGAGATCCCCCTGTGGGAGTTCTTCGCCAACCCCACCCTGAACGGCCTGGCCGCTCAGGTCAGCGCGCACGCGCTTTCCGCTGATGCTGTCAACCAATCTATGGCGGGTGAGTGATGTGACACTGGTGGAGACCTCGACGTCAGTCGACTTCGATGGGGAGAACCTGGATGTCCCGACAGTACGGCTGATCGCCGAGAACCAGGTCACCTGCGGCGTCGCCCCGTCCGCCCTGGCCAAGGTCGCGGCCAACCGGCGGCTGTTCGAGGACGTCATCGCACGTGGCATCCCCGTGTACGGCGTGACGACCGGCTACGGCGAGATGATCTACATGCTCGTCGACACCTCCAACGAGATCCAGCTCCAGACCAACCTCGTCCGCAGCCACTGCGCCGGCGTCGGCCCGATCTTCGCCGAGGACGAGGCTCGGGCGGTTCTCACGGCCCGGCTCAACGCCCTGTCCAAGGGCTACTCGGCGGTCCGGCCCGAACTGCTCGAACGCATGGCGCTCTACCTCAACCTCGGCATCACGCCCGCCATCCCCGAGATCGGGTCGCTGGGCGCCAGCGGCGACCTCGCGCCGCTGGCGCACGTCGCCTCGACGCTCATCGGCGAGGGGTACGTGCTGCGCGACGGCCGCCGCACCGAGACCGGGCCGGTGCTGCGCGAGCTCGGCATCGAGCCGCTGCAACTGCGGTTCAAGGAGGGCCTGGCGCTCATCAACGGCACCTCGGCGATGACCGGGCTCGGCTGCCTGCTCGTCACCCGGGCGCTCGACCAGGTCCGGCAGGCCGAGATCGTCACCGCGCTGATCTGCGAGGTGCTGCAGGGCTCGACCAGCCCGTTCGTGGCCGACGGGCACGACATCGCCCGCCCCCACCAGGGGCAGATCGACGTCGCCGCCAACATGCGCGCCCTGCTCAGCGGCAGCGGCCTGGCCGTGGAGCACAGCGAGCTGCGCCAGGCGCTCAGCGTCGACCCGCTGCGCCTGTCGATCCTGCGCGACCGGGAGCCGCCGCGCCGCCGCAAGGACGGCGACGCGCCCGAGCACGGCGTCCACCGGACCGAGGTCTACCTGCAGAAGGCGTACACGCTGCGGGCCATCCCGCAGGTCGTCGGCGCCGTCCGCGACACGGTCTACCACGCCGCCGCCACGCTGCGCACCGAGCTCAACTCCTCCAACGACAACCCCCTAGTCTTCGAGGGCAAGGAGGTCTTCCACGGCGCCAACTTCCACGGCCAGCCGGTCGCCTTCGTCATGGACTACCTGACGATCGCGCTCACCCAGCTCGGCGTCTTCTCCGAGCGGCGCACCAACCGGCTGCTGAACCGCCACCTCAGCAACGGCCTGCCCGAGTTCCTCGTCGCCGGCGACCCCGGCCTCAACAGCGGGTTCGCCGGAGCCCAGTACCCCGCCACCGCCCTGGTCGCGGAGAACCGGACGATCGGCCCGGCCAGCACCCAGAGCGTGCCGTCCAACGGCGACAACCAGGACGTCGTCAGCATGGGCCTGATCGCCGCCCGCAACGCCCGCCGGGTGCTGCAGAACAACAGCAGGATCCTCGCGGTGGAGTTCCTGTCCGCCGCCCAGGCCGTGGACCTGTCGGGCCGCGCGGACCGGCTCAGCCCGGCCGGGCGGGCCACGTACGAGCGGGTCCGCTCGCTCGTGCCGGTCCTGGAGGCGGACCGGTACATGGCCGACGACATCGAGCTGGTGGCCTCGGCGATCTCACGGGGCGAGTTCCTGGACGCGGTCGTCCAGGCCGACGTCGCCCTCCGCTAGACCCGCTGGACCCCGTACGCGAAGCGCCCCCGGGAGGTGATCCCGGGGGCGCTTTCTCGCGGGCTAGGCGCTCAGTGGCGCAGGCCGTTCTTCGCCTGGCGCAGGTGCTCGAAGGAGGACAGGTCGGGCGCCGTCCAGCCGTCCAGGTCGTACTCGCTCAGGCACTGGTCGACGAACGCCTTGTAGCCGTCCACCTGGCCGCTGGCGGTCTGCGCGGCCAGCAGCTCCACGCGGGTGTTCTCGTGGTTGCCGGCGTAGTTGCGCTCGTACAGCTCGTGCCGGCCGCCGAACTCGGTGCCCACGGCGTCCCAGAGCAGCTTCATCACCTTGATCCGCTCGACCGAGTCGATGCCGCCGGAGCCGCGCAGGTACTTGTCCAGGTACGGCCGCACCTCGGGGTTCTTGAAGTCCTCGGCGCTGGAGTTGATGTAGATCAGGCCGCTGGCGATGTCCTGGTGGATGATCTCCTTGACCCGGGGGTAGCCGGTCTGCATGAACCAGCGGTAGGCCAGGCCGTACTCCGGGTTGGGCAGGACCGCGCCGTTGCGCCATTCGACGGGGTTGCGCGCGGCCGCGTCCGACAGGCCCCAGAACAGGTTGCGCCAGGCCAGCACCTCGCCGATGCGGCTCTGCACGCCCCGGAAGTCCTTGGTGCCGGTGATCTCCACGGCCTTGGCCAGCAGGCCCGCGATGAACTCCAGCTTGACCGCCAGGCGGGTGCAGCCGTGGAAGGTGAAGCGCTCGGGGAAGCCGGAGCGGCCGGTGAACAGCTGCACCTTGCCGAGGTGGCCGTAGATGAAGACGTTCTCCCAGGGGATGAGCACCTTGTCCAGGACGAGGATCGTGTCGTTCTCGTCCAGCCGCGACGACAGGGGATAGTCGAACGGGCTGCCCATCACGGTCGCCGCGGCGGTGTAGGACGGCCGGCAGATCAGCTTCAGCCCCGGCGCGTTCATCGGGATGGTCGCCACCAGCGCGAACTTCTTGTCCTTGATCGGCAGGCCGTAGTGGGCGATGAAGTTGTAGTGCGTCAGCGCCGACCCCGTCGCCACCACCTTGGCCCCGCTCACCACGAGCCCGGCGTCGGTCTCCTTCTCCACGTGCACGAACACGTCGGCGACCTCGTCCGGCGGCCGGCTGCGGTCCACCGGCGGGTGCACGATCGCGTGGTTCCAGAACAGGACCTTCTCCTGCGACTCCCGGTACCAGCGCCGCGCGTTGTCGGCGAACGGCTCGTAGAACTCGGCGTTGGCGCCCAGCGTGCCGAGGAAGGCCGCCTTGTAGTCGGGGCTGCGGCCCATCCAGCCGTAGCTCATCCGCGCCCACGCGGCGATGGCGCGCTGGTTGGCCACCAGGTCGTCGGCGCTGCGCGGGGTGGTGAAGAAGCTGTGGGTGAAGCCGTCGCCGCCCGTGTCGGTCGGCACGACGAGGTCGCCGCGCCGCTCCGGGTCGTGCAGCGCGTCGTAGAGCCTGGCGGTCATCCGGATCGGGTTGTGGAACGCCGGGTGCGCGGTCACGTCCGAGACGCGGTCGCCGTACAGGTAGATCGCCCGGTCGTCGCGCAGGCTCTCGACGTACTCGGCGCCGGTCATCGGGCGGGTCTTCGGCCGGCTGTCCGGCCCGGTGTCCGGGATGTGTGGCGCGTCCTGCAAGTCAGTCATGGCAATTCCCCTATTCGAGCCCGAACCGGGCCTTGGCCAGATCGCGTTTGGCGATTTTGGCGAGGTAGGTGGACAGGCCGGCGTGCGTGACGAACATCGACATGTCCCGCCACACCCGCTCGACGCGCTCGCCGGCGCGCACGGCGCTCGAACCCGCCGTGGGGAACAGGTGCGACTCGACCGCCCGCCAGCACAGCGCCACGGCCTCCTGGCAGATCGCCGCCAGCCGCAGCTCGTGCTCGTGGGTGACGGCCGCCGCGCCGCGGGCGCTCGTCTCGCGCCACTGCCGCACCGCGTCCGTGGTCGCGGCCTCGGCCGTGGCGATCAGGCCCGCGGCCTTGCCGTACGTGAGCTGGAAGTCCGGGTCCTCGGTACGGGTCACGATGGGCGGGAACGGCGTCGTGCGGGTCCGCATGAGGTCCTCGTAGGCGTCCAGCGCGCCCTTGGCCATGCCGACCGCCAGCAGCGCGTCCTCCATGACCATGAAGCTGAGCTGCCCGCCGCCGTACTCGGGGCCGTGCAGCTCGCGGCCGGGGGTGCCGCCGGTGACGTCGATCTGGCTCATGTGGTGCTTGAGCACGTAGCGGTCGGGAACCCGGCCGCCGGTGATGCGGATGCTGTGCGAGCCGCTGCCCTTCAGGCCCAGCGCGTGACCCCAGTCGTCGAGCCGGGTCCACTCGCTGCGCGGGGCGATGAACATGATCGGCTCGCCCGACTCGATCAGGGCGTGCCCCATGAAGTGGGTGGCGTACGGCGATCCGGAGCAGTAGCCCCAGGTGCCGTTGATCAGCCAGTCGCCGTCCGGCGTGCGCTCGGCCGTGCCGCCGGGCATCACGGTCGCGGGGCAGATGAACTCCCCGGAGGCGAAGATCTCCTCCTGGGTGCGCTCGTCGAAGATCGTCGCGGCCGGGAGCGCGTGCGCGGCGCCCAGGCAGAACATCCAGCCCGTCGAGGGGCAGCCCCGGGTCAGGTTGATCGCCACGCGGACGAAGGTGTCGATCCCGAACTCGTAGCCGCCGAACCGGCGGGGGACCAGGATGCGGTAGAAGCCCGCTCTGGAGAACTCCTCGTGGACGTCCTCGGCGTAGAACGTGCGCCGCTCGGTCTCGGCCTGGCGCTCGGCCAGCGCGGGAATCATGGCCTCCGCCCTGGCGACCACGTCCTCGGGGGTGAGTCCGGGCTCCGGCGGTTCGGCGAGGCGGTGCTCGAAAACAGTGGTGTCGACACCCATCGCTATGCGCGTCCTCACGGTTTCGTGGTCGAATCGGACATGCCGCCAGCGTCACATCCACGATTAGGCCGCGCATCTCCCGGCGTGCTGTTCTGCGCGGGCACGGCGAAGCCCCCGGTTCAGGAAGCATTTTCCCGAACCAGGGGCTTTCGATTTCCGCGTCATTCCGGTGTGTTGGCGGCCGAATTCCTTTCTCCCGGTGGATTACCGCTGGTTTCTCACTTGAAGGAGATGGCCACCTCCCCGAGCACCTGCTCGTTGTTGCCGGCGCCGACGAAGCAGGAGGCCGCCGCGCAGTCCACCGGGCCCACCGGGGTGCCGTCGTAGCCGACGCCGGCGAACTGGCGGTTGAGCTTCAGCGGGATGGTGGCCGAACCGCTCGCGTCGGTGGTGAACGAGGTGGCCGTGCCGCCGTCGCAGGCGGCGCCCGAGGCCGTGTTGGCGCAGGTGGCGATGCCGAACACCGCATTGGGCAGGGCCCCGGTGACGGTCACCGTGGCAGTCGCGCCGTCCGACACGCCGGAGGCCGGCGAGACGGAGAACGACGGGGCCGCGGCGGAGGCCGCCGGGCTGGTGGCGAAGGCCAGGCCGAGCGTGACCGTGGCGGCGAGACCCAGCTTGGCAATCAGACCAGTCTTGCGCGTCATTCTTTACTCCTTTTTCCGGGGCGATTTGTTTCGCCGTCGTGAGTACAACTCTGCGGCATCGGCCGGGCGGGTGCCAGAGGAAATCAATTCAGCAAGCTGCAGTGGCGGTGACTGCATCTTGTCAATGATCGCCTTGCGTTCTGTTTGACGATGGGCTATTCGCAGGCGAGCAAGGCCGGATAAGACAGCGGGCCGCGCAGCCGGGAGAATCCGGACCAGTGTGCCCGTCCGTACGGCACGGCTCATCGGTTGGGAGCGGCTGTGACCATTGACCAGATCACCCGGGACGCCAACGTCTACGGCGACGACATCAGCGAGATCTACGACCTGCTCTACCTGCGGCGCGGCAAGGACTACGCGGGGGAGGCCGACATCGTGACCAGCCTCGTGCGCGAGCGCGTGCCGCACGCCGACTCCCTGCTCGACGTGGCCTGCGGGACGGGCGAGCACCTCAGGACGCTGCGCACCCGCTTCTCCCTGGTCGAGGGGGTGGAGCTGTCGGCGGCGATGCGGGCCAGGGCCCAGGCCAAGCTGCCCGGCGTCGCCGTCCACCCGGGCGACATCCGCGACTTCCGGCTCGGCCGCGTCTTCGACGCCGTGTGCAGCCTCTACAGCACGGTCGGCTACATGGCGGGCACCGAGGAGCTCGACGCCGCCGTGGCGAGCATGGGCCGGCACGTGGCCCCCGGCGGGGTGCTCATCGTGGAGCCCTGGTACTTCAAGGACGGCTTCGCCGACGGGCACATCGGCGACGACGTGGTCCGCGAGGACGGCCGGACCATCGCCAGGGTGGCCAGGTCGTCCCGCGTGGGCGACACCGTCCGCGTCGAGGCGCACTACCTGGTGGCCGACGGCGCCGGGGTGCGCCACTTCGAGCACACGCAGGTGATGAACCTGTTCTCCCGCGCCGAGTACGCGGCGGCCTTCGAGCGGGCCGGCTTCACCGCCGAGTGCCTGGAGGAGACCGGGCCGCTGCTCGCCGGCCGCTCCCTGTTCCTCGGCGTGCGACGGGACGGATGATCCGCGGTGATCCCCCTGTTCAAGGTCGAGGTGGCGGCCGGCGCCGCCGACCGGGTCACCGCCGTGCTCGACAGCGGCATGCTCGGGCACGGGCCGCTGGTCGAGGAGTTCGAGCGGCAGCTCGGCGAGCGGATCGGCAACCCGTACGTGGCGGCGCTGAACAACGCCACCTCCGGCCTGCAGCTCGCGCTGCGCCTGGCCGGGGCCGACGGCGAGGTCCTGAGCACGCCGTTCACGTTCGAGGCGACGAACTGGAGCATCCTGGCCGGCGGCGGGCGCATCACCTGGGTGGACGTCGACCCGGCCACGCTCAACGTGGACCTCGAGGACCTCGCCAAGAAGATCACCCCACGCACCCGGGCGATCATGGTGGTGCACTGGGGCGGCTGCCCGGTCGACGTCGAGCGCCTGGCCCGCATCCTGGACGACGCCGAGGCCGCCCACGGGCGCCGGCCGGTCGTCGTCGAGGACTGCGCCCAGGCGTGGGGCGCCACCGTGCACGGCCGCCCGCTGGGCCGCCACGGCAACCTGTGCGTCTACAGCTTCCACGCCACCAAGCACCTGAGCTGCGGCACCGGCGGCCTGCTCGTGCTGCCCGACGAGGAGTCGCTGCGGCGCGCCCGGCGGCTGCGCTTCTTCGGCATCGAGCGCGACGCCGACCGCGTGCACGCCGACTACGACGTGCCCGAGTGGGGCTACAACTTCTACCTGAACGAGATCGGCGCGGCCATCGGGCTCAGCAGCCTCACCGTGGTCGACGAGCGGATCGCCCGCCACCGCGCCAACGCCGCCTACTACGACGCCGAGCTCGCCGGGGTGCCCGGCCTGGAGCTGACCGCGCGCACGCCCGGCCTGGACTCGTCGTTCTGGCTCTACCCGGTCCTGGTGGAGGACCGCGACGCGTTCATCGGCAAGCTCGCCGCCGCCGGGGTCGCGGCGAGCGTGGTGTGCCGGCGCAACGACGCGCACGGCTGCGTGACGCCGTCGGCCGAGCCGCTGCCCGGCCTGGAGGCGGTGCACGACCGGGTGGTCAACATCCCGGTCGGCTGGTGGCTGTCGGACGAGGACCGGGCGCACGTCGCGCACGCCATAAGATCCGGCTGGTGACT
Organism: Nonomuraea sp. NPDC049725; assembly: GCF_040674795.1. Classification (NCBI taxonomy): domain Bacteria; kingdom Bacillati; phylum Actinomycetota; class Actinomycetes; order Streptosporangiales; family Streptosporangiaceae; genus Nonomuraea; species Nonomuraea sp. NPDC049725. The sequence continues at coordinate 147,077 of NZ_JBFANJ010000020.1, read as the reverse complement.
CATGGCAATCGCCGATAAAGGTTCGCGCCCGGCCGGTGTTAACGTCTATTCATGGACGCTTCCTGTCGAATTTGCAGCGGGCCGGTCAAGGCGTTTGTCGACCTCGGTTTCCAGCCCCGCGGAAACGCTTTTCCCCGGGCCGACCGGGTGGCCGGTGAATTCCGTTACCAGCTGGTCGTGGGAATGTGCGACTCGTGCACCATGGTCCAGCTGATGGCGGACATTCCCCAGGAAGTCAGATATCACGACGAATACCCGTACCACGCCTCCAACTCGGTGGTGCACAGCCGGCATTTCGAGGGCCTGGCGCGGCATTTCCTGGAGCACGAGCTGACCGGGCCCGACCCGTTCATCGCGGAGATCGGCAGCAACGACGGCGTCATGCTCGCCACCATCGCCGCGGCCGGCGTGCGCCACCTGGGCATCGAGCCGTCGGCCCAGGTGGCGGAGATGTCCAGGGCGCGGGGCGTGCGGGTGCTGTCGCAGTTCTTCGACGAGGACAGCGCCGGGCCGATCCGCGCCGAGCACGGCCCGGCCGACGTGATGTTCGGCGCGAACGTGATCGCCCACATCTCCCACCTGGCCTCGGTGCTCAAGGGCGCCAAGAAGCTGCTCGGCCCGGACGGCGTCTTCGTCTTCGAGGAGCCCTACCTCGGCAGCGTCGTCGAGCAGACCGCGTTCGACATCCTCTACGACGAGCACTCCTTCGTCTTCTCCGTGCGTGCCATCCAGGCCGCGGCCGAGCTGTACGGGCTGGAGCTCGTCGACGCAGAGCCGGTGGCGCTGCACGGGGGCTCGATGCGCTACACGCTGGGCCAGCCCGGCGCCCGCCCGGTCGCCCCCGCGGTGCCCGACCTGCTGGCCGCCGAGGCCGCCCAGCGGCTGGGCGAGCATGCCACGCTGGAGGCCTTCGCCCGCCGCGCCGAGCGCATCCGCGACGAGCTGACCGCCCTCGTCGGGTCGCTGCGCGCCCAGGGCAAGAAGGTCGTCGGCTACGGCGCCCCCGCCAAGATCACCACGGTGACCAACTACTGCGGCTTCGGCCCCGACGTCATCCCCTTCGTCTGCGACTCCACGCCCTCCAAGCAGGGCCGCGTGGTGGCCGGCTCGCACATCCCCGTGGTGGCGCCGTCCGTGTTCGCCGAGAGCGACGCCGACCACGCCATCCTGTTCGCCTGGAACCACGCGGAGGAAATCATGGCAAAAGAGCGCGCGTTCGCCGAGCGAGGCGGGCGCTGGGTTCTCTACGTGCCCGAGGTGCATATCGTCTGAGCATTTTCAGCACATGGGGAGATGCGCCGTGCGGGGTGGCCGCCCACCATTTAGTTAATTCCCCCAGCCGGGCGGTCCGAGAGAAAGGAACCCACGGTGTCTGTGGCGGCGGAAACCAGTCATACAGGCGCTCTCGGAGAGCGCCGCCCCGACCTTCCCGCATTGACCGGACTACGCATCATCGCGGCGTTGCTCGTTTTCATGAGCCACGTCGTCTATCCCATGACGTCGGGAAACCAGAATCCCGCGACCCCCTACAGCGACGACGGGATCACCCAGACGCTCGTCTGGCTCTTCTACCCCGGCGGCTACATCGGCGTCTCGTTCTTCTTCATCCTGAGCGGCTTCGTCATCACCTGGTCCTGGCGGCCGGGCGGCCGGGCCACGTCCTTCTGGCGGCGGCGGGCGGTGAAGATCCTGCCCAACCACGCCGTCACCTGGGGCCTGGCGATGCTGCTGTTCGCCGCGTCGTTCACGCCCCTGTGGGGCCTGCCGAACCTGTTCCTGGTCAACTCGTTCTCGCCCGACCCCAACCTGTGGGGCGGCGCGAACATGCCGGCCTGGTCGCTCAGCTCCGAGATGCTGTTCTACCTGCTCTTCCCGCTGCTGATCATCCCGATCGCCAAGATCAAGGAGAGCCGGCTGTGGCTGTCGGCCGGCCTCGTGGTCCTGGCCATGGCCGCGGTCTGCGTGGCCACGCTCACGCTGCTGCCCGACTCGCCCCGCTACCCGGGTGAGGCGCTGGCGCTGACGCAGTTCTGGTTCGTCTACATGTTCCCGCCGGCGCGGCTGTTCGAGTTCGTGCTCGGCATGGTCCTGGCCAGGATCGTGATCAGCGGCCGGTGGCCCCGCATCGGGATCGCCCCGGTCATCGCCCTGCTCGTGGCCGCCTACGCCGCCACGCTGTGGGTGCCGGAGCCGTACAGCATCTCGCTCGTCACCGCGATCCCGTTCGGACTGGCCATCGGCACCTACGCCGCGGCCAACCTGCGCGGCCGGCGCACCTTCATGGGCAGCCGGGTCATGGTGTGGCTCGGCACCGTCTCGTTCGCCTTCTACATGACCCAGGCCGTGGTGCTCTACTGGCTGCGCGGCGCGGTGCTCGGCGACGCCGAGTACGGGCCCGTCGGCGGCACGCTGCTGATCCTGGGCCTCATCGCGGTCAACGTCGTGGCCGCCTGGCTGCTCTACACGCTGGTCGAGCGGCCCGCGATGCGGCACTGGAGCCGGTCGAAGAAGACACCGCCGCCACCGCCGCGGGAGCCGGCGCGCGCCCCGGTGCCCACCGCCTCAGCCGCCGAGTGACCCTTCCCCCCCGCTGTGCCCGCGATGCCCACCCCTCTTCAGCGGTGGGCATCGGCGTAACACGATCGACCACGACCCAGGAGAGTTCCGTGAACAGACGTTGCCCGGTCCTCGACACCACCGGCAAGAACATCCACGCCGAGACGGACCAACTGCGCTCGCGCGGCCACGCGACCCAGGTCGAGCTGCCCGGCGGGGTCATCGCCTGGTCCGTCAACACCCACGCCGCGATCAGGCGGCTGCTCACCGACCCGAACGTCACCAAGAGCGCCCGCAACCACTGGCCCGCCTTCCGCAACGGCGAGATCCCGCCCGACTGGGAGATGATCAGCTGGGTGGCCATGGACAACATGGTCACCGCGTACGGCAAGGACCACGTGCGGCTGCGCAAGCTCGTCGGCAAGGCGTTCACGCCCCGGCGCACCGAGGCGATCCGCCCGCGCATGGCCGAGCTGACCAACCAGCTCCTGGACGCCCTGGCGGCCGTGCCGCCCGGCGAGGTCGTCGACCTGCGGCAGAGCTTCGCCTACCCGCTGCCCGCCATGCTGGTGGCCGACCTCATCGGCATGTCGGAGGCGGCCCGCGTGCAGACCGCCAAGGTCATCGACATGATGGTCGACACCACCGTGAGCCCCGAGCAGGCCCAGGGCATCCTGCTCGGCTGGCGCGGCGCGATGGAGGAGCTCATCGCCGAGAAGCGCCGCAACCCCGGCGAGGACATCACCAGCGACCTCGTGGCGGCCCGCGACGAGGACGGGTCACGGCTGTCGGAGGTCGAGCTCACCGACACGATCTTCGCGATCCTGGGCGCCGGCTCCGAGACCACGATCAACTTCTTCGACAACGCCATCACCGCGCTGCTCACCCATCCCGACCAGCTCGACCTCGTCCGGACCGGGCGGGCGAGCTGGGACGACGTCATCGACGAGACCCTGCGCGTCGACTCGCCGCTCGTCCACCTGCCGCTGCGCTACGCCGTCACCGACATCCACCTGGACGGCGTCACGATCCCGCAGGGCGACCCGATCCTCATCAACTACAGCGCCGTGGGCCGCGACCCCGCCCTGCACGGGGAGGAGGCCGGCCGCTTCGACATCACCCGGCAGGACAAGGAGCACCTGTCCTTCGGCTACGGCCCGCACTACTGCCTGGGCGCCAGCATCGCCCGCGCGGTCGCCCAGACGGGGCTCTCGACGCTGTTCGAGCGCTTCCCCGACCTGAGCCTCGCGGTGCCGCGCGAGGAGCTGGTGCCGCTGCCCACGTTCATCATGAACGGCCACCAGGCCCTGCCCGTCCGGCTCACCGCCGACGTGCCCGCCGAGGTGCCCGCCGAGGTGAACGCCGCAGTACCTGCCGGGGCCCGCTAGCCCGCCCGCACGACCGACGATCCGGCCCGGAGCACCGGGCCGGATCGTCGCGTTCCGGGGGCGGGTCACGCCGCGGCCGCCAGCGGCCGGGCCCGGACGGCGCCGGCGCCGGTGTCGTCCAGGGCGAGCCACCACGGGTTCGCCCTGGCCCACTCGATCGTCCGCAGCAGCCCGTCCTCCAGCGACGTGGCGCACTCCCAGCCCAGCACCCGCCGCGCCTTGGAGCTGTCGGGGATGCGCCGGGGCACGTCCTCGTAGGCGGAGCCGAGCGCGGCCCGGGTGTCGACCGCGATCTCCTCGGCCTCGGCGCCCGTCAGCTTCGCCACCAGCTCCCCGGCGTCCCTGATGCTCGTCTCCACCATGCTGCCCAGGTTGAACGACTCGCCGACGGCCGCCGGGTGCGAGGCCGCCAGCAGGGTCCCCGCCACGGCGTCGTCCACGTACGTGAAGCAGCGGGTCTGCTCACCCCGGTCGTACATGACGATCGGCCGGCCGTTGAGCGCCCGGTGCACGCTGCGGCTGAGCACGAACGCGGGCCGCTGGCGCGGGCCGTAGGCGTTGAAGTAGCGCACCACCGTGGTCTCCAGGCCGTGCTGGCGGCCGAAGGCGAACGTCAGGTGCTCGGTCAGCGCCTTGGCGGAGGAGTACGTCCACCGGTCGGCCGAGGTGGAGCCGAGGACCCGGTCGGCCTCCTCCGTCCACGGCACTGCCGGGTTCTTGCCGAACACCTCGCTGGTGCTCGCCACCACGACCCGCGCCCCGGCCCGCGCGGCGGCCTCCAGGACGTTGCGGGTGCCCTGGAAGTTGATGTCGATGACGTCCAGCGGGCGGGCCAGGTACTGGTCCACGCCGACCACCGCCGCCAGGTGGTACACCACGTCCACGCCCTTGCCCACGGCCCTGGCCAGGTCACCGGGATCACGTACGTCACCGAGCACCAGCCGGGCGTGCGCCCGCGCCATCCGCTGCGTCTCGGGCAGCGGCCCGCTGTCGAAGACGGTCACCTCGTCACCACGGGCGATCAGCCGCTCCACCAGATGGCTGCCGATGAATCCGGAACCACCGGTCACGACCACGCGGGCGGGCCTCGGGCTGAGTTGCGCCAGATCTGCGTTCGGCATTTTTCCGTCCCTTTCACGGGGTGGTTATTTTCTTCGACACCTCCAATATCCCGCGTCCGAGGGCTCCGAATAAGTTTTTCCGGCGTCAGCAAACTGCACCGCCGGGCAGCTTCCTGCCGACGGGAAAAGAAAAAACCCGGCCCCGCTTCGTCGCGGGACCGGGCTTTTCGCCGCCGGTCAGCCGGAGGTCTTCTCGACGGTCCGGTAGGTGAGGATGACGATGCCCGACTCCAGCGGCGTGGCCCCGGCCAGCCGCAGCGGCGCCGTGGTGCCGTCGTTGTAGAGCAGCTCACCGACGCCGCCGCTGCCGACGAGGACCGGGTGGAGCCAGATCTGCACCTCGTCGAGGAGGCCGTGCTCGACGAGCGTGGCGGTGAGCCGGCCCCACCCGTAGATGAGGATGTCGCCGCCGGGCTGCTCCTTGAGCTTGCGCACCTCGCCGACGGCGTCGCCGCCGAGCACGGTGCTGTTGTTCCAGTCGGCCTTCTCCAGTGTGCTGGAGACGACGTACTTGGGCAGGCTGTTCATCCGGGCGGCGTAGCCGCCCTCGTCCTCCATAGCAGGCCAGGCCTCGGCGAAGCCCTCGTACGTCACACGCCCCATGAGCAGGGCGTCGGCGGCCTTGAGCGTGGCGAGGGCGTGGGACTCGGCCTCGTCGCTCCAGTAGTCCATGGACCATTCCTCGGGCCGTTCGATGACGCCGTCGAGCGACATGATGACCGATGCGATGACCTTGCGCATGGGGCGACTCCCAGGAAGTGGATGGCTCTACGGACGGGCGCTGTCGGAGGCGGCGGCCACCGGCACGCCGGGCGCGGGCTGGGCGACCGGCTCGGCGGGGCGGCTCTTGCCGAACCACCGCGTCCACAGTCTCATGACAGGGCGTTCCAGGACGTAATAACTGACGGTCGAGAGGGCGACGCTCGTCGCCAGCACGAACAGCGTCAGCTCCCAGAAGCCCACCGTGCCGCGGAACTGGGTCGCGTCGACCGGGACCGTGCCGAAGATGTTGCCGTTGCGCAGGTAGACCTCCTGCAGCACGACGTGCCACAGGTAGATCCCGTACGAGATCCGCCCGAGATAGCGGATGACCGGGTTGGCCAGCGTCACGTCCATCAGGCGTGACCTGGCGTGCGGCACGGTCAGCGGCACGATGAACAGCACGCCGAAGACCAGCACCAGCGAGTGCCCCACCAGCTCCTGCACCAGCGCCGGCACGTCACCCGCGCCCGGCGTGCCGAACGGCTGCGGCGCGTAGGCCAGGTAGACGGCGGCCGCGGCCAGCCAGAACAGGTTCGGCCGGCGGGCGGCCAGCCGGTAGATGCCGGGCGTGTTCCCCGAGACGTCCTGGTAGGCGGACAGGGTGCCGAGCATCATGCCGCAGGCGAAGGCGCTCATGTAGTAGAAGGGCCAGAACCACAGCTCGTACGGGCCGGTGAAGGTCGGCAGGTTCGTCCAGGTCACCCAGGCCAGGCCCAGCACCAGCACGGCCACCGGGGTGACCATCATCCAGCGCAGCCGCGCCCGCTGGTCCTCGCGGCCCCGCGCCAGCCGGCCGGAGATCCACGCCAGCAGCGGGATGGCCAGGTAGAACGTCAGCTCCGTCGGCACCGTCCAGGTGTGCAGGAGGCCGGTCATCGGCTGACCCTCCTGCCAGAAGAAGTGGATCGCCAGGAACGGCCGGAGCACGTCCCACACGGTCGCGATGCCGTTCAGGTTGATCGCGAGCAGCGCGACCGCCAGCACCAGCCAGTAGGCGGGCAGGATGCGCAGCGCCCGCCTGGCGAGGAAGGCCGGGATCGCCGGGCGCGAGGTCCCGGCGATCGCCGCGCGGGCGAACGGCCTGTACAGGAACAGGCCGGACAGGACGAAGAAGGGGGGCAGGCACACGGCCAGCCCGTCGGCCAGGACGCCCCAGATCCCGTTGCCCGGCTGGTCCATGAAACTGGAGTCGCCGGACAACCAGGCTGCGTGGAATACGAGAACTCCCAGAGCGAGGACTCCGCGCACTCCTTCCAATCTGGGAAGGCGTTCGCCTTCAGCGGTTCCGCCACCGCTAGCGCGGGCTGTTGCCACCATCGCGTGCTCCCATCAGGAGTGTTTTCATCGGCACTTTTCCGGCCGTATCCGTTTATTTGCTACGCGTCGATATCAGCACGGCCGATCGGTGAACCACATCTCCTGAATTGCGGGATATTGAGTTATGGGAACAGGCCGCGCTCCGTTGTGCCGATCAGCGGCGGACGGCCTCGCCCGGGGCCGGGCTCGGCGTCCACGACGGCGCCGGATCCAGGCCGCGCGTGCCGTTCCGCAGCACCCGGAAGACCATGCCGGGGCTCATCAGCGCCTGCGGCGGGTCGACCAGCCCGGCCACCCGCATGAACGTCCTGGTCACCGCGCCGTCCCGGGTCGCGGCCACCTGCAGCTTCGCCATGTACGCGTTCATCATCCGGACCATCGCCGGCCTCGGCCCCGCCACCTCGGCGAAGCTCAGGTCACCGCCGGCCGAGATGTTCCACGGCACGTCGATCACCGCGGAGATGTCCTTGAGGAAGTCCAGCGGGCGCGGCTCCACCCCCCGCCGCAGATGCGTGCGGAGCGTCAGCGCCTCCAGCGCCGCCACCGTCATGCCCTGCCCGTACACCGGGTTGAAGCTGCACGCGGCGTCACCCAGCACCAGCAGCCCGGCCGGGAAGCGCTCCAGCCGCTCGTAGTGCCGCCGGACGCTCGCCGGATACCGGAACGACACCGGGTCGTCCAGCGGCTCGGCGTCACGGATCACCTCGTAGATGTCCGGCACGGGCAGCGACCTGACGAACTCCATGAAGCCCTCGTGCGTCGCCGGCGCGGCGTCGCCCAGCACGCCCGTCAGCGACAGCACGCAGCGGCCGCCCTCGATCCGCGAGAAGAACGCGCCACGCGGGTGCGACGGCCCCGACACCGGGTTGATCGACAGGTCGCCGTCCAGGATGCTCTCGTCCGGCAGCCGGTAGTGCCGCGTCGTGTAGGTCAGGTCGATCTTGACCTTCTCCTCCTCGGGCCGCCCGTAGCCGAACTCCTCCAGCCACACCGGCGTACGCGAGCCGCGCCCCGTCGCGTCCACGACGAGATCCGCCTCGATGAGCTCCTCGCGCTCGCCGTCCCGGGGGCGCACCCGCACGCCCGTCACCCGGGCCCGGTCCGCCGTCGCCACCAGGCCGACGATGTCGCACCGCTCCACGAACGTCACGTTCGGCAGCTCCGCCACCCGGGCCCGCACGTGGCTCTCCAGCACCGGCCGGGCCGCCGACACGCACACCAGCCCCGTCGTGCCCGGGGCGAGCCGGACGCCGTTGAAGAACCAGCGCAGCTCGCCCAGGTCGCCCGTCGGCACACCCGCCGCCTTCGCGCCCTCGGTGAACCCCGGGAACAGCTCCTCCAGGATCTGCTGACCCCGGGCCAGCAGCCCGTGCACGTGCCGCCCCTGCGGCACCCCGCGCCTGGCGGCGCTCACGCCCACCAGCGCGTCACGATCCACCACCAGCACGTCCGTGTACGCCTCGGCCAGCACCCGGGCCGCCAGCAGGCCCGCCATGCTGCCGCCCAGCACCACCGCGCGGTCTCCCACGGCCATCGCGGTCACCTCCCACGTTCCTGATCGTCAGCGGAACCCCCGGCACGCCGCCCGGCGCGCGGGGCCGTCTCGTGTGATGCCGGTCGCGACCGGCGCGCCCGCGCCCGCCTCATCGCAGCGAACGCGCGAAGGCGCGGATGTCGCCGACCAGCTCGGCCGGCTGCTCCAGCGCCGCGAAGTGGCCGCCACGCTCGAACTCCGTCCACCGCGTGATCGTCGGCAGCTGGTGGTCGGCGAACCGCCGGATCGGCCGCGTCGCGTCCGCCGGGAACACCGCGACGCCCACCGGCATCTCCAGCGGCCACGGCCCGCCCCACGTCCGCACGAACGCCGCGTCCCCGTACGAGGACTCGTAGTAGAACTGCGCCGACGAACCCGCCGTCGCCGTCAGCCAGTAGATCGACACGTTCGTCAGCAGGTCGTCACGGCTCACCGCGTCCTCGGGCGACTTGTCGGAGTCCGTCCACTCCTTGAACTTCTCCACGATCCAGGCGAGCTGCCCGACCGGCGAGTCCGTCAGCCCGTACGCGAGCGTCTGCGGGCGGGTCGACTGGATCTTCTGCCAGCCGATCCCGTCCTGCTGGAACCGGCCGCCGTGCTCCAGCCTGGCCAGATCGTCCGCGCTCAGCTCCGCCATCGCCGCCGGGTCCTGCGGCGGGAACGTCACCAGCATGTTGATGTGCACCCCGGCCACGTGCGCCGGATCGGCCAGGCCGAGCTGCAGCGAGATCACCTTGCCCCAGTCGCCGCCCTGCGCCACGTACCGGTCGTAGCCGAGCCGGCTCATCAGCTCCGCCCACGCCCGCGCCACCCGCGGCACGTCCCAGCCGGTCTCCCGCGTCGGGCCCGAGAAGCCGTACCCGGGGATCGACGGGATGACCACGTCGAACGCGTCCGCCGGATCGCCGCCGTGCGCCGCCGGGTCCGTCAGCGGGCCGATCACGTCCACGAACTCCGCGACCGACCCCGGCCAGCCGTGCGTGATGATCAGCGGCGTGGCGTCCGGCTCGGGGGAGCGCACGTGGACGAAGTGCACGTTCGCGCCGTCGATCTCCGTCGTGAACTGCGGGAAGGAGTTCAGCCGCCGCTCGGCCGCACGCCAGTCGTAGCCCGTGCGCCAGTACTCGGCCAGCTCCTTGAGGTAGTCCAGAGGCACCCCCCGGTCCCAGCCCACGCCCGGCAGCTCGTCCGGCCACCGGGTGGCGGCGAGTCTCCGGTTCAGATCGTCGAGGTCGTCCTGCGGGATGTCGATACGGAACGGACGCATGTGTGCCCCTGGTTCGCTAGAGCTGTCTGGGGGAGGGGCGAGGACTGCGCGCCTCCGGCCCCACGACGTCATCGTCAGCCCCGCCCACCCCCCGGCGCATCTCGCGACGTGCGCCATCCCCCTCCCGTCACCCCCGCCCGTTCCCCGCCCGCCCGCCCGTACGGGCGTCCCCACCGCCCAGCCACCCCCACCGCGCAGAGCGGCCCCCTCCACCGAGCCGCCTCCCTCCCACCAGCCTCTTCACCCACCGCACCCCGCGACTGGGGCGAGCCCTCTACGCCGGACGGACCCTTCGGCGGACGGCCTCCCCGCGAGGCGGCGGGCCCCTTCGGCGGGCCGGCCCTCTGGCGGAGCGGCCCCCTGCGCCGGACGGCCCCCTCCGGCGGGGCGCCCTCTCCGCGCGGCGGCGGGTCCTCTTCGGCGGGGCGGCCCCTCTGCGGGCGTACGGGCCCCCTCCGGGCGGGCGTGCCCTTGGGCGGGTGCCGTCAGGGGCCGGGTTCCTGGGGGGGCTGCTTCACCCAGGGCCCGGGGGCGTTCGGAGTCGGTGGTTCTCGGGGTGGCCTATGGGGGGCCTGGTCCTCAGGGGCGTCGTGGGGCCGACGTGGGCCTATGCGGCGGCGTACGAAGGCGGCGGGGCCCAGGGATGGCGAAGGCCCGGCCGGGTGCCGTTGGGGGAGGCGGGCCGGCCGGGCCGAGGGGTCCGGCGCCGGCTACGGTGGCGGCGCCGGCGGTGCGGGGGTCAGGCGGTGGCCTTGGTGATGACGTCCGCCACCGCCGCCACGGCCGAGTAGTCGCCCGGGCTGAAGCGGGTCTTGGTGACCGCGAACGCCGTGCCGCTGGGCAGGTGGAGCTCGGCGTGGCTGCCGCCGGCGCCGGGCCAGCCGAGGACGGTCGACGGGTCGGGGCCGTTCTCGACGGGCCGTCCGAGGCCGAAGCCGAGCGCGTACTGGGTGGGGTGGCCGAAGATCTGGTCGACGTCGTTGACGGCGACGGCGGAGATCTCCTCCAGCTGCCCCGGGCTGAGCAGGCGGACGCCGTCGACCTCGCTCTGGAGGGCGGCGTACAGCTTGGCGAGCGCCCGCGCGCTCATGGTGCCGCCGGCGGGGATCTCGGCGCCGAGGTAGTCGCGCCGGTTGACGAGCTCGGCCGAGAGCTGCACGGCCTTGGGCACGGCCTTGAAGTACGTGGGCATCATCTGGGCGAGCATGTCGAGGTCGACCGGGTCGCCGACCTGCACCTGCGGGGCGACGCGGTCGAGGGCGGACTCGGGCACGGCCAGGTAGAGCTCGTCGGCGACGCCGAGCGGGCCGGACACCTTCTCGCGCAGCACCTCCGAGATGCGCTTGCCGGTGGCGCGGCGGACGACCTCGCCGATGATGTAGCCGAACGTCTGGGCGTGGTAGCCGGTCTTGGAGCCGGGCTCCCACCACGGCTCGGCGGCGGCCAGGCCGTTGACGATCTTGTCCCAGTCGGCCAGGTCGTCGCCGGTGGTGTCCTCGGGGACGCCGGGGGTGCCGACGGTGTGGGTCAGCGCGTGCCTGATCGTCGCCTTCTCCTTGCCGTTGGCCCCGTACTCGGGCCAGATCTCGGCGATCGGGGTGTCGTACCCGAAGACGCCTTCGCCGACGAGCACGTGCACCACCGTGGAGGTGAGCGCCTTGCCGGCGGAGGTGGCGTAGATGGGGGTGTCGGAGGTGAGTGGCCGTCCGGTCGCCTGGTCGGCGACACCGGAGACGGCGTCGGCCAGCAGTTCACCGTGACGGTAGACGGCGACCTGCAGACCCGTCTCGGCTCCGGATTCGACTAGCTGGTCGATCGTCTCCTGAACTTGCCGCTGGAGATCGCTCATGGTCCCTGTTTCCCTTGTGATGGTGGATGTCCTCGCCTCAACTGAGGGCCATACACCGACAGTTTGCTGAGAGAAAAGGTCGCCGGACAACCGAACAGATGAACGCCGCATTCTCGGAGAAATCCGCTGGTTCAGCCCCAGCATTCTCGGAGATGCGCCACGGGCGGACCGACCAGCAAGATGTGCCAGTAAAGCATGATTCGTAACGCTATTCCTTCGGTTGATTCGGTTGATATCGCGTCACCCGCGCGTGGGGGAGGCTTGATGGCACTGCTCGCGCCACCCGGACCGGCCACGGCCGGCTACTGGAACAGGAAGACCGAGACCATGCCACGCCAGGAGCTGGCCGCCTGGCAGTGGCGCAAGCTGCAGCTCGCGCTCGCCCACGCCCGGGCGAACTCGCCCTTCTGGCGCGAGCGGCTGCCCGAGCGGCTCGACTCGCTGGAGGACTACTTCGCGCGGGTGCCGCTGCTGTACAAGAAGGACCTGATCGCGGCGGAGGAGACGGCGCCGCCGTACGGGACGTGGCCGTCGCTGGACCCGTCCTTCGCCATCCGGCACCACCAGACCAGCGGCACCAGCGGCGACCCGCCCGTGCGCACCTTCGACACCCAGCGCGACTGGACCTGGGGGGTCGACCTGTGGTGCACCGTGCTGCACGGCATGGGCGTGCGGCCCGGCTACACGGGCCTGGTCGCGTTCGGGTACGGGCTGTTCATCGGCTTCTGGGGCATGCACTACGGGCTGGAGCGGATGGGCTGCCGGGTCGTCCCGGCGGGCGGGCTCGATTCCAAGGCGCGCGTGCGCATCCTGGTGGACCTGCAGGTCGAGGTGCTGGGCTGCACGCCGAGCTACGCCATGCGGCTGATCGAGACGGCCAAGGAGATGGGCGTCGACCTGGCGCGCGACGCCAACGTGAAGATCATCATGGCCGGCGGCGAGCCGCGGCCCGAGTCGACCACGCAGGCGATCTCCGAGGCGTTCGGCGCGCGGGTCTTCAACGCGGCCGGGACGACCGAGTTCGGCACGGTGTCGATGTTCGAGTGCCCCTCGCTCAACGGCGGCTGCCACATCATCGAGTCGGGCGTCATCGAAGAGGTGCTGCACCCCGACACGCGGCAGCCGGTCGGCTACGGCGAAGAGGGCATCCGGGTGACGACCGGGCTCGGCCGCGAGGGCATGCAGCTGTTCCGGCACTGGACGGACGACCTCGTGGTCAAGCGGCCGTGGAGCGAGTGCGGCTGCGGCCGGACCTGGGACTGGTTCGACGGCGGCATCCTCGGCCGCCGCGACGACATGCGCAAGATCCGCGGCGTGTCGGTCACCCCGGTCATGGTCGAGGACGTCCTGCGCGGCTTCCCCGAGGTGAACGAGTTCCAGGTGGTGCTGCGGACGATCCGCGGCCTGGACACGATCGTGCTGCGGATCGAGCCCGACGAGATCCCCGGCCTGGACGTCGCCGACCTCGGCGCCCGCGTCAGCACGACGATGAAGCAGGAGGTCGGCATCCGCCCGGACGTGGAGTTCGTGACTCCGGGCACCCTTCCCCGGTTCGAACTGAAGGCGGCGAGGTTCCATGACGAACGCAGATGAGCTCTCCGACAAGCAGGAGCGCCAGCTCCGCGACTGCTACGCGACGCTGCACGAGCTCGCGGAAACCTGCGGAGTCCCCTCCGTCGTGGCCGCGGCGCGCGCCGCCGTGGCCGAGCTGCACGCCGCCCTCGACGGGCAGGCGCTCGACTTCGGGTTCTACTCCCACAAATGGAGCTCCGAGCAGCCCGTCTGAGGAGCCCGTGTGAGCAGCCCGTCTGAGCCCGGAGGAGGCAACCATGGCCGGCAGGCCGAAGAAGATAGTCGCGATCAACGGGTCGGAACGCGACGGCAACACCGCCGACGTGCTCGCGTACGCCGCGGGCATCGCCTTCCGGCGCGGCGTCGAGTTCGAGACCATCCACCTGCGTGACATCGACATGATGCGCTGCGGCCCGTGCGGCGACTGCAACGACCGCGTCGTGCGGTGCGTGCAGACCGACGACGTGCCCGGCGTCGTCGACAAGATGATCGAGGCCGACGCCATCATCTACGCCGCCCCCGTGCACGGGTTCGGCACCTCCAGCCTGATGCAGACGTTCATCGAGCGGGCCGGCGTGGGCTACCTGCGCTTCGACCGGCCGCTCAGCAACAAGGTCGCCGGCATCGTCGCGCTGGCCCGCCGCTACAGCGCCGGCGAGGTGTGGGCGCAGCTCATGGCCAACGCCCTGCTCAACCGCATGATCGTCGTCGGCGCCGGGTTCCCGGCCACGGTGCACGCCCTGCACAAGGGCGACGCGGCCTTCGACGAGGAGGGTCTCATCAACGTCGGCCGCCAGGTCGAGCGCATGATCGACATGATCGAGCTGCTGGACGACTACCGCGAGCTGACCGGCCGCGACGACATCCTGCCCCCGCCGGAACGCAACGAGCGCGAGGGGCTGGCCTGGAACGCCGCGCGGGAGCGCATGTGAGCGCGCCGCCGGACGACGCCGCGTTCCGCGAGGAGTACCGGCGGCTGCACACCCGCTTCTACGCCGGCGCGATGTCGCGGGACGACTGGGCCGCCTGGCAGGAGCGGCGGCTGGCGAGCGTGCTGCGGCACGTCACCGAGCGCTCGCCGTTCTACCGCCGCCACCTGGCCGGGATCGATCTGGCGCGGGTGACCCCGGACACGCTGCCGCTGCTGCCGTTCACCACCAAGGACGACCTGCGCCGGGAGATGTACGACGTGCTGTCCGGCAGCGTCGCCGAGGCCGCCGTCTACTACGAGACGACCGGCACCACCGGCGCGTCCACGCCCTGCCCGCGCGGGCCCAGGGACGTCATGACGAGCAACTCCGCCGTCGTGGAGGCGTGGCGGCGGCTGTTCGCGGCCCGCTTCGGCGACCGCAGGCCCGTCGTCGGGCTGATGGGCCCCTCCGAGCTGTACGCGTTCGGCGACGTGTTCGGCGCGGTCACCGCCGAGCTGGGCATCTGCCACGTCAAGATCTGGCCGGAGTCGCCGCGCGTCGGCTTCCGCAAGGCGCTGCGGCTCATCGAGGAGCTGGGCGTCGAGGTGCTGGTGTGCGCGCCGGCGCTGTGCCTGAGCCTGGCCAAGGCCGCCCTGCACTACGGCTACGACCTCGACCGGCTGCCGGTGTCGATGTTCCTGGTGCTCGGCGAGGTGTGCACGGGCGCCTTCCGGGCGAACGTCACCTCGCTGTGGCCCGGCGCCGCCGTCTACCCCGCCCTGTACGGGTCGCAGGAGGCCCTGTGCATCGCCACCGGCGCGGTCAGCGGCGACCTGCACCTGTCCAAGCCGAACTACCTGGCCGAGGTCGTCGACCCGGACACCGGTGAGGCGCTGGGCGAGACGGGGGAGGGCGAGCTGGTGCTGACCATGCTGATCGACGGCATCAAGCCGCTGATCCGCTACCGCACCGGCGACCTCGTCCGGATCACCCCGGCGCCGCCCGGCGCGCCCCTGCCCGGGCCGGTCGTCGAGGTCATCGGCCGGGTGGCGGACCGCATCCACCTGGGCAGCGCCACCCTGCAGCCCGCCGAGCTGGAGAGCGCCGTGCTCACCGGCGTACGGGGCTGCCTGGGCTACCAGATCGTCATCGACCCGGGCGACGAGGTCACGGTGCGCCTGGACCTGCTGCCGGAGATCAGCGGCGACCCGCGCGAGGTGGGCGCGGGCGTGTCGGCGCGGCTGCGCGAGCTGGCCGGGGTGCGCGCCGGAATCAGCGTGGACGCCGGCCTGGACCCGGTGACGAACACCGGCTCGTTCACGAGCTGGAAGGCGGCCAGGATCCTCGACAACAGGGCGGAGCCCGACCGCGTGGCGCTGGTGGCCCGCGAGGTGGCCCACCGCTACGCGATCACCACCTGAGACGCCGAGGGGCCGTCCGGTCGACGACCGGACGGCCCCTCGGCACGCCGCTGTCCTACCCCTTGTCCAGCTTCACGGCCTGGGCGATGTAGTCGCGCAGCGCCGCGTCGTGCGTCTCCAGGTCGGCCGGCTTCTTGAGCTTCACGTGCCGGGTCTGCTTGCCCGATCCGGCCAGCAGCCCGTGCGCGTCCTCGAAGCTCGCGCCCCGCTCGAAGGCGAACGTGACGTGCGTCTTGCTCAGGCTGATGATCGCCAGGACCTTGTTGTCACGCCAGGAGGGGGACCCGTAGGTCAGCACCTCGCGCGCGTCGGGAGCGGCCTCGGCCATCAGCGCGCGCAGCCCCTCGACGATGTCCTTGTACTCCGGGGAGACCCTGGTCTTCACGAATTCGTCGACGTCCGGGTTACCCATTAGCAGACCTCCTTGTGGTGGTGATGGCTTTCATATCAAGCTGGACGCGTTCGGCGTGACATCTCCGCGGAACAGCCCGTCCGGGTCGACCCGCTGCCGGATCCGGTCCAGCTCGCCGATCTGCTCGGCGCTGAGATGGCCCTGCGGCTGCTCGCTGTCCTCCACGAAGGTGGGCGCGGTCCTGCCGGTGTCCCAGGGCGCGAGCGCCTCCCGTACCCGGGCGCACCGGTCGCGGATGGCCGCGAGGCTGCCGGCGTCCATCACGACGCCCGCGCCCGAATAGGCGTAGGCGGCGTCCAGCCGGTCGAGCGCCCCGCCGGGCGCCGGCGGGGTGGCGTACGCGCCGCCGAGCTGCCGCAGCCCCGCGGTGACCAGCGGCGAGCCGGCCGGATCGGCGATCAGGTCGAGCAGGCGGGCGGCGCCGTCGTCGCCGATCTCGCGCAGCAGCAGGTGGTCGCCGGCGATGGCGATGGGCTCGTCCGGCTCCATGTGCGCGTCGAGCACCGCGGCGGTGGTGGTCGTCTCCCACGTGTCGAGCACCGGCTCGGCGATCGCGCGCAGCGGCCCGAGCAGGTCGGCGGCGTGCCGTTCGGCGGTGCCGGGGCCGGACTCGGCGTCGAGCACGACGCCGTCGACGCACAGCACCGGGCCGGAGCTCAGCGCGGGCGGGATCTCGGGCAGCGGCGGCAGGTTCATCACCCGCAGCGACGTGCCGGCCTCCCAGGGGGCGTCGAGCGCCCACCGCCGCCAGGCCGACAGCAGCCGGGGGGCGTGCGCGGCCGGCCAGTAGGCGGCCCCGGTGACCACCCGGGCCGCCGGGAAGAGGCCGACCTCGACGGCGGTGACGACGCCGAAGCCGCCCCCGCCGCCGCGCAGCGCCCAGAACAGCTCGGGGTCGGACGCGGCGTCGACGCGGCGCGCCTCGCCGTCGGCGGTCACCAGCTCGATCGCCAGCACGCTGTTGGCGGCCAGCCCGTGCTTGCGGCCGTAGAAGCTCAGCCCGCCGCGCAGCAGGTAGCCGACCACGCCGACGGTCGGCGCCGAGCCGTGCGGCGCGGCCAGCCCGTGGGCGGCGGCGGCCGTCACGACGGCGGCCCACGCGGTCCCGGCGGGCACGCGCGCCACGCGGCGGGCCGCGTCGATCTCGACCTCGCCGTCCATCCGGGTGCGGATCAGCAGGTCGCCGTCCATCGGCCGCCCGGCGGGGGCGCCGTGCCCGGTGCTGTGCGCGCGCACGCCCAGCCCGGCCGCCCTCGCGTGCCGGATGGCGGCCCTGACCTGGTCCACGGTCCGCGCCGTGGTGGCGGCGACCGGCCGCAGCGGGCCCGCCAGGTTGAACACGTGCGTGGCCGCCTCGTACGCCGGATCGCCGGGCGAGGCGATCAACGTGCCCGGCTCGTCAACCACGGTCATGAGCGTCAGCCTCCAGCTCGGGTGCCCGCGTGTCAGGCCGTTGTCCAGCCTCGCACGCGCGGGCCCGCGCCACGTCTTCCAGAATGCGGTTTCGGTCTCGCACACCAGGAGATGTGCCCGGCCGCCCGAGGGGCGCACCATGGCCTCAGGGTGCACCGGATTCGCGGGAGAGCGACGTATTCCATGGCTTCCGAATTCCTCGACACGGCCGCAATCGGCAGGCATTACGACGAGCGCTCGCCGATCGGCGACGTGCTCCGCGACGGCCACATCCACATGTGGTACTGGTACGACGACGAGGACGAGGCGTCGCTGGCCGAGGCCGTGGGCCGCACCAGCCGCAAGGTCGCCGACACGCTCGGGCTGCGGCCCGGCGAACGGCTGCTCGACGCCGGCTGCGGGCCGGGCGCCACCAGCGTCTTCCTGGCCACCGGCTACGGCGCGCGGGTCACCGGGATCTCCATCAGCGAGTTCGAGCTCGGCGCCGCCCGCGAGCGGGCCGCCGCCGCCGGCGTCGCCGACCTGGTCACCTTCGAGTACGGCGACTACACCGACCTGGCCTACGCCGACGGCTCCTTCGACGCCGTCCTGGCCCTGGAGTCGCTGCAGAACGCCCCCGACCTGGCCGTGGTGTTCGCCGAGCTGTTCCGCGTGCTGCGCCCGGGCGGCCGGATCACCTTCTCCGACTTCAGCCTGGAGTCGCAGGCCGAGCCCGAGCGGGTGGCCAAGTTCATGGCCAGCCTCAAACTGCGGGAGCTGCCCACGCTCGCCGAATGGCTCGGCCACGCGCGCGCCGCCGGGTTCGTGCCCGAGGAGTACACCCAGTGCGGGCCGAGGGTCTTCGGCCGCAAGTCCAAGTACCTGCGCACCGCGATGCCCCGCAGGCAGGAGATCGCCGAGCGGTTCGGCGAGGCCGCGGTGACGACGTTCTCGCGGCGCCACGCCGGATTCTTCGCCCCCCGTCCCGACCAAATCGGGTACGTCATCGTCTCCGCCCGCAAACCCCTGCGTTGAGCGCGAGGCGGGCGATCACCACGAAAGGACGCGCACATGACCTTGTCCATGTCCCAGCCGGCCGTCGCCGACCTCGTCGAGTCGTTCTCCGGCGCGGACCCCGACCGGCTCGGCGAGGAGTACCTGCGCCTGGCCGGGCTGCTGCTCGACGGCGGCACGGCGACCGAACTGGCCTCGCCCGCCGTGCCGCTGCTGGTCGAGCTGCTGCGCACGGCGCCCGCGGACCGCAAGGCCCACCCGGCCGTCCTGCTGGGCCTGCTGGCCGGCGCCGAGGACCCCGCCGGTGACGGCGAGCTGGCCACGGCCGTGGGGCGGGAGGTCGACCTCTACCTGGACCTGTGGATCGGCAGCGCGAACGGGCAGCCGCTCTCCCTCGCCCTGGCCTACCTGCTGTCGCACTTCCCCGAGCACCGCGACCGCATCCTGGCCGTCGCCGGCGACCGGGGGCTCGACGTCTACGACCTGTCCAAGCTCGACCGGGCGCTCGCCCGGCTCGACCTGGACGACCCGGTCATCGGCCGGGTCTTCCCGTCGCCGGCCGTGTGGGCGCTGATGGACGAGGCGGAGCGCGACTTCGACAACTCGTGGATCAAGGCCATGCCCACCGAGCAGATCATCCTCAACTGGGACAAGGACACCAGTACCGTCCGCGGCAACCTGGGCGCCGCAGCCCACTGGGCCGCGCTCAACGGCGCGCCCACCCCCGTCGAGGTCGGCACCGTCCCGCCCCGCGACGAGCTGCCCCCGCCGCCCGACGGCGGCACCGAGCTGTTCGCGCCGCACGCCGCCGCGCTGCGCTGCCCGCGCTGCGCGAGCGGCCTGGACCTCACCGCCGCCGAGGTGCGCTGCCCGGCCTGCGCCGCCGTCTACCCGGTGGCCAACGGCATCCTCAACCTCACCGAGGACGCCGAGCGCAACGCCGGCGACTTCCTTTACAAGCTCGCCGAGGTGCCCAGCATGGGCCACTTCTACGAGGCGTACGCGCGCCCCAACTTCCTGCGGCTGGCCGGCTCCAACTGGGGCACCGCGATCAGCCCCGCCGACGAGGACGCCTACATCACCGAGCACGTCCGCCCGGTCGACGGGCCGGTGCTCGACCTCGCCTGCGGAGCCGGGCGGTGGACGCAGACGCTGACCGAGGCCGTCGGCGCCGACCGCGTCATCGCGCTGGACATGTATCCGCCCATGCTCACCGCCACCCGCAGACGCCTGCCCGAGCTGCCCGCCGTCATGGCGGGCGCGCGCCGCCTGCCCTTCGGCGACGCCACCCTCGGCGCCGTCATGTGCTGGAACGCGCTCCAGGCCTTCCCCGACGACGCGCCGGAGGCCATCAAGGAGATCGGCCGCTGCCTGCGCCCCGGCGGCACGTTCACCTTCCTCACCTTCCACTCCTCCGCCGACCCCGTCTACCGCCACCTGACCGCCTGCCACTACTTCCCCGGCCACCAGAGCGGCATGGAGCTGTTCGAGCTCGACGACATCAAGGCGTGGCTGGCCGCGGCGGGCCTGACGATCCGCCACGAGCACGGCCCCGGCACCTTCGTCCTCATCACCGCCGAGCGCCCCGCCTGACGACCGGGAACGACGACGCGAAACCAGAAGGGCCGCCGCCGATCCGATCGGCAGCGGCCCTTCTCCCTCGCCCGGGTATCAGCGGTTCAGCTTGAGCTGCACCACCTTCTCCAGGTCGGCGGCCGAGTAGTCGCGCCCCGCCGAGGCGGTGCTGAACGACTCCACGGCCAGGCTGTGCCCGGGGCTCGTCGCCGGGTTGCGGAAGCCCGTGCCGATCGCGTACGCGTTGTACTCGTCCAGCAGCTTCTGCGCCTCCGCGGTGGCGGCCGTGAAGCGCGCCAGCGGGTCGGCCCCCCGCGTCAGCACGTCGTCCATCGCCCGCGTCATGACGTCCTGGTTGCCGGCGAAGTCGCCGAACAGCGCGCCCCGCGACACCGGCACCGGCCCGCCGCCGGGCAGCGCCCTGCTGGGGTACCTGCTGACGTGCTCGTAGCCGAGCCGGTGGTACGGGTGCTGGTCGAACCAGCCCTCGTCCTCCAGCAGCCGGTAGGAGGCGTGCGTGATCGGGATGAAGCTGCTGAACTTGTGCCGGTCGGCCGCGTTGCGCGGATTGTGCAGGAACTGGATGAGCGCGAGCGCGCCGTCCTGCGTGTCCGCGTCGAGGCCGTTCGCCAGCCACAGCGACGTGCCCGCCACCGCGTTGCCCACGTACGGCACCTCGCCGTTGTACGGGAAGACGCCCACCTCGACGTCGAACCCGTTCTTGTGCGCCGCCTGCACCATGTAGTTGACGTCGTTGGACGAGGTCAGCCTGATCGCCACGTCACGCTCGGCGAAGGCCCGGAACGTGCCCGCCCAGTCGGGGATCTTGCCGGTGTAGAGGCAGTGGCCGCGCGCGTGCAGCCGCCGCCACCACTCCACCCACGCCAGCATCTCCTCCGAGGCCAGGTACGCCGTGGTGGCCCGCCCCGACCGGCCGTTGTCGTTGTCCACCAGCAGCCCGCCCTGCGTGGCCAGCGCCTGCTGGAAGAACGTGCCGTGGTTGGACCAGGTGATGGGGAACGCCGGCCGCTCGCCGCGCAGCCCGGCGATCCGCTCGCACACCTCGTCGACCTCGGCCCACGTCTGCGGCAGCTCCGTCACGCCGGCCGCCCGCAGCATCCCCTTGTTGGCGAACAGCAGGCTCGTCGTGCCGCCGGACGGCATCGAGGTGAGATCCCCGTCGAGCGAGTAGTACTCGCGGAAGGCCGGCAGCAGGTCGTCGATCACCACCGGCTCGCCCAGGATCTCCGTCCGGCCGCCGATCGCCCGCTCCAGCGACGTGAACACCGGCTCCCCGTCGGGCCCGGCCAGGTCGCGGGCGGCCTGGCCCATGTAGAAGTAGTACTCGGCCACGGCCGGCCGCTGCCCGCTCGCCGCCGCCTGCGCGACCTGGAGCGGGAAGGTCCAGAAGTCCTTGCCCTCGATGTTCACCTCGTAGTCGGGATGGGCCCGCTCGAAGTCCCTGCCCTGCTCCCGCCACCGGTCCATCCATCCGGGAAAGGTCAGGTCCGGCACCCACACGTCCAGCACGATCTTCTTCATGCGATCCCCCGGTGTTGCGCGGTCAGCTTCTCCAGGTCGGGCACGATGTCCGACGGGCTCGGGCGGTCCAGCCACTCCTCGTGCAGGGCGTCGGCGCCCGCCTTGTACGCCGGGTCCTCCAGCGTGCTGACGATCAGCGCGCGGACCTCCTCGGCGGACTGCTTCTGGTGGTCGAGCCGGAACCCGGCGCCCCGGCCGACGATGTACGAGGCGGCGATCGGCGACAGGATGTGCCGCTCGGGGATGACGCTGCCGCCCTCCTCGGTGAACTCCAGGCGCTGCGACTCGTCCGTGTCGGCGATGATCTGCGGCACGTTGGCGGCGACGGAGGCCCAGAACGTGCCGCTGGAGCCGTGGTTGATGCTGGCCGAGCAGGTCGGCAGCAGCTGCGAGAGCGGCACGTAGTCCACGACGCGGACGTTGTCCGGGATCGGCGGCAGGCCGACGAGCTGGTTGGCGTCGAGCGTGGCGACGAGCTCGACGTCGAGGTCGGCCACCGCCTCCAGGATCTTCGGGGTGCGCCATTCGCCCTGGTGGTAGGTGCGGGTCGACAGGCCCAGCGACAGGGCGATCCGGGGCCGCTCGGGCGGCCCGTACAGCCAGGAGGGTTTGACGCCGCCGCCGTTGTACGGGATCCAGCGCACCGGCAGCGACGTGAGCGTGGTCGAGACGCGCATCTCGGGCGGCAGCGGATCCACCGTCCACTGGCCGAGCAGCAGCTCCTCGTCCACCTCGACGCCGTAGCGCTCGGCCAGCGGGCGGACCGCGGCGGCCAGCGGGTTGCCGGCGGCGGCCGGGCCGCGCGCGGCGAACAGCTCGGTGGCCCAGCCGCTGTAGTCGGGGCCCATGATGACGCGCGCGTGCGCCGCGCCGGCCGCGCGTGCCGCCACGGCGCCGCCGGGGAACCACGGGTCCCACAGCACCAGGTCGGGCCGCCAGGCGAGCGCGAACTCCACCAGCGCCACGTTGTCCGCGCTCGGCTCCGGCGGCAGGTGGTACTTGGCCGCCGACAGCAGGAACTGGTAGAAGACGTCCCAGCTGTCGCGGTCGGCCGGGGAGACGCCCAGCTCCGCCGCCAGCCGGTCCATCTCGGGCACGTTCGGCGCCAGGTCGGGCCGGGCCCAGCCCTGCGCGGTCGTCTCCGGGACGCCGCACACCACCGCCGTCAGCCCGGCGGCGGTGATGTCGTCCTCGGCGCCCGGCGGGCACGCGATGACGACCTCGTGCCCGGCGGTCTGCAGCGCGTGGGCGTACGGGACGGCCGGGAACAGATGGCATCTCTGGGGCCAGACGGTGAGCATCACTCGCATGGAGGCTCCTTGGGATCTAGAGATGTGCGTGGGTCGACCGGTAGCGCCTCAGGTGCTCGCCGGTGAGGGAGTCGGGGGACTGCAGGAGTTCCAGCGGGGTCCCGGTGAACACGATGCGGCCGCCGTCCTTGCCGCCGTCGGGGCCCAGGTCGATGACGTGGTCCGCCTGCTGGACGACGTCCAGGTTGTGCTCGATGGCCACCACGGTGTCGCCCTGGCGGACCAGCGTGTCGAGGAGCGTGAGCAGGGTGGTGATGTCTGACATGTGCAGGCCGGTGGTGGGCTCGTCCAGGACGTAGACGGTGCCGGTGCGGTGCAGTTGCGCGGCCAGCTTGATGCGCTGCAGCTCGCCGCCCGACAGCGTGCTGAGCGGCTGCCCGAGAGTCAGGTAGTCGAGGCCGACGTCCGTGAGCGCCCGCAGCTTGCGGCGCAGCGCGGGCTGCGTGAACGCGTCGACGGCCTGCTCGGCGGGCAGCGCCAGCACGTCGGCGATGGATCTGCCGTCGAGCCGGTGCGCGAGCACGTCCTGGTGGAACCTGCTGCCGTCGCAGGCGGTGCAGCGGACGGTGACCGGGTCCATGTAGGCGAGCTCGGTGATGATGACGCCGCGGCCCTGGCACTCGGCGCAGGCGCCTTCGGAGTTGAAGCTGAACAGGCTCGCCGGCTGCCCGCTGGCCTGCGCGAACAGCTTCCTGATCGGGTCCATCAGGCCCAGGTACGTGGCCGGCGTGGAGCGGGCGGAGGCGGCGATGGGCGACTGGTCGACGTAGACGGCCTCGGGGTACGCGCGGGTGAACACGTCGGCGATCAGCGTGCTCTTGCCCGAGCCCGCGACGCCGGTGACCACCGTCAGCACGCCGAGGGGGATGTCCACCGACACGTCCTTGAGGTTGTGCAGGGTGGCCCCGGTGATCGGCAGGACGCCGCGCGGCTGCCGGAACTCGGTCTTCATCGTGGTCGCCGCGCGCAGGCCCCGGCCGGTGGGCGTGTCGGCCTCGCGCAGCCCCGCGAACGAGCCGGTGTAGACGATCTCGCCGCCGTGCGCGCCCGCCCCGGGGCCGAGGTCCACGACGTGGTCGGCGATGGCGATGACGTCCGGGTCGTGCTCGACGACGAGCACGGTGTTGCCCTGGTCGCGCAGCGTGCGCAGCAGGTCGTTGAGCCGTCCCACGTCACGCGGGTGCAGGCCGACGCTGGGCTCGTCGAAGACGTACGTCATCCCGGTCAGCGTGCTGCCCAGGTAGCGGACCAGCTTGAGCCGCTGGCCCTCGCCGCCCGACAGCGTCGAGGTGGCGCGGTCCAGGCTGAGGTAGCCGAGCCCGATCGCCGCCACGCGCCGCAGCGCCACCGCGGCCGAGCGGGCGATGGGGGTGGCCACCGGGTCGTCGATGCCGTCGAGCACCTCGATCAGGTCGGTGACCTGCATGCGGGTCCACTCGGCGATGTTGCGCCCGCCGATCGTGGTCGCCAGCGCCGCCGGGTTCAGCCGCGCGCCGTCGCAGTCGGGGCAGACGCCCTCGGAGATGAACCGCTGGATCGTCTCGCGGGTCCGCTCGCTGGTCTTGCTCATGTCGCGCTTGACGCCCAGCCGGGTGAACCGGTCGAGCAGGCCCTCGTAGTTCGTCTTGTACGAGCCGCTCTTCGTGGTGAGCTGGACCTTGCCGCCGGTGCCGTGGAGGAAGAAGTCCATCTCCTCCCGCGTGTAGTCGCGCACCGGCTTGGCCGGGTCGAGCTTGCCGCTGTTGGCGTACAGCTGCCAGTCGGGGGTGCCGACGCCGTAGCCGGGGACCAGGATCGCGCCGTCGGCCAGCGACTTGTCGCGGTCCAGCATCAGGTCCACGTCCGCGCGGACGCTGCGGCCGAGGCCGTCGCAGCCGGTGCACATGCCGCGCGGGTTGTTGAAGGAGTATGTCGAGGCCAGGCCGTCGGTGGGCGTGCCGTAGCGGGCGAACAGGGACCGGATGACGGAGTAGATGTCGGTGATCGTCCCCACCGTGGAGCGGGCGTTGCCGCCGAGCGGCTTCTGGTCCACGACGACCGGCGGCGTGAGGTTCTCGATGGCGTCGGCCAGCGGGCGCTCGTATTTGGGCAGCTGGTTGCGGATGAACCACGGGTAGGTGCCGTTGAGCTGCCGCTGGGCCTCCACCGCCACGGTGTCGAAGACGATGGACGACTTGCCGGACCCCGACACGCCGGTGAAGACGGTGATCTGGTTCTTCGGGATGGTGAGGGACACGTCCTTGAGGTTGTGCTCCCGCGCCCCGGTGATCCTGATGACGTCGAGGCTGGGGGAGACGGCCGGCGCGGGGGCCGGGTCTGCTGTGACGCTCACTGGTGCTCCTGTTCCTGCGGGGCGCGGGAGACACGGTGATCCGGCCGAGGTGTTCCGATCCCCGGCCGGATCACTGGCCCGCGCTACTTGGCTGCGGTCTCGGCCACCGGCTGGTCCGCCCCGGCGGGGGCGGCGCCGGGCTCGCCGGCCTGCTCGCCGTCGCCCGGCTGCTCGCCGCCGTCCGGCTGGTCGCCGGTGGGCGGGGCGTGCCGGAGCGCGATGGCGGCCACGGTGGCCAGGACGAGCGCGACGACGGCGCTGGCGACGGCGGTGGAGTTCATCGCCGAGGTGAACGCCTCGCGGGCGGCGGTGAGCAGCTGCGCCGCCACCGGCCCCGTCACCTGCTCGACGGCCGTGTAGGCGCCGGCGATGCTCTCCTGGGCGGTCCGCGCCGCCTCGGCGGGCACGCCCGCGGGCAGGCCGCCGCTGAGGCTGCTCTGGTAGACGGCGGTGCCGACGCTGCCCATGACCGCGATGCCGAACGCGATGCCGAACTCGCCGCTGGTCTCCGACATCGCCGACGCCGACCCGGCCTTCTCCGGCGGCACGGACCCGATGATGAGCCCGGTGCCGAGCGCGCCCATCGGGCCCGCGCCGAGCGAGCTGACGATGAGGCCGGTGACCAGCAGCGCGACGCCCGCCGAGCTGCCGACCTGGGTCAGCAGCAGGTAGCCGACCGCGGTGACCACGAGGCCGCCGGCGATCACGTACCCGGGCCTGATCTTGCGGGCGACGGCGGGGGCCGCCATCACGCCGAAGATGGTGGCGATGGTCGAGGGCACCAGCCAGGCGCCCGCCTGCAGCGGCGAGAGGCCCTCGACCGTCTGCAGGTAGAGGTTGACCAGCAGGTACGTGCCGCTCATGATGCCGCCGCCCACCATGATCACCAGGGCGGCGCTGAACGAGCGGTTGGCGAACAGCCGCAGGTCGAGCAGGGGGCTGGCGAGGCTGCGCTGGCGCTGCACGAACAGCACGCCGACGATGAGGCCGACGGCGACGGCGGTGATGTTCACCGGCTGCCAGCCGCTCCTGGCGACCTCCTTGAGCCCGTAGATGACGGGCAGGATCGCGCCGAGCGACAGGGCCACGCTGACCAGGTCGACCCGGCCGCTCTCGGCGTCGCGGTATTCGGGCAGCAGCTTCGGCCCCGCCAGCAGGAGCAGCGCCATGACCGGCACGCCCAGCAGGAAGACCGAGCCCCACCAGAAGTTCACCAGCAGCACGCCGCCGACGACGGGGCCGATCGCCATGCCGCCCATGAAGCAGCTCATCCACACGGCGATGGCGACGCCCATCTGCTGGGGGTTCTTGAACATCACGCCGAGCAGCGACATGGTGGACGGCATCAGCGTGGCGCCGGCGATGCCCATGAGCGCCCGGGAGACGATCAGCATCTCCGCGCTGGTCGAGTACGCGGCGGCCACGGAGGCGGCGGCGAACGCGACGGCGCCGATCAGCAGCAGTCTGCGCCGGCCGACCCGGTCGCCCACCGTGCCCATCGTGACCAGGAACCCGGCGATCAGGAAGCCGTAGATATCGGTGATCCAGAGCTGCTGGGTCGCGCTCGCGCCCAGGTCCTGGCTCAGGTGCGGCAGCGCCAGGTACAGCGCGCTCATGTCCAGCGACAGCAGCAGGGTCGGCAGGGCCAGCACGGCCAGGCCGATCCACTCCTTGCGACCGGCCCGCACATCGGACCCGGCGCCGGAGCTCACATCCATGGGAGATCCTTCCGTCTGGGGGGTTTCCAGGGCCCTCGGCCCTAGTGCAGGGGGGAATCCGGAGTGGTGACGACGGCTCGCAGGACGGTGGTGAACTCCGAGGCCCAGGCGGCCATCGTGTCCGGGTTCCACAGGTTGGTGTTGTAGCCGAGAGTGCCGATGATCTCCCCGGCCGGTGTGATGTTGAGCTCGCACAGCGCGCCGTCCGGGATGTCGCCGCCGGACGGCTGCGACAGCAGGCGGGGCACCTCGGCGTACTCGACGTCGCCGACGCGCTCGCCGTTCATCGCGAACGGCGAGTGGAAGACCTGGAACAGGAACAGCCCGCCGTCGTCGGCCGCCGCCGTGCTCATGAGCTGCGGGGCCTGCGCGACGATCTGCGAGAACGGGATGTCGTGCGCGTAGCTCTCCAGGCAGCTCGCCCGCACGAGCCGGGCCACGTCGCCGAACGTGTCGCAGCCCGTCAGGTCGGCGCGCAGCGGCACGAAGTTGAAGAACGACCCGACGGTCTGGTGGAAGCGCATCGCGGTGCGCCCGGTGGTGAACGTCGGCACCACGACGTCGCTGACGCCGGTGATGCGGCGCAGCACGATCGCGTGGGCGGCGAACAGCACCATGAACGGCGAGCAGCGCAGCTTCGCCGCCGCCTTCCTCGTCGCGGCGCTCAGCTCGGCGCCGACGGTGAAGCGGTGCCAGCCGGTGGTCTTGGGCAGCCCGGCCGAGCGGGGGTGGTCGGTGGGGAAGGTGAGCATCTCGGCGCCGCTCAGCTTCTCCCCCCAGAACGCGCGCGCCCCGTCCAGCTCGTCGGAGGCGGCCCGCTCCCGCTCCCACGCCGCGTACTCGCGGTACTGCGGCGGCGGGGGCGGCAGCTCCACCGGGTGCCCGCGCCGGACGGCGTAGCAGAGCGCCACCTCGCGCATGATCACGTGCATCGACCACGCGTCGGCGGCGGTGTGGTGGACGGCCAGCACGAGCACCGCGTCGGCCGGGTCGAAGCGGCCGAGCACGGCGCGCAGCAGCGGCACCGACGTCGCGCTGTAGGAGCCGGACTCCACCTCGTTGACCAGCTCGCTGGCCCGCAGGTCACGCGCGTCCTCTTCGGTGTCCGACAGGTCGCGCACCTCCAGCTCCACCGGCCCCGGCGGCATGATCCGCTGGTGGCTGTCGCCGGGCTCGCGGACGAGCAGCGTCCGCAGCGCCTCGTGCCGCGCCACGACGTCGCCCAGGGCCGCCCGCAGCGTCCCGTCGTCGACCTCGCCGCGCACCCGGCAGGCGTAGAAGATGTTGTACGCCGGTCCGAACGGCCCCGAGTCGTCACCCTCGTCGAAGACGGACAGGAATTCCTGGTTGAGGGAAAGCGGAACGCGGCTCACCGGCTCGCTCGGCGTGTTCAGGATTTCGGTGACGCTCACCACGGGTCCCTTCACTGAAATTCGCCGCAAGGCGCGTCCCGGACGGACTGAAAGAATATCCGCGACGCACTTTCCGGACTTATTCTGGATTGCTGTCTTTCACCGGCCGATGCCCAGGTAGAGGTAACCGAGCCGGCGCAGTTCGGCGATCTTTTCCTTGCTGTAGTAGGCCCGGCCGTCGAGAATGAGGCAGTTGCCCGCCACCGGCAGCGCCGCGTAGTCGATGTCCGCGAAGTCGTGGTGGTTCGCCATGATGGCCACGCAGTCGGCGTCGCGGACCGTCTCGTCGAGGGACTCGGTCGGGGCGATGCCGAACAGCGTCTCGGCCTGGAACGGGTCGACCAGCGGATCGTGCAGCCTGACCGTCGCGCCGGCCTTGAGCAGGGCGGTGACGACGCCCTCGACGGGGGTCGCGCGCAGGTCGCCGGTGTTGTTCTTGAAGGCCGCGCCGAGGATGGCGACGGTCGCCGTGGCCGGGTCCTTGCCCTGGCCGACCAGCGTGTCGATGATGAGCTGGCTGGCGTGCTCGGGCATGCCGAGGTTGACCTTGCGGCCGGTCGGCGGCGTGTGGAGCTCGACGCCGCGGCGGCGGGCGGCGTGCCAGACCATCCACGGGTCCTTGACCAGGCACGAGCCGCCGACCCCCACGCTGGGCAGCAGGATGTTGACCTTGCTCTTGCCCTTGGTGATCGTGTTCGCGGCGGCGATCACGTCCAGGACGTCGACGTCGTAGGCGGCGCAGAACTTGGCCAGCTCGTTGGCCAGCGCGATGTTCAGGTCGATCCACCAGTTGTCGGCCAGCTTGACGATCTCGGCAGCCTCGGGGGAGTCCTGGGTGATCACCTCGACGCCGAGCGCCTGCCGCCAGAACAGGGCGGCGTCCGCCGTGCTGTCGTCGTCGACGCCGCCCACCACGATCGGCAGCGAGCGCAGCTCCCGCAGCGCGGTCCCCTCGGCGAACCGCTCCGGCGTGAAGGCGAGGTTGAAGTCCACGCCGCAGGCCAGGCCGCCGCCCTCCAGCAGCGGCCGGACGAAGTCGCGCGTCGTGCCGGGCGGGACCGTGCTCTTGACCAGCACGAGCTGCCCGGCCCGCAGATGCCGGCCCACCTGCTCGGACGCCTGCCCGAGCTGGTCCTCCACCATGGAGCCGTCGGTGCGCACCGGCGTGCCGACCGCCAGCAGCAGCACGTCGGCGTCGCGGACCGCCGCGAAACTCGTCGTCAGCCGCAGCCGGCCGGCCATGATGGCGGCCTCCAGCAGCGGGGCCAGGCCGTCCTCCTGATAGCGGCAGTGGCCCTCGGTCAATTCCTCGATCAGCCTGGCGTTGGTGTCGATGCCGATCACGTCCCACCCGCGCTCGGCGAGGATGGCGGCGTAACAGGAGCCGACGTAGCCGAGTCCGATGACCGCCACTTTCGGCTGCTCGTTTTCCCGCAGGCATCGCATGAACGTTCCCCCTTTAGGGCGACCGGTCGAAATTCCTGTTGCCAGCACAACGCAATTCCCGGCGCCGCGCATCTTGTGGGTTGCCTGGCCGGGCGCAATACAGGAGATGCGACAGGAATGGAGGTGGCCGATGCTGTGGAGTGGTGCATCGACGAAGGGCGTGAGATGAACGAACACAAGGCGTTGATCCTCGACGAGGTGCGTAAATACCACGCCGATGTGGCACCCTCCGGGGATTTCGAGCCGGGCGTCACCGAGATCTGGCCCACCGGGGCCGTGCACGACGTGGCGGACCGGCTGGCGCTGGTCGAGGCCGCCCTCGACCTCCGCGTCGCCGGCGGCACCAGGGCCAGGAAGTTCGAATCGGTCTTCGCGCGCAAGATGAAGCGGCGCAAGGCGCACCTGACCAACTCGGGCTCCTCCGCCAACCTGCTGGCGGTGTCGGCGCTGACCTCCCACCGGCTGGAGGACGCCCGGCTGCGGCCCGGCGACGAGGTGATCACCGTCGCGGCGGCGTTCCCGACCACGGTCAACCCGATCCTGCAGAACGGGCTCGTCCCGGTCTACGTGGACGTGGAGCTCGGCACGTACAACCCGACCGTCGACATGGTCGCCCGGGCCATCGGCCCGAAGACGCGCGCCATCATGATCGCGCACACCGTCGGCAACCCGTTCGCCGTCGCCGAGATGGCCGAACTGGCCGCCGAGCACGAGCTCTTCCTCATCGAGGACAGCTGCGACGCCGTCGGCTCCACCTACGACGGCGAGCCCGTCGGCACCTTCGGCGACCTCACCACCGTGAGCTTCTACCCGGCCCACCACATGACGATGGGCGAGGGCGGCTGCGTGCTGACCTCCAGCCTGCTGCTGTCACGCATCGTCGAGTCGCTGCGCGACTGGGGCCGCGACTGCTGGTGCGAGCCCGGCGAGAGCAACACGTGCCTGAAGAGGTTCAACTACCAGATGGGCACGCTGCCGCACGGCTACGACCACAAGTACATCTACTCGCACGTCGGCTACAACCTGAAGATCACCGAACTGCAGGCCGCGCTCGGCCTGAGCCAGCTCGGCAAGCTCGACGACTTCTGCGCCGCCCGCCGCCACAACTGGCGCCGGCTGCGCGAGGGCCTCGAAGGCGTCCCGCACCTGATCCTGCCCGAGGCCACCCCCCGCTCCGACCCGAGCTGGTACGGCTTCGTCCTCACCGTCGACCCGGCCGCGCCGTTCGACGCCAAGGAACTCGTGGACTTCCTGGAGGACCGCAAGATCGGCACCCGCCGCCTCTTCGCCGGCAACCTGCTGCGCCACCCCGCCTACCTCGACCGCGACCACCGCGTGGTGGGCGAGCTGACCAACACCGACATCATCACCACCCACACCTTCCACGTCGGCGTGTACCCCGGACTGACCGACCAGATGATCGACTACGTGGTCGCGTCGATCAAGGAGTTCGTCGCCGCGCGCGGATGACCGTGTGACAGAAGCCGAGAAGGTGATTCCTCATGGGCCGGACCGACGCATGAAGGCCTTGGTGCTGTCCGGCGGGTCCGGCACCCGTCTGCGTCCCTTCAGCTACTCGATGCCGAAACAGCTCATCCCCATCGCCAACCGTCCCGTGCTGGAGCACGTGCTGGTGAACATCCGCGACCTGGGCGTGACCGAGATCGGCGTCGTCGTCGGCTCCTGGGCCGCGGAGATCGCCGCGGTCGTCGGGGACGGCTCGTCGCTCGGCCTGCGCGTCACCTACATCCGGCAGGACGAGCCGCTCGGGCTCGCCCACGCCGTGCGGCTGGCCCGCGGTTTCCTCGGCGACGACGACTTCGTGCTCTACCTGGGCGACATCATGCTGCCCGACGGGGTCGTCGGCGTCGCCGCCGACTTCCGCGCCCGGCGGCCCGCCGCGCACGTCGTCGCCCAGCGGGTGCCGGACCCGAGGGCGTTCGGCGTCGTCGAGCTCGGGCCCGGCGGGAACGTGCGGCGGCTCGTCGAGAAACCGCGCCACCCGCGCAGCGACCTCGCCATGGTGGGCGTGTACTTCTTCACCGCCGCCGTGCACGAGGCCGTCGACGCCATCGCCCCCAGCCGGCGCGGCGAGCTGGAGATCACCGACGCCGTCCAGTGGCTCGTCTCCCACGGGCGGCCCGTCCGGGCGACCGAGTACCAGGGCTTCTGGAAGGACACCGGCAAGCCCGACGACGTGCTCGAATGCAACCGGCGGCTGCTCGCCGAGCTCGGCGGCCGCGTCGAGCTCGGCCCCATGACCAGGACCACGCGCTCGCGCATCGACGGCCCGGTCATCGTCGGGGCCAACACCGTCATCGAGGACTGCCTCATCGGGCCGAACGTCTCGATCGGCCGCGACTGCGTGCTGCGCGGGACCCGGCTGAGCGACTCCATCGTGCTCGACGGCGCCTCCATCCTGGAGGTGCCCGGCATGCACGGCTCCATCGTCGGCCGCTCGGCCGTCATCGAGCCGGCCGGCTCGCCCGCGATCCCGTACCGCCTGCTGGTCGGCGACAACACCCGCGTCGAGATCGCCCCCGTGGCCCGCTGACCCCCGCGCCCCCGTCCCCGGTACGTCCTCTCCCCCCGGGCGCGGGGGCGCGGCGTACTCCCGCACACGGGCGCGGGGGTGCGGCGCACTCCCCGGACATGCGGCGACCGACCGGTGAGGCCGGTCGGTCGGGGCGGGGGAGGAGCGGGTCAGGCTCCGACGGGGGTGTTCTGGTAGGCGGTGATGAGCCACTGGCCGTCCTGCTTGGCCAGCACCCAGGTGGCGCGGACGGCCCGCTCGGGCGCGACCTCGCTCTCGCCGCCGGCGAGCACGCCGCCCTTGGTGACCAGCACCGCGGCGT
The DNA here is from genome assembly GCF_040674795.1 of Nonomuraea sp. NPDC049725. Taxonomy (NCBI): domain Bacteria; kingdom Bacillati; phylum Actinomycetota; class Actinomycetes; order Streptosporangiales; family Streptosporangiaceae; genus Nonomuraea; species Nonomuraea sp. NPDC049725. The sequence goes on along the minus strand of NZ_JBFANJ010000020.1, from coordinate 114,371 downwards.
CCGGGCCGAGGAACTTGGCCGACACGGGCTCGCCGAACACCCGCGTGCCCTTGAGCGGCCCGGCGTAGGCGGCGCTCATGTACGCCCGGATGCCCTCGCGGCCGGCGACGTAGACGTCACCGGGCAGGATCATGGTGGCGTCCTCGGTGAAGACGCCGGCGAAGGCGTCACCGTCGTTGGCGGCCCAGGCGGCGATGATGCGCCGCGGCACCTCGCGCACGGCGGTCGTGTCGTCGGCGGTGATCGTTGTGACGCTCATGGGATCGTCCTCCACTCAGCGGCTGATAAACACCCTCCGTGACCATAACTCCGCGCCCTTCGCCGCCTTTCTCCTGCCGTGCCGAAGGGCGCCGGCATTTTCCCGCATTCTCAAAGATGTACGCGCCGCCGCCGCCTGTGACGATATCCGCAAGAACCGGTATTCAGGGCGGGTATCCGTTCGCGGGCCCTTTCATTGGGGAATTCAGCAGTGGAGGACACCGGATGACTGACAATCGGGCAGGCGAGCTGAGTTTCGCTCTGATCGAGGAGAAGGTCGGAAAGATCTGGCGCACCGTCTTGGACGTGCCGGACGACATGGCCGACGCCACGTTCTTCGACCTGGAAGGCGAGTCGATCTCCGCGATCCGCATCGTGTCGCGCATCGAGGACGAACTGGGCGTCGAGCTCGAGGTGGGTGACATCTTCGAGGAGGACCCCAACGTGGGCGCGCTGGTGCTCAGGGTCGCCGCCGCGGCGAAGGTCTCGTCCCTCGCCTGAACGCGCCGACGGCGCGAGCTTCTGACCGCTGGGACACGCGGCCCAGCCCCGAGGGAACAGTAGGAGGAAATGGTGGCGACGACGACCGAGGTTCCGGCGCGGGAAGAGCTGGTGAAGCGGGTGTCCGCGCTCGCGCCGGCGCTCCGGGCCAAGTCGGCCTGGAACGAGCAGAACCGGCGCCTCCACGAGGAGTCGATCGAGGCCCTGGCCGACGCCGGCGTCTTCAGGATGCGGGTTCCGGCCCGCTTCGGCGGCTACGAGTGCGACACGCGCACGCTGGTCGACGTGGGCGCGGAGCTGGGCCAGGCCGACGGGTCCACCGCGTGGACGGCGTCGGTCTACTGGATTCCGACGTGGATGGTCTGCCTGTTCCCGGACGAGGTGCAGGCCGAGGTGTTCTCGACGCCGGACGTGCGCGTCTGCGGCACGCTGAGCCCGACCGCGATGGCGGCCCCGGCGAACGGCGGCGTGGTGGTCAACGGCAAGTGGGGGTTCGTCAGCGGCGCCTGGCACAGCCACTGGCAGGAGATCGTGGCCATCCAGGTGGGCCCGGACCAGGAGCCCATGCCCATCATGGCGCTGGTGCCCACGTCCGAGCTGAAGATCATCGACGACTGGCACACGACCGGGCTCCAGGGCACCGGCAGCGTCAGCACGGTGGCCGAGAACGTGTTCGTCCCGGCCGAGCGGGTGCTCCCGCTGCCTGCCGTCCTGCAGGAGCAGTACGCGTCGCAGCTGAACGCCGGCATCCCGATCTACCGGGCGCCGATGCTCCCCGTGGCCTCGGCCTCCTCGGTCGGCACGCTGCTGGGGCTGGCGAAGGCGGCGAAGACGGCGTTCCTGGAGCGCCTGCCCGGCCGCAAGATCACCTACACGGGCTACGAGCAGCAGAGCGAGGCGCCGCTCACCCATCTGCAGGTCGCCTCCGCCGCGCTGAAGATCGACCAGGCGCAGTTCCACGCGGAGCGGCTGGCGGCCACGGTCGACGGCAAGAGCGAGCGCGGCGAGGCGTGGACGCTGGAGGAGCGGGCCCGGGTCCGCGCCGACATGGGCGCGGTGTGCGCGCTGGCCAAGGAGGCCGCGGACATCTTCGCCTCGGCCAGCGGCGGCTCGTCCCTCTACTCCGACGTGCCGATCCAGCGCATCCTGCGTGACGTGCACAGCGCCAACCTGCACGCGCTCATGCACCCCAACACCAACACCGAGCTGTACGGCAGGGTCCTGTGCGGCCTGCCGCCGAACACGCTCTACATCTGACCGGCGTGCCCCGATGCCCCGCTGCCCTCCGGCGGCGGGGCATCGGCTCGTCACGCCGCTTCCAGACCGGCGGCCTCGGCGGCCTCGGCGGGCTCGGCGGCCGCGGGGCCGCGGTCCCGGGCGGCGGGGGCGCAGGCGTCGACGATGAGCTCGCGGCCGAGGTTGCCGCGCACCAGCAGGTCGGCCACGACGCCCCAGCTCGTGCTTCCCTCCGGCGCCCGCAGCGCCTGCGCCACGGCGGTCAGGTCGTCCACGACCTCCTCCAGCACGCCGGCGACGGCGTCGGCGTTGTGCTCCAGGATGTCGATCCACAGCTCGGGCGGGCTGCCGGCCACGCGGGTCACGTCGTACAGCCCCCGGCCGGCCAGGGACAGCAGCTCCGGCTGCCCGGCCGCGTACGCGAACCGGGCGGCCAGCGCCGCCGACAGGACCAGCGGCGCGTGCGAGACCGCCGCGGCGGCCCTGTCGTGGGCGGGCGGCGACAGCAGCGTCACCTGCGCGCCGCAGGCGGCGACGAGGTCGGCCACCGCCCGCACCGCGTACAGGGCGGTGGCCGGGCACGGGCACAGCGCCCACTTGCGGCCGGTGAACAGGCCGGCGCGGGCGGCGGCCGCCCCCGGCGCCTCACGCCCGGCCATCGGGTGGCCGGGGACGTACCGGCTCAGGTCGCACCCGGCCAGCTCGGCGGTCGCCAGGATCCGCGCCTTGGTGCTGGCCACGTCGGTGTAGACGGCTCCCAGCTCTCTGGCCTGCGCGTCGCGCAGCACCTGGGGCACGGCGGACGGCGGGGTCGCGATGACCACGACGTCCGCGGGCGGCTCGTCGACGGTCAGCGGCGCGCCCGCCCCCAGGCGCACCGCCTCGGCCAGCGCACGCGGGTCGTGGTCGGCGAGCCGCACGCGGATCCCCTCGGCACGCAGCGCGAGCGCCACGGAGGTGCCGATCAGCCCGCACCCGATCACCGTGACCCGGCGGAGGGTGGATCGCGTGGTCCCGCTCGTCGTGGACGTCAAGATGGCCATGGTGACCGGTCCTTCCTCAGCATCGGTGCTTCCACTGCCATGCTGCGCCGGACCAGGGCCGAAAAGGGGGCGAGGTGACGTCCGCTTACTGCCGACGGGCAGCACGTTCCTGCCAGCGGGTCACGTCCACGGCGCCACCGGGTACCACGGGATGATCTCCCGCCGGGCCAGGAGCCTGACGTCCCAGTACAGGAACGTGAACACGCCGGCGACGATGAGCGCCGAGGCGGTCAGCACGGCGATCCGGTGCGGCTTGGCGGCCAGCCACCGGTGCACCCGCCCGCCGAACACCACGGCGGTGACCACCAGCAGCACCGCGAGCAGCACGATGTTGCCGATCGACTGCAGCGTGAACGCCGCGGCCCCGTACAGCGGGTTGCCGCTCTCGGCCGCGTCGCGGAACATCGCCCGGAACAGCCCGAACGGGCGGCCGATCAGGAAGCCGCCGATCAGCGCGCCCATGAAGACCGTGCGCGCGCCGGGCCGCCGCTCGAACGGGTCGGGCACCAGCCTGAGCGCGGCCAGCCCCAGGTAGAGCATCGCCAGCCCGACGATCCCGAACACCACCATCGACTGGATGCTGCGCGGCGACAGCCCGCCGGCGACGTTGGCCGCCGTGGAGAACTGCGGCATGCTCGTGCCGACGATCCCGACGAGCGCCCCGTACAGGGCGGAGACGGGGATCATGCCGGCGGCGAGCAGCCCGAGCGGCCGCAGCGCCGCCCGGAACCGCTCGCGGCGCCCGGCGCCGTCGCCGACCAGGGGAGCCAGCGCGCCGAACACCGCGATGTTGCACGCGGTGAACGTGCCGGCCATGCCGGTCACGAACGCGAACACGACCCCCGCCGCGATGCCCGCGATCGGCGCCTCCGCGGCGTCGTGCCCCAGCAGGGTGTCGGCGACGGTGCCGCCGATCGTCTCGTCCACGAACCGGGCCGACCACACGACCGTCAGCAGGAACCCGATCACCGCGCTGACCAGGACGACCCGGCCGCGCCGCACGGTCCGCAGCTCACCGTCGCGCGCCTGCCGGCCGCTCAACGTGTTCGCCATCACCCACCACCGTTCACTCGGAGTGTCACGTACGGTCAGGATGAACGGCGATCTTGGGGGCGATTTCTCCGAGAATGCTTAGTTTGTGGCCATTCATTGCCATACAGTCATTGCCACCAGCGCCACGCCGACCAGCGAGTCCAGCACGAAGCAGAACTCCGCCAGCGACCGCGCCACCACCTTCCCCGTGCGATGGTGGTGGACGTCCCACGCGGCGTGACCGAGCATCCCCGCCGCCACCAGGTACGCGCCCGCGTCCCCGCCGACCGCCAGCGTGACGACCGCGACCAGCCCGAAACCCGCCATCGCCAGCACCTGGCGCGACAGTCCCGCCGCCCGCGTGACCAGCCCGTACGCCGCCAGCCCGGCGGCCACGCCGAGCATCGGCCAGGTCGGGTCGACGCCCGGGAGCAGCGCCTTGGAGACGGCGATGACGGCGAAGCTCACCCCGAACAGCGGCCACGCCGCCGACGGCCGGCCCAGCGCGGCGGCGCCCAGGTAGATCATCCCCGAGGCGGCCAGGACCGGCGCGACCTCCTCCCCGCCCGCCAGCCCGTACACCATCAGCCCGGCCAGCACGATCCCGGCCATGGTGGGCCAGTGGCGCAGCGTCGAGACCCGTTCGGTCGTGTCGTTCACGGCGTCCTCCTTCGGTGAGGGCTCCAGCCTCGCCACCGGCGCTCGCCGCCAGTAGTGCCGGATGCGCACGGGCGCGCGTGGACGTGTCACATGATCGGGTGACATCTGTCATCCGCGCGTGCCTTGCTGCGACAATGGCCGCGTGCCTGACCTCCCGATCGACGAGGACGCCGGCCTGGGCCGCTTCCGCCGGGGCACCTGGTGGAGCGTGACCGCGACGACCGGGTTCTTCCTCGTCTTCGTCGCCGGGGCCTGGGTCCTCGACCCCGCCGTGGCCCTGTGGGCCCGCGTCACGGGCGCCGCCGCCCTGGCCGCCACGGGCCTGTCCGGCATGGCACTCCTCACCCGCCGCATGACCCCCTCCCCGGAAACCCCCGCGCCCCCGCCCCCGGACGCGCCTTCGCCTGCGTCCGTGCCTTCGGTCGTCCGGCTGCCTGTGGGGTGGACGGTCGCCGGGGGCGCGGGGGCGGCGGTGCTCGGCGGGCTCATGCTGGCCCACGGGGACGACGGGCGCTGGTCGCTGCCGGCCGCGCTCGTGGTGTCGATCGCCGCGACGTTCCTGCGCCCGGCGCCCCGGTGGGGGCTCATCGGGGCGGCGGCGCTGGCCGCCTCGGGCGTCGGCGCGCTCTCCGGAGCGCCGCTGCCCGGCGCCGCCGTGCTGCCGCCCGCCGTGGTGCTGGTCACCGCGTGGACGACCCTGGCCATGCTGTGGGGCTGGGACGTGGCCAAGCGGCTCAACGACGTGCGCAGGCTCGCCGCCGAGCTGGCGGTCAAGGAGGAGCGGCTGCGCTTCGCCGCCGACCTGCACGACATCCAGGGCCACCACCTCCAGGTGATCGCGCTCAAGAGCGAGCTGGCCGCCCGGCTCGCCGAGGCGGACCCGGCGCGCGCCGCCGCGGAGATGCACGAGGTGCGCCGCCTGGCCGCCGACGCGCTCTCCGACACCAGGGCGGTCGTGCAGGGCTACCGCCGCACCACGCTCGACGCGGAGATCGCCAACGCGACGGGCGTGCTGGCCGCCGCCGGCATCGACGCCCGGATGAGCGTGGAGCCCGCCGACGCCCGCCGTCTCCCCGAGGCCGGACGCCACCTGCTGGGCCTGGTCATGCGGGAGGCGACCACCAACGTGCTGCGCCATAGCCGGGCCCGGCACGCCGAGGTCGACTACCGGGTGACCGGCGACCTCGCCCGCCTGCGCGTGACCAACGACGGCGCCGGCGGGCAGCCCAGCGACCAGCACAGCGACCAGCCCAGCGCGGGCGGGACCGGGCTGCGCACGCTCGCCGAGCGGCTGGCGTCCGCGGGCGGCGAGCTGACCTGGGACCACGACGACGACCGCTTCGCCGTGGTGGCCCGCCTGCCCGCCCGAAGCGCGGAGGACCGATGATCCGGTTGCTGATAGCCGACGACGAGGACCTGCTCAGGGGCGCCCTGGCGGCGCTGCTCGGGCTGGAGGAGGACCTCGCCGTCGTGGCCGAGGCCGCCACCTCCACCGACGCGGTCCGCCTGGCCAGGGAGCACCGCCCCGACATCGCGGTGCTGGACCTGGAGATGCCGCCCGCCGACGGCCTGCGCGCGGCCGAGACGATCCGGGCGGAGCTGCACACCCGGATCGTCCTGGTCACCCGGCACGCCAGGCCGGGCGTGCTGCGCCGGGCGCTCGCGGCGGGCGTCAGCGGCTTCGTGCCGAAGACGACGCCCGCGACGAAGCTGGCCGAGATCATCCGGGCCGTCGCCGCCGGCCGCCGCTACGTGGACCCCGACATCGCCGCCTCCGCGCTGACCGAGGACGCCTGCCCGCTCACCGACCGGGAGCTGGAGGTGCTGCGGGCGTCGCGGACCGGCGCGTCGGTCAACGAGATCGCCGAGCGGGTGCATCTCGCGCCGGGCACCGTCCGCAACTACCTGTCGTCGGCGATGGCCAAGCTGGGCGCCGGCTCGCGGCACGCCGCCGCCCACCGGGCCTGGGAGGAGGGCTGGATCTAGAGGTCGCGGGCCTCGTCCAGGACCTTGGCCGACTCGCGCTCGTACGAGCCCCTGGCCGACAGCACGAGCAGGCCGCCGAGGACCATCGGGACGATGAGCGCGTACATGGCGGTGACGAGCGAGCCGGTGGCGTCGGAGGTGATGCCGACGATGAGCGGCCCGAACGCCGCGCCGAGCGTGAGCAGGAACTGCAGCACGGCGAAGCCGAGGCCGCGCGAGCGCGCGCCGACGACGTCGGCGACGGAGGCCGTGCAGGTGGGGATGGCGGTCGCCGACACCGTGACGGCCAGCAGCACACAGAGGATCATGGCGGTGGCCGACCCCATGAGCAGGGCGCCGCCGAGCAGCAGTGAGCCTGCGGTGATGCCGGCGCCGCCGACCAGCAGGAGCCCGGCGCGGTGGCGGGCGATGGCGCGGCGGCCGAGCCGGCCGCCGATCACGGTCCCGGCGACCACGCCGACGATGGTGACCAGGCCGCTCGTGGTGCCCGCGGTGCCGATGGGCAGGCCGTACGCGCGTGACAGGAGGGTGGGCAGCCAGTAGTAGATGCCGCCCAGCCCCAGCGTGAGGATCATGACGCCCACGGAGACCCGGACCAGCGTCCGGACGGCGAGGACCTCGCGGACCTGCCGCCAGAAGGGCGGCGAGGCGAGGGCGGGCCGGTCCGGGGGAGTGGCGCCGGTCGCAGGCGCGTCGCCGGCCGAGGCCCTGATCTTGTCGAGCCGGCCGCGTTCGGGCTCGCGCAGCCGCCAGACCAGCAGGGCGGTGAGGATGCCGGGGACCGCCATGCACAGGAAGGCGGCACGCCACCCGTACGCCTGGCCGATGACGCCGCCGACGATGGTGCCGAGCCCGCTCAGGTAGGTCGTCATGCGGGTCCAGCCGTACACGTGGACCCGGGCGGCGGCGGGGTAGAAGTCGGCGATGAGGCTGCCCATGGCCGGGTTGTCGATGTTCTCGGCGGCGGCGAGCAGCACGCGCATGAGGTAGAAGACGGCGAACCCGGCGGCGAGTCCCGAGCCGAGCGTGGCCAGCCCCCAGCACAGCACCACGACGGCGATGATCTTCGTGCGGCTGTAGCGGTCGGCGAGGTAGCCGGCGGGCAGCGCGACGGCGGTGGCGGCCAGGGCCCCGGCGGTGGGGATGGATCCGGCGGCCGTGTCGCTGAACCCCCACTGCTCCTGGATGAGCGGGAGCACGCCGGCCAGGAGCCCGGCCTCCATGCGGTCCACGATGCCGACGAGGAACAGCACGGCGAACGGCGCCCAGCCGTACGGGTTGGGGTCGGTCGGGCTGATCCCGCCCGCGGGTGGGGACCCGAGTCGCCGGCGCTCGCGGGTGACGGCCTTGACCATGGACTTCTCCTCCGCTGTGGCAGCCGGGTGCCCTAGAACAGGGTTCTAGGACCGAGTTCTGGTCAGAGTGTCGTACATCACATCGTGTTGCGCCAGGGGTGCGGCGTCAGGAAGTGGTCACGGCGGACCGGGACGGCGGGGCTCCGTGGCGGTACGGGCGTTTATGAATAAGTCTCGGGAATTTCCGGTTTAGTGCGGTATGTGATTGTCCCTGATAAGAAATAGCCGACGTTTTGACATGGCTGTAGGGACAAGGGCGTGTAAAGTCGTCAAGCGGCGACGCCCCAGGCTCATTTGACGGGTGTCGATTCCTCTGCCGTGCCCATATGGAGCTCCAGCACTTCAAAGGACGGACATGAACGGATCCGCGGATTTCACTGCCGGAGTGCTGCTGGCGAGCGTCATCTGCAGCGTGTTATTGCTGATGGTCTGCCTCGTGCTGCTGGCCATCCTGCTCATGCGCTCCCGGGCCCCCGAGCGCGGGCCCGCCCCCGCCGAGCCGCCCGCCGAGCGTCCCGCGCCCCCCGCCGAGCGCCCCGCCCAGGGAAACGACGAAACCGCCGGGCAGGCGCGTGCCGACGAACGGGCGCAAGCCGCAGAAAAGGCCAGAGTCAGTGCCGAACAGGCCAGAGAGGCCGCCGAGAAAGAGAAAGAACAGGCGCTGCAACAGGCCAACGCCAACCTCCAGTGGTACAACGCGGCCGTCGCCGAGACCGGCCGGCTCGTCGAGCGCCTCAACGCGGTGGCCGACGCCGAGGTGCGCGGCTACTCCGACGTCGTCGTGCCCGGCCTGCTGCACCCGCAGTTCGCGGGCACGCCGCTGAGCGACCACATCGCCGGCGCCGAGGAGCTGCTGCGCGAGGCCGTGCACGCCACCCGGGCCGACGTCAGCGGCGCCGCCCGCGCCGGCGTCCGGGGCATGGCCGAAGAGGTGCAGATGTACCTGGCCCGCCTCCAGATGTCCATCAACGAGGCGCTCGACCTGCCGCCCGGCACCGACCCCCACCGCAGCCTGGTCGAGATGGACGCCCACGCCACCTGGGCGCTGCACGCCGTCCAGCGGCTGCGCATCCTGGCCGGCTCCTGGCCGGGCGTGCAGCGCGCCGACTGCACCTTCCGCGAGATCGTCGAGAGCGCCCGCGGCCGCATCCCCGCCTACGACCGCGTCCACTACACGTACGTGCCCGACGTCGGCGAGCGGTGGGTCGAGGGCCGGGTGGTCGAGCCGATCGCCGTCGCGCTCGCCGAGCTGCTGGCCAACGCGACCAGCTACACCGGCGACCGGGTCAGCGTCTACGTCCGGGAGGTCCCCAAGGGCTTCTGCGTCGTCATCGACGACAAGGGCGCCGGCCTGAACTCCTTCCAGCTCGCCGAGGCCGAGCGGCTGCTGTCGCGCCAGACGACGCTCGACGCGGCCAACCTGGCCGACGAGCGCAAGCTGGGCTTCGCCATCATCGGCACCCTGGCGCACGACTACGGCTTCCACGTCGACGTCAGCGCCCCCTCGCCCAGCGGCGGCGTCCAGGCGTCCTGCCTCGTCCCGCACCACCTGATGAGCGCCGCCCCCGGCCTGGCCGCGCCCCCGCGCGAGACGGCCCCGCCGCAGCCCGCGCTCCACGCGGCCCCCGCGCCGGTCGCCACCTCCCACGGCCTGCCCAAGCGCGAACGCCGGCACGCGGTCGCGCCCCTCTCGGCCCAGCCGACCCAGCAATCCATCACCGACACCCGCGCGCCCGAAGACGTGGCCGCCGACCTCGGAAAGCTGAGCGAGCTGCTCAGCACGGGCCTCGCCACCGGCCGCGACAACGACGCCGAAGGACACTCGCAGCCATGACCATAGAGCAGCCCACCGCCGACGACACCAACATGAGCTGGGTCCTCAACAACCTCGTCGACCAGCAGTCGGACGTCATGAACGCGGTGCTGTTCACCTCCGACGGGCTGGTCCTGGCGCACTCGGCCGGCATGAGCCGCGACGACGCCGACCGCGCCGCCGCCGCCCTGTCGGCGATGAAGTCGCTGCAGCAGCAGCTGAGCGAGTTCTGCACCACCCCGTCACGTCACAGCGCTCCAGGGCCGCTACGCTACGTGATCGCCGACCTCGCGAACGTCACCATGGTGCTGTTCGCCGTGACCGAGCGCACCGGCATCGGCGTGTCCATCCGCGGCGAGTCCAACAGCGCCGCCACCCACATCGCGATCCAGGCGGCCACCAAGACCGTGCGCGGGCTCGGCCCGATCCTTGGCGCGCGGGAGCGGAGCAGCGGCGCATGACGCCGTCGCGGCACCGGCGGGCGGGCATGATCCGCTCCTACACCGTGTCGGGCGGCGACGCCTCCGCGACACGCGCCGGTCTCGACGCCGCCACGCTGCTGCTCGCCGACCCCGCCCGGCCGCTGGCCGGGCTCGCCGCCCACCCCCGGCGGGTGATGGACCTGTGCCTGCCCGGGGCGCTGTCGGTGTCGGAGGTCGCCGCCCACCTGGAGCTGCCGGGCGCGATCGTCAAGGTCATCGTGGCCGGTCTCGTCGACAGCGGCCACCTGGCCCCGCGCGCGCCGTTCGTCCCCGCCGCCTCCCCCTATAGCACCGACTTCCTGATGAAGGTGTTGAAGGCACTTGAAAAGCTCTGACCGTTACGTGCCGGCGACGGCCCGGCCGGTGAAGGTTCTCGTGCTCGGCCCGTTCGCCGTCGGCAAGACCACCTTCGTCAGGACCGTCTCGGAGATCCGCCCGCTGTCCACCGAGGAGCGGATGACGCAGGCCGGGCAGCTCGTGGACGACCTGCGCGACCTGCAGGGCAAGGACACCACCACGGTGGCGATGGACTTCGGCCGCCTCACGTTGTCTCCTGAGATCGTGCTCTATCTGTTCGGCGCGCCCGGCCAGCCGAGGTTCCACGGCATGGTCCGCTCCCTCATGGAGGGCGCGCTCGGCGGACTGGTCCTGGTCGACACGCGCCGCATCGACGACAGCTTCGACGCGATGAACCTGCTCGAAGAGGCGCAGCTGCCGCACGTCGTCGCCGTCAACCACTTCGACGGCTCGCCCCGCTACCGCGACGCCGAGCTGCGCGACAGCCTCAGCCTGGACGACCAGCCGCTGGTGAGCCTGGACGCCCGCCGGGCCGGCTCGGCCAAGCACGGCCTGATCGCCCTCGTCCAGCACATCCTCGACCACCACCGCCGCCTGGAGCATGCCCGATGACACCGCCCGCCCCCGTCCCGAGGCTGTTCGGCCCCTCGTTCGCCGCCCGGCCCGACGACGCCTACGACCTGCTGCGCGCCGCCGGCCCCGTCGCCTGGGCGGAGATCGCCGACGGCGTGCACGCGCTGGTCGTCACCGGCCGCCGCGCCGCCGTCGACGTGGTCACCGACACCGACACCTACTCCAAGGACAGCCGCCTGTGGGAGGCGCTGCAGCAGGGCCGCGTCCCCGCCGACAGCCCGGTGCTGGCGCTCATGGCCTACCGGCCCAGCCTCCTGTACGCCGACGGCGAGCGGCACGCCCGGCTGCGGCGCGCGATGGACGACTGCCTGCGCCGGATCAACATGCACGAGCTGCGCGAGATCACCCGCCGCCACGCGCTGCGCCTCATCGACGACTTCGCCGGAGAGGGCCGGGCGGAGCTGATGAGCCAGTACGCCGACATGCTGCCGCTGCTGGTCTTCACCGACCTGCTCGGCTGCCCGCCGGAGCTGGTCGAGCGCATGGTCACCGGCTGCCAGGGCATGATCAACGCCGGTCCGGAGGCCGCGCAGGGGGCCGCCGACCTGGCGCAGTGCCTGGCGGAGATCATCGCGATGAAGGACGGCTCGCCGGGGCGCGACTGCACCTCCTGGATGCTGGCCCATCCGGCCCGGCTCACGCACGAGGAGACCCTGCACCAGCTCGTCGTCCTGGTCGGCGCGGGCACGATCCCGACCTCGGCGTGGATCGCCTCGGGCCTGCGGCTGCTGCTGTCGGACGACCACTACGCCGGCGACCTGACCGCGGGCGCCGTCACCGTGCGCCGCGCCCTGGAGCAGGTGCTGTGGACGCAGTCGCCGATGGCCAACTTCTCCGTGCACTTCGCCCGCCACGACACCGCGCTGCACGGGGTGCCGGTCCCGCGCGGGGTGCCGATCCTGATCAGCCACGCCGCCACGGGTACCGACCCGGCGCTGCCGCCGCTCGGCTACGACAACCGCTCCCACCTGGCCTGGTCGGCCGGCCCGCACCGCTGTCCCGCCGACAGCCAGGCCGCCGCGATCGCCCAGACCGCGATCGAGACGCTGCTCGACCAGCTGTGGGACCTGGAGCTGGGCGCGGGCGGCGGAGCCAACCGGCCGGGCCCCTTCCACCAGTGCCCGGCGACGCTGGCCATCCGCTTCCGGCCCCGGCCCGCCGATGCTTCCCTCACCCCCACCGCGTCCACTGGAGGTAGTCGTGTCCAGCGAACCCCCGATTCTCGACCCCACAGGAAGGCGCCTTTATGAGCAGGTCGACGAGCTGCGCGCGGCCGGCCCGGCCGTCCGGGTGCGGCTGCCCGGAGACCTGGTCGCCTGGTCGGTGACCCGCGGCGAGGTCGCCAAGAAGCTCCTGGTCCACCCGGGCGTCTCCAAGAACGCCCGCACCTCCTGGCCGGAGTACAGGCCGTTCGCGATCGGCTGGCTGACCGCCTGGGTTGACGTGATCAGCATGTTCACCGTCGACGGCGACGACCACAAGCGGCTCAAGGACCTGGTCGGCAAGGCGTTCACCCCGCGCCGCATCGAGGCGATGCGGCCCGCGATCGAGACCATCGTCGAGGACCTGCTCGCCGACCTGGAGCTCGCCCCGCCGGGGCGGCCGGTCGACCTGCGGGCCTCCTTCAGCTATCCCATCCCGACCCGGGTGATCTGCGACCTGATGGGCGTCCCGCTGGAGCAGCGCCCGCAGATGCTGCGCTGCATCGACGCGGTCCTCGACACCAGCCTCACGCCCGAGCAGGCGAACGTCGTCCAGCGGGACATGTTCGCGGCGATGCACACGCTCATGCACTACCGCCGCGCCAACCCGGGGACGGACCTGACGAGCCTGATGCTGGCCGCGCAGGAGGAGGGCGCGCCGCTCAGCACGGAGGAGCTGGTCAGCACGTTGATCCTGATGATCGGCGCGGGCAGCGAGACCGCCGTGTCGCTCATCGACCACGCGACCGTCGCCATGCTGTCGCACCCGGACCAGCTCGCCGCCGTCCGCGCCGACCCGGCCCGCTGGGACGACGTCATCGAGGAGAGCCTGCGCCAGCACGCGCCGATCATGCACCTGCCGATGCGCTACGCCACCACCGACATCGACCTCGGCGAGGGCGTCATGATCGGCAAGGGGGAGCTCATCCTCATCGCGTTCGGCGCGCACGGCCGCGACCCGGCGGTCAACCCGGACCCGGACCGCTTCGACATCAGCCGCGCCGAGCGGCAGCACCTGGCGTTCGGGCACGGCATCCACTACTGCCTGGGCGCGCCGCTGGCCCGGCTGGAGGCGGCGATCGCGCTGCCGGCGCTCTTCTCGCGCTTCCCGGAGCTGCGGCTGGTGAGCAGGCCGGGGCGGCACACGTCGTTCATCGGCAACGACTACCCGTCGCTGCCGGTGGTCCTCGACCCGGCGGCGTGACACCCATAAACCTGGACGTGTAGTATCCAGGTTATGCGGATGAGCGAGGGCGTGGAGTGGGCGCTGCACAGCTGCCTGAACCTGACCTGGGTCGAGACCGGAGAGGCCATGACGGCGGCCCGCCTGGCGGCGTTCTACGAGCTGCCGGCGGCCTACCTGAACAAGCAGCTCCAGGCGCTGGCCCGGGCCGGGATCGTCACCTCCACGCCCGGCCCGCGCGGCGGGTTCCGGCTGGCGCGCCCGCCGGAGCGCATCACGCTGCTCGACGTGGTGACCGCGATCGAGGGGCCGGGGGAGGCGTTCCGCTGCGAGGAGGTGCTCCGGCAGGGGCCGGGCGGCCGCTCCGACGTCGACTACCGCAAGGCGTGCTTCGTCTCGCAGGCCATGCGCCGGGCGGAGCTGGCCTGGCGCAAGGAGCTGGCCGGTCAGACGCTGGCCGACATCAAGGAGATGGTGGAGCGCCACCTGCCCGGCACCCCGGCTGCCACGCGCGACTGGTTCGCCTCCCGCCGTCCCTGAGCGCCGCCGTGGGCGGGGTGCTCGATCGGCCCCGCCGCTCACCGTAATTCTGGATATCAAATATCAAAGATGGAGAGAATCATCATGCGCATGAGCATCCGCAAGCCCGCCGCCGACGGTCTCAAGGCCATGTACGCGCTGGAGGCCTACCTCAACGCCGGCCCCGTCCCGCGCGCCACCCTCGACCTGCTGCGGCTGCGGGTCAGCCAGATCAACGGCTGCGGCTACTGCGTCGACATGCACGCCCGCGAGGCCGCCGAGGCCGGCGTGAGCGACCGGCGCGTCCACGGGCTCGCCGCTTGGCGCGACACCCCCTTCTACAGCGACGCCGAGCGCGCCGCGCTCGCCCTCGCCGAGGCCGCCACCCGCATCGCCGACAACCCCGCGGGCGTCCCCGACGACGTGTGGGCCGAGGCCGCCGCCCACTACGACGAGGAGTCGCTGGCCGTCCTCGTCATGGCGATCGGCGCGATCAACACCTGGAACCGCATCAACGTGACCCTGCGCAACGCCCCGGCGGCCTGAGGACCCGCCTGCCCCGAAATTTGCAGGGACGTGGACGTTTGCCGAGACCCGCTGGGGCACGGCGGCAGGTATGACAACCATCGCTTCCGAAGTGCTCATCGAGCGGCTGGCCGAGTGGGGCGTCGACACCGTCTTCGGCCTGCCCGGCGACGGCATCAACGGCATCATGGAAGGGCTGCGCCGCCACGCCGACCGCGTCCGCTTCGTCCTGGTGCACCACGAGGAGGCGGCGGCGTTCATGGCCGCCGCCCACGCCAAGGCGACCGGGCGCGTCGGCGTGTGCCTGGCCACCAGCGGCCCCGGCGGCATCCACCTGCTCAACGGCCTGTACGACGCCAAGCTGGACCACCAGCCGGTGCTGGCCATCACCGGCATGCAGGAGACCAGCGTGCTCGGCACCGGCTACCAGCAGGAGGTCCACCTCGACCGGCTGTTCGAGGACGTCGCCGAGTACAACCTGGTCGTCGACAACCCGACCCAGCTGCCCGGCGTCGTCGACATCGCGATCAGGACCGCGTACGCCCGGCGCGGCGTCGCCCACCTGACCCTGCCGAACGACGTGCAGGTCGCCCCCGCCGACGCCGACCCGTACAAGCACGTCGCCCCCGCCCGGCCGCCGGCCACGGCCGCCGTCTACCTCAGCCCGCCCGGGCTGCCCCGCGAGGAGGACCTCCAGGCGGCGGCCGAGATCCTCAACCGCAGCGAGCGCCCGGCGATCCTGGCCGGCGCCGGGGCGCTGCACGCGCGGGCCGAGGTGCTCGCCGTGGCGGAGGCGCTCGGCGCGCCGGTGATCAAGACGCTGCCCGGCAAGGCCGTCATCCCCGACGACTCCCCGTACGCGGTGGGCGGCATCGGCCTGCTCGGCACCCACCCCGGCGAGGAACTCGTCGAGGACTGCGACGCCCTGTTCATGGTCGGCACGAACTTCCCCTACACCCAGCACCTGCCCCAGCCCGGTCAGGCCCGGGTGGTGCAACTGGAGGCCGACCCGGTCAGGGCCGGGGTGCGGCTGCCCACCGAGGTGCCGATGATCGGCGACGCCAAGGAGGGGCTGCGCGCCCTGCTGCCGCTGCTGAAGCACGACGGCGCCCGCGACCACCTGGACAAGTACGTCCGGATGACCGAGAAGTGGCGCTCCGACATGGCGGCGCTGGACTCGCCGGACCGCGACCCGATCGCGCCGCAGTATCTGATGGGCTGCGTCGACCGGGCCGCCACCGACGACGCCATCCTCACCTGCGACTCCGGCACGATCGCCACCTGGGCCGCCAGGCACTGGACGATCCGCGGCGAGCGCGGCTTCTACCTGTCGGGCAACCTGGCCTCGATGGCGCCCGGCCTGCCGTACGCGATCGCGATGCAGCTCGCCCACCCCGGACGGCAGGTCATCGCGTTCATCGGCGACGGCGGGTTCGCGATGCTCATGGCCGAGTTCCTGACGGCCGCCCAGCACGACCTGCCGATCAAGGTGATCGTCAACAATAACAACTCGCTCGGCCAGATCCTGTGGGAGCAGATGGTGCTCGGTTACCCCGAGCACGGCGTCCGCTTCGCGCGGCCCGCCGCCGACTTCTCCGCCTGGGCGCGCTCCTGCGGCGGCTACGGCCGCAAGGTCACCGAGCCCGGCGACGTGGCCGAGGCCGTCGCCCAGGCGCTCGCGCACGACGGCCCCGCCCTGGTCGACGTGGACGTGGACCCGAACGAGCCGCCGATGCCCGGCAAGGTCTCCTACCAGCAGGCCAAGAGCTTCGCCCAGGCGTTCCTGCGCGGCCAGCCGCACAAGGCGTCCATCGCCACCACCCTGTTCAAGGACAAGATCTCCCAACTGGGCAAGTGAGCACCCGCCAAGATCGGCCGGACTGTAGGATGCCGCCGTTCCCGGACGATCGAGGTGCCCGTTGCGCGCGTTACCCGAGGAGAGCCAGTGGGGCCTGCTGGCCGCCGCCGGTCTGGCCGAGCAGATCCACGCCTTCTGGATCGAGGGCGACGACCGCGCCGCGATCGCGGCCGGGCTGCGGATCGACCAGGCCAGGACGGTCGAGTGCGGCCTGGCCACCGCGCTGCGCTGGAACGGCGCCGGCTCGCGCACCCCGATCCTCTGGACGGGCCGCCACGCGCCCGGCTGGACGTTCGCCCTGGTGCTGAACTTCTCGCTCTGCGCCCTGGCGCCGCTCGACCGGCGGGTTCTCGAGTTCTGCTACGTGAGAGGGATCAACGAGTTCTACGGCGTGCCGGGCATCTACGGCGAGGACGGCCTCGACGACCTGTGGCTCAACGACGACCAGGGCGACGAGAGCGACCTCGACCCGCACCTGGTCGCGATCGGGCGGATCACCGGCCGGTTCGTCGACCGCGCCTGGCTCGCCGAGCGGCGGACCCTGTGCCGGGTGGCCGCGTGAAGCTCTGGGAGCAGTGGCCGCTGCTGGAGGCGCGCGGGTTCGGTGACCTGTTCGCCGGCACCTGGATCGAGGGCGACGACCCCGACGAGATCGCCCGCCTGCTCGGCGGCGACCCGGCGGCGGCGGTGCCCTGCGGCCTGGCGGAGGCGATGCGGCACTACGAGCCGTACGGGTTCGACGAGCTCGTCTGGATGGGCGCCCACGCCCCCGGCTGGATCCACGCCATCACCGTCGCCGGCCCGCGCCTGCGCACCGAGCCGCTGGCCGGGCGCAGGTACGTCCAGGTCGTGTGGGACGCCGACGGGCTCGGCGTGCACGATCTCTACTATTCGGACGGCGTCACGGAAGGGCGGCTCAGCCCGAGGGACGTCGCCGTCACCGGCTGGCCCTTCCACGAGCACGCCCACGGCCTGGCCGACGACCGGATGAGCCCCTTCAACGTGTTCGCCTGGCAGGAGGTCAGGCCGGATGGCGTGCTGAGGCTGTGGCTGGACAACTGGCTGATCGTGGCGGGCCGCCTGTCGGGGCGCTTCCTCGACGACGATTGCCTCGACGCGACCCGGCGGCTGTACCGCCTGCCGGTCGGCTGACGCGCCCGGGGGCTGGTCAGCGGTGGCGTCGCCGGAGCAGCAGGACGCCGCCGGTCGCCACGGCGGCGCCGAGCAGGACGAGCAGGCCGGCCACGGCGGTCGCCGGCCACGGCCAGGCGCTGCCGGTGAGCCCGAGGTCCTGCACCGGGTACTCCAGCGTCTTCGCCGTCCACCGGGCCGTCTGCACGTCGTAGGTGCGGGCGATGTCGCGCATCACCGGGTCGAAGGCGAACTCCCCGCCCGTGTGCGGGTACTCGGGCCGCAGGTCGCCCACCCCGGTCACCTGCCGCCGGGCCGCGTCCAGGCCGGGCACGATGAGCCGCCCGAGCTCCCCGGCAGCCTCGGCGGGCGTCGCCCGGGGCACGAACGTCAGCCCGTGGCGGGAGCGCACCGGGCCGTCGCCGATCGCGACCGTACGCCCGACCATCGCGTGCTCGGTGTAGGAGATGAACACCGAGGCCAGCTCCAGCTCGCCGACGCCGTCCACGAGCCGCACGCCGATGGCCGACGGCCCGGGCCGGTAGGAGGCGTTGATCCCCACGACCGCGTCGCCCGGCTCCAGCCCGGACTCGGGGATGGGCGCGGCGGCGCCGGGGGAGTAGTGCCGCCAGTGCACCCGCTGCGCCGCCTCCTGGGCCGCGTCGGCGCCGAGCAGCCGTTCGACGATCCGCAGGGCGCCGTCGATGCCGGACAGCACCCCGGCCGTGGTGATCACCTCGCCGTCGTCGACGTACCGGACGCCGCCGGTCCAGCCGACGGCGGGGAAGTCGGCACGCAGCCCGGACAGCCGCAGCCAGTGCGAGGTGGCGCGCCTGCCGTCGAGCAGCCCGGTCCCGGCCAGCACCCGGGCGCCGTTGCAGACGCTGACGACGATCGCGCCGCGCGCCGCGTGGGCGCGCAGCCAGTCGCCGGCCGCCGGGTACGGCTCCTGCATGGCGGGGATCACCACGGCGTCGAGCCGGTCGCGCCGCTCGTCCAGCAGCCGCGTCAGCCCGTCGAGCGTCAGGTCGGGCACCAGGTCGAGCCCGCCCGTCAGGGGCGCCGGGCCCGCGTCGGCGGCGACGACGTACGTGTTGACGCGGCCGGTGCCCGCCAGCACCTCGTACGGGCCGAGCAGGTCGGCCACGTTGGTGCCGCCGGGGCCGGTGAGCAGGGCCACGGTGGGCTTGGCCGGGTCGTGGCCGCCGGCCTTCGGGGCGGGCCTGGCGGTCACGGCGCCGGCGCGGACCGTGTAGAGGTCGCCGAACTTGCCCGTGGTGTTGACGGCCGACACCGAGGCCGGGACCAGCAGCGCGACCAGCACGACACCCGATCGCCTGAGCCACTTGGCCGGGATGCCGACCGGGTGGCAGGTGTACTCGGCGCGGCGCCACAGCATGGCCAGGGCCATGAAGACGAACATGAGCGTGTGCCCGAGGGACATCACGACATGTCCTGATAAGACGCCGAACCAGTAGGGGACGAGCAGGATGGGGAACGGCGCGAACATCGCCACGCTCATCTCCGCGATGCTCGCCCACCCGTGCCTGCGGACCAGCATCCAGGCGGCCATGCCGACGGTCATGTCGGCGGCCATGAGCAGCGTGTCGACGTCGAACCGGACCGGCTGCGGCAGCACCGCGTCCCACAGGAGGTCGAGCAGCAGCATCCCGGCGTACATGGCGATGACCATCTCGGCGTAGTGCCAGACGAACCTGATGACTTTCCGCATGTCCGTACTCCTGACGTGAGCGTGTGATGCCGCCGACGTTAGGAAGGGACGGGCAGGCGCCGAATCAGCGAACTCGCCGGTCCTCCGCCAGGACGAGCCGCATCAGCTCGGCGCGCGAGGTGATGCCGGCCTTCTGGAAGACCTTGCGCAGGTGGTAGTCGACCGTGCGCGGGCTGAGGAAGAGCTGCGCGGCGATCTCGCGGTTGGTCAGCCCCTCGCCGACCGCCAGCGTGATGCGCAGCTCCTGCGGGGTGAGCGTGCCGAGCGCGGCGGCCTCCGGGGCGCGGGTGCGCGCCTGCTCGCCGGTGGCGCGCAGCTCGCCCTGCGCGTGGTCGGCCCAGGCGAGCGCGCCCAGGCGGCGGAAGCCCTCGGCCGCCTCGCGCAGGTGCCGCCGCGCCTCGGACCGACGCCGGTCGCGCCGCAGCCGCTCGCCCAGCAGCAGCTCGGTGCGGGCCAGCTCCAGCGGCGAATCGGCCAGGGCGTGCAGGCGCAGCGCCTCGGCGAAGTGGCCGTGCGCGTCGGCGCCCTCGCTGACCAGCGCCCGGCAGCGGGCCGCCAGCGCGCCCAGCTCCGGCGAGCCGGTGTACGCGGTCCACCGCTCGTACCGCGCGGCAGCGGCGGCGGCCCCCTCCTGGTCCCCGGCCCGCACCAGCGCCTCGACCAGGTCAGGCGCCATCCCCATGGCCAGGTCGGCGGGCAGTTCCACGCCCGGATCGGCAACGAGGCCCGTGGCCGGATCGACGGGGGAAGCCGTGGTCAGGGCCGTGGCCGGGCCGGTGGTTCCGGCGAAGTGGTGGGCGGCCTCGTGGTGGCGGCCGGCGACGAGGTCGACGAGGCCGAGCGCGCGTCCGGCGTACGCCATCGCGTCCGGCAGGCGGCGGCCGGTCGCCTCGGCCAGCACGCCGGCGGCCAGCTCGGCTGCCTCCGGCCGCCCCCGGAGCGCCGCGCACAGGGCCAGCAGCGCCCGGTTGCGGCAGGCGGTGTTGGGCTGGCTGGCGTCGGCGGCGAACTGGCAGCCCTCCTCGGCGTGCGCCTCGGCGAGCCCGAACCGGCCGCGCGCGAGCTCGTCGGCGGCCTGGTACTCGAGGTTCCAGGCGACCGTGCCGAGCGATCCGCCCGCCCGGGCCAGCCGTCCGGCGTCGCGGATCAGGCGGCGGCTCAGCTCGTGCTCGCCGAGCTGCCCGGCGATCGTGCCGGCCAGCGTCATCGTCACCGGGTCGGTGAGCTCACCGGCCAGCTCGCGGTCGCGCGCCGCCGGTCGCGGGTCGTGGCCGGTGCGCGCCAGGCAGAGCGCGTGGAGCAGCCGCAGCACCGCGTCGCGCGGGTCGTCGCGGTCCGGCGCGACCTCGCCGAGCCAGCCCGCCAGCTCGGCCCACGCCCGGGGCCGGTCGGCGCGGCGGCCGAGGTCGGCGTACATGGCGACGGTCGGCGTGAACAGCCGCCTGTCCACCCGGAGCGCACGCGGGATCCACGGCCTGACCAGGTCGAGCGCGTCCTGCGTCGACCCGGCGAACTCGGCCACGATGGCGCGCAGCGCGGCCAGCGCGATCCGGTCGGCCTCAGCCAGGCGCGGCTCGCGTTCGGCCCGGTCGAGCAGCTCGCCGGCGGCGGCGGTGAACCCGCCCTGGACGGCGGCGCGCGCGGCGCTCCACAGCCGGCGGCCGCGGTCGGGCCCGTCGGGGGTGAGCTCGGCCGCCCGTGACAGCGTGGCCATGGCCGCGGCCGGGCCGCCGCGCAGGGCGGCCTGCTCGGCCGAGCGTTCCAGCTCCCCGGCGGCCACCTCGTCCTGGCCGACGGCGGCCTGCCCCAGATGCCAGGCGCGCCGGTGGTGGTCGGCGTCGGTGTCGAACGCCGAGGCGAGCGCCCGGTGGATGGCCACCCGCCGGTTGACGGTGGCGCTGTGGTAGACGGCCGACCGGATGAGCGGGTGCCGGAACACCAGCCGGGTCCCGTCGTAGGTGAGCAGTTCGTCCAGCTCGGCGCGGTGCAGCGGGCCGGCGTCGATCCCGAGGGAGGCGGCGGCCCGGCCGACGGTCTCGACGCTGCCGGAGCCGTCGGCGGCGATGAGCTGGAGCAGCGGCAGCGCGGCGCCGTGGCGGCCACGGATCCTGGCCAGGAACGAGCGGCCGAGTTCGTCGGTCAGCGCGGGCGGCTCCTGGGCGCCCTCCGGCGGCAGCTCCCGCCCGGCGAGCTCCAGCAGGGCGAGCGGGTTGCCGCCGGTGACGGCGAGAAGCTGCTCCTGCTCGCCGTGGGTGAGCCGCCGCCCGGCGAGCAGCGCGCGGGCGGCGTCCGGTTTGAGGCCCATGAGCGGGATGCGCCGCAGGTGGGGCAGGTCGGTGTCGTGTCCCTCGTCGGCCCGCGCCGCCAGCGCCACCGCGATCGGCTCGTTGTCCAGGCGGCGGGCCACGAACGCGAGCGTCTTCAGCGTGGGCCGGTCGGCCCAGTGGGCGTCGTCGACGACGCACAGCAGCGGACGCTCGCCGGCCCGCAGCGACAGCAGTGACAGCGTGGACAGGCCGACCAGGAACGGGTCCGGCGGCGTGCCGTGCGCCCGCCCGAACAGCACGCTCAGCGCCTGCGCCTGCGGGCCGGGCAGCTCGGCGACCGAGTCGAGGACGGGGAGCAGCAGCTCGTGCAGCGTCGCGTAGGCGAGGTCGGCCTCGGGCGCGACGCCGACCGCGCGCAGCACCCGGAAGCCGGTCGCGCGCTCCTCGGTGTGCGTCAGCAGCGCGGTCTTGCCGATGCCGGGCTCGCCGTGCAGCACCACGCCGCCGCCGTGCCCTTCGGCGGCACGCCGCAGCAACGTTGCGAGCAGCTCGATCTCGCTGTCTCTCCCCAGCACACGGTGAGCATAGAAAGCACCGCAAGCTGTGACAACGGGCACGGGACCGGCGACTTCACTGATGCGGGCCGGCGGCGGGCTGCCTAGCCTCGGAGATCCGCGGCAGAAGGGCAGGTCACCATGGGCGAGACGCTGCGCGGCAGGACCGCCATCGTCACCGGCGCCGGCCGCGCGATCGGCGCGGCGGCGGCGCGGGCGCTGAGCAGGGCGGGCGCCGGCGTCGTGCTGGCCGCCCGCGACGGCCGCGCGCTGGAGGCGCTGGCCGCCCGCATCGGCGCGGCCGGCGGCGCGGTGGTGGCCGTCCCCACGGACCTGTCCAGCCCGGTGTCGGTGCGGCGGCTGGTGGAGCAGACGCTCGGCGCGTTCGGCCGGCTCGACGCCGCCTTCAACCACTCCCGAGCCGCCCTGGCCATGCGGTACGAGCTTCCGCCCATGCGGCTGGCCGGGCGGGGCCGCATCGTCAACCTGGCCACCGGCCCGCGCGTGGCCGAGCTGACCCGCGCGACGGCCCGCGACCTGGCCGGCACCGGCGTCCGGGTCAGCGCCGTGACCCCGGCGTACGGCAGCGCCGAGGAGATCGCCGACGCGGTCGTGCGGCTGTGCTCCGAAGGGTGCTCGGACTGGTGCGCGGACGGGTGCGCCTGCTCGGACGGCTGCGGCTGTGGGTGCGCGGACGGCTGGCTACGCTTGCCCCATGCATCCGCGTCTCGGCCAGATCGTCATCGACTGCCGTGATCCACACGTCCTGGTCCGCTTCTGGGCTGCCCTGTTCGGCGGCGACCCGGTGGACCGCGCCGCCGACTGGTCCTACGTCGAGCCGCCCGGCGGCGTCCGCCTGGCCTTCCAGCAGGTGCCCGAGGGCAAGGCCGGCAAGAACCGGCTGCACCTGGACGTCGAGGTCGCCGCGATCGAGCCCGCCGCCGCCCGCGCGGTGGAGCTGGGCGCCACCCGCCTCGGCGCGACGGTCACCGACGCCCAGGGCTCCTTCCAGGTGATGGCCGACCCGGAGGGCAACGAGTTCTGCTTCGTGCACGGCTGACCAGCGGCATGTCCGCTTTGTGCAAACCGTGAGGTCCGCCAGGGGAAAGACGGGGACGGGCCCGCCGGGGTTCACTTCCGGGAAACATCCCAGAAAGGACCCGTCACCATGCCGGAAGCACCGAAGTCGGAGTTCTGGAAGGACCTGCGGCCCATCGAGAACTCCTTCCGACCGGACGCGCTGCCCGAGGTGTACCTCTCGCAGGTCGCCACCGACGACGACCGCTACTACGTGCCGTTCACCGACACCGTCGGCTCCCGTCCGCTGTGGATCAACGTCAAGGACAACAGCTGGGCCGACATCCTGCGGGCCAAGGAGGCCGGGCTGGTGAACCGGCACTACCACCCGCACGAGGTGTTCGCGTACACGATCTCCGGCAAGTGGGGCTACCTGGAGCGGCCCTGGACCGCGAGCGCGGGCGACTTCGTCTACGAGGCGCCGGGCGAGGGCCACACGCTGGTCGCCTACGACAGCGGCGAGCCGATGAAGACGTTCTTCATCGTCAAGGGCCCGCTCATCTGGCTGGACGAGAACGGCGACCCCGACGGCTTCTTCGACGTGCACGACTACATCGCGATGTGCCGCGAGCACTACGAGAAGGTCGGGATCGGCGCCGACTACGTCAACTCCCTCTTCCGCTGACACGAGGTCGTCATGGCTGACACCCCCACCGGGACCACGGCCGACAGGTACGAGAACCGCCTGCTGGTCATCCTGTTCCTCGCCTTCGGCTTCGTCTTCTTCGACCGCCAGGCGCTGTCGTTCCTGGCGCCGTACATGGACGCCGACTTCGGCCTGTCCAACGCCGAGCTCGGCACGCTGTCCGGCGTGCTGGCGCTCACCTGGGCGCTGGCCGGCATGTTCGCCGGCCGGCTCTCGGACGCGCTCGGCCGCCGCAAGCCCATCCTCATCGCGGCCGTGGTGCTGTTCTCGCTGTTCTCCGCCTCCTCGGGCCTGATGGCGGGCTTCGCCGGGCTGCTGGCGGCCCGCGCGCTCATGGGCACGGCCGAGGGCGCGGTGCTGCCGATGGCGCAGTCGCTCATGGTGGAGGCGTCGCGGGAGAGCCGCCGGGGCTTCAACATGGGCCTGGTCCAGGGCTCGTCCGCGGGCCTGCTCGGCGGCATCGTGGCCCCGCTGGCCGTGGTGTGGCTGGCGGAGACCTACAGCTGGCAGGTCGCCTTCTACGTCACGATCATCCCCGGCCTGATCATCGCGGCGCTCATCGCCAAGTTCGTGTACGAGCGCTCGCCCCGCACGCCGGACGCCCCCGCGGCGGCCGCCCCGAAGCCTGCCCGGGTGCCGCTGGGCGAGGTGATCAAACTGCGCAACATCGTCGTCTGCATGCTGATCGCCTGCTTCTACCTGACGTGGTTCATCACCATCATCACCTTCACCCCGACCTACCTGACCGAGGTGAAGGGCTTCGCGCCCGGCACGATGAGCGGCGTGATGACGTGCCTGGGCGTGGCCTGGGTGCTGTGGGGGTTCGCCACGCCGGGGATCTCCGACCGGCTGGGCCGCAAGCCCACGCTGATCGGCTTCACCGCGCTCGCGGTGTGCTGCCCGCTGTTCCTCGTGTACGTGGACAATCCCGTCCTGCTCGGCGCGCTCATGGTGGTCAGCTACACCGGGCTGGGCTGCTTCACGCTGTTCATGGCCACGATCCCGGCCGAGACCGTGCCGCGCGGCGCGCTCGCCACCGCCCTCGGCCTGATCATGGGCGTGGGCGAGCTGGCCGGCGGGTTCCTCGCGCCGATGATCGCGGGCTGGGCGTCCGACCAGTGGGGGCTGCAGACCGCGATGTTCATCGCGGCCGGCGGCGCGCTGCTGGTGGTCGTGCTCTCGTTCGCGCTGCGCGAGACCGCGCCCGCGGTCCTGCGCCGCCGCGCCGCCGCCGGACCGGCCCCCAGCGCGGCGGGCTCATGAGCGGCACCGCCCGCAGGCCCGCCGTCAAGGCCGCCGTCTGGTACGGCCCCCGCGACGTCCGGGTGCTCGACACGTACGTCCCGCCGCCCGGCCCGGGGGAGGTGACGATCGAGGTGGCGTACTGCGGGATCTGCGGCAGCGACCTGCACGAGTACGCCGACGGCCCGCACGCCATCCCGGTCGGCGAGCCGCACCCGGAGTCGGGCGTGGCCGCCCCGCTGGTGCTCGGTCACGAGTTCTGCGGCACCGTCGCCGAGACCGGCTCCGGCGTCACCCGCGTCGCCCCCGGCGACCGGGTGGCGGTCGAACCGCACTACCGCTGCGGCGACTGCCCCCGCTGCCGGGCCGGCGAGTACAACATCTGCCGCCACTTCGGCTTCGCCGGGCTGATGGGCCACGGCGGGCTCGCCGAGCGCGTCACCGTGCCCGCGTACATGCTGCACCGGCTGCCCGAGTCGGTGCCGCTGGAGCAGGCGGCGGTCTTCGAGCCCGCCGCGGTCGCGCTGCACGCCGTCAGGCGGGCCGCGGTGGCGCCCGGCGAGACCGTCGCCGTCGTCGGCCTGGGGCCGATCGGGCTGCTGGTGACGCGGCTGGCGGCCCGCGCCGGAGCCGGGCGGATCGTGGCGGCGGACCCGTCGCCTGCCCGGCGCGCGCTGGCCCGCGCCCTCGGCGCGACGGACACCGTGCCGGCCGGCGACTCCTGCGCGGCGCAGGTCAGGGAGGCGACCGGCGGCGAGGGCGCGGACGTGACGTTCGAGGCCGTCGGCTCGGAGGTGGCGCTCGGCACCAGCCTGGCCGCCACCAGACGGGGCGGGCGGGTGATGTTCCTCGGCCTGGCCGGCACGGTCAGCCTGGACGCCTTCGCCCTGGTCAACAACGAGCAGTCGATCCTCACCAGCGTCGGCTACCGGGACGCCTACCCGGAGCTCATCCGCATGGTCGCCGAGGAGGGCGTCGACCTGACCGGGATCGTCACCTCGACCATCCCGCTGGCCGACGTGGTGCGCGACGGCTTCGAGGCGCTGCTGAGCGGCGGGGAAGGACAGGTGAAAGTGCTGGTCCGGCCTGTGTGACAGATCACACCGGGTTGCTATCCTGTGCGTCCCGCCGGGGAAGGAGGGACACATGCCGGCCGACACCGTCACCGTGGTCTCCAGGGCCACGACCGAGCACGTCGCACCCGCCGAGCGCATCGACTACTGGGAGGACTACAACCGCAGGGCGCTGGTGGGCCTGTCCTGCACCTCCTACTCCGACCAGGGCCTGCTCGCCAGGCAGACCAACATCGAGCTGGCCGCGATCCGGCTGGCCGACATCGCGGGCAACGCCCACGCGATCGAGCGCAGCCCGCAGACCGTGCGGTCCGCGCCCAAGGACTCCGTCTTCGCCACCCTGCTGCTCACCGGCGACGCGGTGTTCCTGCACGAGCACGGCTGCCTGGCCGCCACCGCGGGGGAGCTCGTCGTCTACGACACGCGCAGCCCCTACCTGTTCGGGTTCTCCTCCAGCATGCGGCAGATGCTCGTCGACATCCCGCGCGACCTGTTCGACCGGGCGTGCCTGGCGGGCGGGCTGCCGGCGCCGATGCTGTTCGGCCGCGACACCGCCCGCGAGGGCACGCTGGTGGCCGCGCTCCGCTCGCTGCTGGGCGGGCTCGCCGCGCTGCGGTCCGGCTGGGAGCCCGACCACGCCGAGGCCGCCGTGCTCGACCTGCTGCGCCAGCTCGCCGCCGAGCGCACCGGCGGCCGGCCCGGCCACGACGGCTACCGCACCCAGCTCATCGTCGCCGAGGACTACATCGAGCGGCACCTGCACGACCCCGCCCTGAGCACCGCCCGGGTCGCCGGGGTCATGGGCATCTCCGTGCGGCACCTGGCGCGCATCTTCGAGTCCACCGGCAGGTCGCCGGCCCGGCACATCACCGAGCGGCGGCTGGAGGAGGCGCACCGCCAGCTCACCGGCGGCGGGGCGCGCGACACCACGATCGCCGACGTGGCGCACCGGTGGGGCTTCTCCAGCCAGGCGCACTTCGCCCGCCTGTTCCGGGCCCGCTTCGGCCGCACCCCCAGCGAGGCCCGCGCCGCCACGTCCGGCTGACCCGCCCCGGTGTGGCGTCCCGGGCACTGGGTAGCCACGCTCTGAGCAGCAGAAACGGGGGAGAACACGATGACCGAGCAGCCCGGGGAGCCGGCCGAGCAGGACCAGCCGGACGAGCTCAGCGACGAGGAACTGGACGAGGCCTTCCTGCGCCAGAAGGAACTCAATCCCGACGACTTCGAATAGCACGCCGGGGACGACGGGAGAACGAGATGACGGACGAGACCGGGCATGACGAGATGCCCGACGAGGTGCGGCGGGTGCTGGACGAGGTGTTCCGCGACCGGGGCGAGGTGACGCGGCGCGAGGTCTACTCGTGCGCGTCCGAGCACGTCAAGCTGCCCGCCGACACCCTCGGACAGCTCAACGAGCTGCCCGAGCGCTCCTACACCAGGCAGGAGCTCAGCGAGGCGCTCGCCCGCCTCTTCGGCGGGCACTCATAGGTACGGCCCGCCGCCGGCCGCCGGAGGCAGATCGGGCCGGGGCGGCGGCGGCAGCTGGTGGGCCGCCTGCTGCAGCGCCAGCCCGGTCTTGATGCCCTGGAAGACCCCCTCCAGCCAGCCGACGAGCTGGCTCTGCGTGATGCGGATCTCCGCCTGCGTGGGCGGCGCCGACGGGTCCGGCAGCAGGCGGGCCAGTTCCTCGCGCAGCTCCGGGTCCACGGAGTGGCCGATCTCCTTGACTGCCTGCTCCTGGATGTGCTGAAGCTGCTCGCGGGCGTGCTCGTCGAGCGGCACCGTACGGGCCTCGTCCAGCAGCGAGCTCACCATGGCGCTCACGCGAAGCAGCCGGGCCGGTTCCTCGACGCGCCTGATCTCCACCTCGGCGGCGGTCGCGGCCTCGTCCTCCGGCGGCCGGGGCTGATCTGGTGTCGGTGTCATGTCGGCGTCCTGTTTCGCTCGAGAGCCTGGGTTCACCTGGCCCTCTGCCCACGCACCCGTACCTCACTCACCAGGCGAACGGCCGGGCGATCCGCGAGCCGAGCCATCCGGCCCGGTAGTAGAGCCGGGGCGGGACGCGCGACAGCAGCGGCGAGTGGCGGCGGCCGAGCAGCGTGAGCAGGTGCTCCGGCGGCAGGCCGACGTAGCGGTCCAGGTTCTCGTACCAGCGGGCGCTGTAGCGGGCCGCCCGCTGCGTCGGCCGGATCGCGGCCATGCGCTCGCGCTCGAACCAGGCCAGCGCCTCGGGCAGCCGGGGGGTGTTGTGCAGCGCGTGGACCAGGAACGCCGCGTCCCCGAGCGCGAGCGCCGTGCCCGCGCCGATCGAGTAGTGCGTGGTGTGCGCGGCGTCGCCCAGCAGGACCAGGTTGCCGCGATGCCACGTCCGGTTCGTCACCGTGCGGAAGCGCTGCCAGCGCCCGCCGCCCCCGCCGATCAGCGGGTGCCCGTCGAGGACCTCGGCGAACAGCTTCTCCAGCAGCGCCAGCCCGTCGGCCTCGCCCGCCTCGTCCAGCCCCAGTCCCCGCCACGTCTGCGGGAAGCACTCCACCACGCAGGTGCTGTTCGCCTTGCCGTACGGGTAGCCGTAGCACCAGATCCAGCCGTGCTCGGTCTCGGTGAAGGCGAAGGTGAAGGCGTCGAAGACCTTGGTGGTGCCCAGCCACACGTACGGGTCGCGGCCGGTCGCCACGTCGGTGCCGAAGTGGTCCGCGTGGCGTTCGCGCAGCGCGCTGCCCGCGCCGTCACCGGCGATGACCAGGTCCGCCCCGGCCAGCTCCTCCTCGGCGGCGATCTCGTGCTCGTACGCGATCCGCACGCCGAGCGAGCGGGCCCGGTCGGCGAGGATGGCCAGCAGCTCGCGGCGGCCGATGCCGAGCCCTTCCTCGGCGTTCTCCAGCGTCACCGTCGCGCGGTCGTGGACCCGCATCAGCCAGCTGTCCCAGTGGACGGAGCCGTCCACGATGGCCCGCGCGGTCTCGGGGTCGGTGCTGAGCAGCCTGTCACGCAGGTCGCCCCAGAACGTCACGCCCCACCCGTAGGTCGAGCCCTCGGGGTTGCGCTCGTAGACGGTGATGTGCCGGGCGGGGTCCACCAGCTTCATCAGGATCGAGAAGTACAGGTTGGCCGGCCCGCCGCCGACGCAGGCGATGTGCACGAGGAACCCCTAGGTCACTGAACGTCACTTCTTATGACGCACAGTAACAGCCAGTCGGGCGGGGCCTCCGGCAGCGGCCGTGGCCCGGCGGGTTCGAGCGGGCGCACGCGCGGCAGGCCGGTCAGCGCCGCCGCGGCGAGCGCCGGGCACGGCGGCGGGTCCGGCAGCCCGGGCAGGAGGAACACGTGACCGGCGGGCTCCACCGGCAGGCGCCGGAGGCCGGCCGCGATGCCGCCGGGACGACGGGCGCGGCCACCGTCACCCGCCGGGGCGGGACGTCCAGGCCGCAGCCCAGATCCGGAGCGGGGTCGAGAGCGGGGTCGCGGCGCAGGACCGCCTGCTGCAGCCGGCGCAGCAGGGGCCCCGGCTCGATGCCCAGCTCGTCGATCATGACGCGGCGGGTCTCCTGGTAGACCTCCAGCGCCTCCGGCGACCGCGAGGCCCGGTACAGCGCCAGCATGAGCTGGGCGCGCGGGCGCTCCCGCAGCGGGTGCGCCCGGACGTGCGCGAGCAGCACCGGCACCACCGCGTGGTGGTCACCGGCCGCCAGCCGCAGGTCGACGTGGTCCTCCAGCGTTGTCAGGCGCTCCTCCTGGAGGCGGGCCGACTCGGCGTGCGCCCACGAGGCGTTCATGCCCGCCAGCGCGTCGCCCCGCCACAGCGCCAGGGCCCGCCGGAACAGGCCGTCGGCCGCCGCGACCTCGCCCCGCGCCCGCGCCTCCCGCGCCCGCCGGGCCAGCAGCGAGAACAGGTGCGCGTCGACGCTCTCGCGGGCCAGGTTCAGCTGGTAGCCGCCCGCGACCGTCGCGATGATCTCCTCGTCCTGGTGCGGCGCCAGCAGGCCGCGCAGCTTCGACACCACGATGTGCAGCTGCTTGCCGGCCGTCGTCGCCGTGCTCTCACCCCACACCTGGGCCAGGAGCTGCTCGGCCGGAACCGGCCGGCCGGCGCTCAGCGCCAGCCGCGCCAGCACGCCGACCCGCCGCTCACCGGCCAGCCCGGCCGGCTCGCCGTGCGCGGTGATCTCCCAAGGCCCCAGGATCTTGATCTCCAGCCCCACGCGGGCTCTCCCTGTCGCTCGCCGACGGCGGGGGAAACGGAGAACGAAGGGACACCCCCTCGCCCCCGCCGCAGTGGGTGTCCGCGCCACCGGGGGAAACACTACGCAGGCGCGGCCGGGCCCGGTGTCGGGTGAACGCCCTACAAAACGGGCTCGTTGAGCTCGGCCAGCGTGATCACGCCGTCGTCGAGCGCCCGCCCGACGAGCTCGCTCTTGGTACGGGCCGCGCGCCCCGCGTTGGCGTACTTGATCCGGACGCGCGTGATGTAGGTGTCGACCGTCTTGACGGTGATGTTGAGCTTCGCGGCGACGAGATCCTTGGACGAGGACACGAACCAGGCCCGCAGCACCTCGGTCTCGCGCTGCGACAGCCGGGGCCGGTCGGGGGAGTCGTCGGCGATGATCGCCCCCGACAGCGACGGACCCGTGTACGGCTCGCCGCGCGCCGCCGCCCGGATCGCCGGCACCAGATGCTCGGGGCCCTCGCGCTTGGTCAGGTAGGCCAGCGCGCCCAGGTCGACGCACTTCATCGCGGTCGCGTCGTCGGTGTGCTGCGAGTAGACGATCACCCGCCTGCCGTTGTCGACCAGCCGGCGCAGCTCGCCGAAGTCGGGCCGGCGCGGCACCAGCTCCAGGTCGAAGATCACCACATCGGCGGAAGCGCCGGGGCCCGTCCACACCTCGGCCAGCCGGTCGCCCGCGTCGATGAGCTCGATCGGCGGCACGGCCTCCGCGCACCAGAAGCGGACCCCCGCGGCGATCGCCGTGTGGTCGTCCACGATCACCGCGGTGATCAGGTCGTCGCCTGCCATTGGGCCTCCATCCACACCGTGTCGTCGTCGTGCAGCGCCTCCACCCGCACGCCGGGCGTCGCCGGGCTCGGCACGCCCACCTCGCCGCAGTCGGCCACCACGCTGACCGACACCAGCCCGGCGACCCCCGTGACCGTGACGCGGGCCTTCGAGGCCGCCGTGGCGAGCATGACGACCACGGCCTCGGTCAGGTCGCGGCGGACGGCCAGCGGCGGCGCCGGCCACTGACCCCGCGTGTCGAGCTCCACCACGACGCCCCGCCGGTCGGCCACGTCGACGCAGTGGCGCAGCTCGTGCAGCAGCGGATCGGCGACCGTGTCGGTCTCGGCGAACAGCCGCCGCATCCGCGCCGCCTCGATCGCCGAACGCCGCTGCACCTGCGGGTCCTCCGGGCGGAGCGAGCCGTCGGCCAGCCCCTCCAGCAGCGGGATCGTCGTCGCCGACAGCTCGGCGAAGCGCTGCTGCCTGCGCCGGTGGGACTCGGCGGCGACCGCCTCGGCGACGCGTACCCGCTCGATCTCCGCGCGGGAGGCCGCCGCGGCGGCGCTGAGGCCGTGCAGGAGGCCCGCGACCACGGCCACGCAGAGCGGGAAGCCGATCACGGTCACCGAGCCGGTGGCGAACCGGGCCAGCGCGGCCCGGCTCGGCTCGTGCAGCACGAGCACGTTCAGCAGCGCGGTCAGCTCGTGCGCGAGCAGGAACGACACCGTGACGCGCAGTGGGCGGTCCAGCAGCACGACGACGCCCACCCAGTTGGCCGCGCCGAAGATCCAGTCGACGGTGGTCGAGGTCCGCCCGTCGGGCAGGGTCGCGTACGACAGCAGGGACGCGGCCAGCACGACGGCGACGGCGGGCAGGCGCAGCCGGCCCCACGAGCGCCGCCGCACGAGCAGCGCCGCCTCCCCGGCCAGCACCGCGACCAGCAGGCCCAGCGCGGCGACCTGGGCGAGCGGCGTCCCGTACTTGTCCAGGTGGCGCAGCAGGTTGGCGAGCCCGAGTCCGGCCACGATCGCCAGCGCGACCAGCAGCGTCGCCACGCGCAGGCCGCGCCGCAGCCGCGCCCGCGTCGCCTCCTCCTCCACGGCCTCGCCCATCGGGGTCATCGGTCCGCGCCACCGGCCGGGGCGGGCCATTCCAGGCTGACCAGGGTGCCCTCGCCCTCGGCGGAGGTGATCGTGGCGGTGCCGCCGACGCGGCTCATCCGGCCGCGCAGCGACTCGCGGATGCCGCGCCGGGTGAGCGGCACCCGCGCGGGCGCGAACCCCCGGCCCCGGTCGGCGATGTCGAGCCGCAGCGCCCGCGCGTCGCCCTCCAGCCGCACGCTCGCCCGGCCGGTGCCCGCGTGGCGGCGCACGTTCGTGAGGGCCTCCCCGGCCGCGTCGGCGAGCGCCCGCGCCACGTCCGACGGCAGCCGCAGGCGCTCAGGGGCGTCGAACTCCACGGCCAGCCGCGCCTCGCCGAGCCCGGCCCGCAACCGCTCGACCAGGTCGTCCTCGCCGCCCGGCCGCTGCGGGTCGTCCTCGCCCGGCGGGCGGCCGGCGTCGGAGCGCAGGCGGTCGAGGTCGCGGCGGGCCTGGGGAGCCAGCCAGCCGTCGTCCGAGCGCACCTGGCCGGTGCCGACCATGAGCAGTGTCGTCGCCGCCGTGTCGTGCAGGGAGTTGGCCAGCTCGCGCTCCTCGGCGCGGACCGCCTCGGCCACCAGCGACGCGCCGCGCGCCCGTACGGCCTCGGCCGCCGCCCGGTCGGCGCGGCCGGCGGCGTGGTGGACGAGCACCCAGGCCAGCCGGGACAGCGCCGCCGCCGCGGTCGCCCACATGGCCTCCCTGATCAGCGACTCGCCGCCGGCCAGGGCGACGATCAGCGCCGCCCCGCCTCCGGCGGCCACCGCCGCCGCACCGCCGGCGGCGGGCGGGGTGTGCCACTGCCAGGTCACGCAGGCGAAGGTCACCAGCAGCCGCAGCCAGCCGGTGTTGGTGTCCTCGATGGCGCCGGTCCACGGCACGCTCGAATACAGGCCCAGCAGGACGAGCACGTCGAGGGCGACCGGCCAGGACCCCCGCCCGGCGCGCAGCCACCACGAGAAGCCGCAGGTCCAGGCCGCCGCGACGGCGACGACGGCCGCGGTGGCGGCGAGCTGTTCGCCCTGGGCGCGGAACAGGGCGATCCCGCAGATCGGCGCCAGCGTGGCCAACCGCACCGCGGCCGCGTAGCGGCGGCCGAAGCGCACCAGCAGCAGCGCCGCCTCCCCAGCCACCCGTCACCCTCTCCGCCGGCACCCGCGCGATCTCCGTGACGAAGCCTAACGAGGAAGAGCTCTCATGTTCGCGCTATCGCC
The DNA here is from genome assembly GCF_040674795.1 of Nonomuraea sp. NPDC049725. Taxonomy (NCBI): domain Bacteria; kingdom Bacillati; phylum Actinomycetota; class Actinomycetes; order Streptosporangiales; family Streptosporangiaceae; genus Nonomuraea; species Nonomuraea sp. NPDC049725. The sequence continues at coordinate 80,720 of NZ_JBFANJ010000020.1, read as the reverse complement.
AAGCTGCCCGGTTGCCCGGTTTACTCGTACGACGTAGTTTTTACTCATGCGAGTAAACGGAGGCAGGCGGGCGGCGTGGACGCTGGCGGCGCTGGCGCCCCTGTGCGCGGAGCTGACGTTCGGCGCGATCCCGCTGACGATGATCTGGCTGCTGCCGCTGCTGATGCCGATGTACGGCGCCGGCGTGCTGCTGATCAGGGAGGCGGTCCGGCGCACCGGCGGCGGCCGGCCGAGCCTGGTGCTGCTCGGCCTGGTCTACGAGCTGGTCGAGGACGGCGCCGGGCTGCAGGCGCTGACCAGCCCGCGGCTCTACCAGGCCGCCGAGTGGGGGCCGCGCGTGCTGGGCTTCAACACCGGTTACTGGGAGGCGCAGGCGGGCTACCACGTCGTGTTCAGCGTGCTCGTCCCGATCGCGCTCACCGACCTGCTCCATCCCGCCCACCGCGACCGCCCGTACCTGCGGCGCGGCGGGCTGATCGGCGTGGGCGCGATCGCGGTCGCCGGAGTGGTGATGGTGCGGCTGCTCGTCCCGCCCGTCATGGACCCCGGCTACCAGGCGCCGTGGCAGGCGCTCGCCGTGATCGCCGGGGTGAGCGCGCTGCTCGCGGTGCTCGCCCTGCGGGTGCTGCCGGGCCGCACGCCGATGCCGCCGGTGGGGGTGGGCGTGCCGTGCCCGCCGCTCGCCGGGCTGCTCGCCGCGCTCGGCACCGGCGCGTTCCTGGTCCTGCTGATCCCGTACGGCACGCCGCCCGCGTTCGGCGACGGCTCCTGGACCCTGCTGCCGATGGCCCTGGCCGCGCTCGTCGCCGGTGGGGCCGGATGGCTGTTCCACCGCTGGTCCGGCGGCTGGACGGACCGGCACACGATCTGGGCCGCCGGGGGCGCGCTGGTCACGCACACGCTGTTCGGCGGCGTGGTGTTCGCCACCGCGCCCGCCGACCGGCTGGGGCAGCTCGCCCTGGCCGTCCTCACCGTGCTGCTGCTGGTGCTGCTGGCTCGGCGGTCGCCTGCGCGGGCGAGCCCCCCGGCCCCGCCCGCGCGCTCGTGGGTCGTCAGGCGACGACGAGGGACTCGGCGGTGAACTCCCGCCCGGCGACGATCTCGGAGACGAAGCCGTCGGGCCCGACGGGACGGTCGCCGATCAGCGTGACCCGGTGCAGGGTCCGCTGGACGTCGAGGTGGTCGAGGTCCGAGGGGGCGAGGTGGGCCGTGGCCCGGTTGTCCCAGAACGCCAGGCTGCCCGGCTGCCAGCGCCAGCGGACGGTGTACTCGGGACGGGTGATCTGCTCGTAGAGCAGGTCCAGGACCCGCCTGCTCTCCGGCTCGGACAGGCCGACGATGTGGTCGGTGAAGCCCGGGTTGACGAACAGCGCCCGCTCCCCGGTCTCGGGATGCACCCTGACCACGGGATGCACCGAGACCAGCAGGTTGTCGTTGATCCGCTTGGTGAGCCGGCCGTCCTCCTCGTCCGGCCGGTATCCGGCCAGGAAGCGGTGCTCGGCGCGCAGCCCGTCGACGAACGCCCGCAGCGGCGCGGACAGCCCCTCGTAGGCGGCTGCCAGGTTGGTCCAGGTGGTGTCGCCGCCGAACTCCGGCACGGTCTCGGCCCGCAGGATCGAGGCGGCGGGCGGGTTGACCGCGGCGGTGACGTCGGTGTGCCAGCCGGAGGCGTAGGAGTAGCGCTTCTTGCGGTACAGCTCGCGGTAGCCGGGGCCGTAGCGCTCCTCGTAGCGGCGCGGGTCGATGGTGAGGATCTGCGGGAACCGCTCGGGCGGGGCGTCCTCGTGCGGGTGGGCGTGGGTGAGGTCGCCGAACTGGCGGGCGAAGGCGATCTGCCCGGCGTGGTCGAGGGTCTGGCCACGGAAGAAGAGCACCTTGTGGGCGAGCAGGGCCTGGCGGATCTCCTGGACGGTGGTGGGGTCCAGCGGGTGCGCGAGGTCGAGGCCGACGATCTCGGCGCCGATGTGCCCGGCCACGCGTTTGACGGTCAGGATGCTGGTCATGGCCTGATCGTGCGCCATATTCCCTACAAAAACAATAGGCAATTAGGGGAATTCGGGTGGCGGATCTTCCGGCGTCCCCGCGGCGAGCCGCTGCTCGCGCGGCGGGTGGGCCGGGCCGGGTGTGGCGCAATCCTTCCGTTATCCCTATTTACCTACCTGCTTGCTAGGTTATAGCCCAGGCCGAACGGGAGGTGTGGAGATGGGACAGGTCGCGCGACGCCGGGCGGACCGGGCCAGACAGGTCGCCGACCTGCTCAGGCGCCAGATCGTGCACGGAGGCTTCCCCCAGGTCAGGCTGCCGCCCGAGGCCGCGCTGGCCCGCGAGTTCGGCGCCTCGCGCAACACCGTGCGCGACGCCCTGCGCCTGCTGCGCGAGGAAGGGCTGGTCGAGCGCTGCCCCGGCGTCGGCACCACGATCGCCGGCGAGAAGTACCCGCACGGCCTGCACCGGCTGCTCGGCCTCGCCGAGACGCTGGACGAGCACGGCCGGGTGACCAACCAGGTCAGGACCATGACGCTGATCGAGCCGCCGCCCGCCGTGCGCGCCCGGCTCGGCCTGCCCCCGGGCGAGCCCGTCGTCTACCTCGAACGGCTGCGCAGCCTCAACGGCCTGCCGCTCTCGCTCGACCTGACCTACCTCGTCCGCGACGCCGGCGAGCCGCTGTTCGACGCCGACCTGACCAGCAACGACATCTTCGTGCTGCTGGAGCGGATCACCGGCAGCCCGCTCGGCACCGCCGAGCTCACGCTGGAGGCGGTCAACGCCGACCCGCACACCGCGGCCGTGCTCGCCGTCCCGCGCGGAGCCGCGCTGCTCATGGTCGAGCGGCTCACCCACCTGGCCGACGGCAGGCCCGTCGACCTGGAGTTCATCCGTTTCCGCGGCGACCGGCTGACCATGCGCGGGCAGCTCGACCGCGCCACCCAGGAGGAGGGGCGATGGCCCTGATCGACCAGCGGGTCGAGGTGCCCGTGACCATCGACGAGGCGCTGTGCGTCGAGGGCTGCACGCTGTGCGTCGAGGCGTGCCCGCTCGACTCCCTCGCGATCAGCGACGAGACCGGCAAGGCGTACATGTACGTCGACGAGTGCTGGTACTGCGGCCCGTGCGCCGCCCGGTGCCCGGTCGACGCAGTCACCATCAACATCCCCTACCTGCTGCGATGAGGACGACGATGACGCGCGTGCTTCTGGCGGCCCTCGTCCTGCTCGCCGCCGCCGGCTGCTCGGTCACCGGCGGCGGCGCCGACAGGACGACGGTCGTCGTCGGCTACCAGTCCAAGACCATCAACACCGTCACCGCGGGCACCCTGCTGCGCTCGCTCGGCTACCTGGAGAAGCGGCTCGGCGACCGGTACGCCGTCGAGTGGCAGGACCACGACACCGGCGCCCCGATCACCGCCAAGATGGTCGCCGGGAAGATCGACATCGGCTCGATGGGCGACTACCCCCTGCTCATCAACGCCTCCCGCACCCAGGGCGTCCCCGAGGCGCGCACCGAGCTGATCTCCACCACCGGCTACAACCTGCGCGGCGGCCTCAACATGGTCGTCGTGCCGCCCGGCTCCCCGGCGACGACCCTGGCCGACCTGCGCGGGGCCAAGGTGTCGGCCAGCGTCGGCTCCGCCGGGCACGGCACGCTGGTGCAGGCCCTGGAGAAGGCGGGCGTCTCCGGGGTCGAGGTGGTCAACCACCAGCCCGCCGTCGGCGCCTCGCAGCTGGAGGCGGGCGGCGTCCAGGCGTACGCCCAGTTCGTCGCCTGGCCGGGGCTGGTGGTCTTCCAGGGCAAGGGCCGCCTGATCTACGACGGCTCCGCGCTGGACGTGCCGACCTTCCACGGCGTGGTGGTGCGGCAGGCGTACGCGAAGGAGCACCCGGAGGTGGTGGACGCCTTCCTCAAGGCGCAGCTGGACGCCACCCGCTACCTGCACGAGCACCCGCTGGAGGCGGCCGAGACCGTCGCGCGGATCACCGGCCTGCCGCCCGAGGTCGTCTACCTCTACAACGGCCCCGGCGGCATCTCCACCTTCGACGTCACGCTCAAGCCGCAGCTCAAGGCCGCCCACGAGCACGACGTGCCGTTCCTCAAGCGCATCGGCGACGACTTCGCCGGCGTGGACGTCGCCGCCTTCGTCAACGACTCCTACCTGCGCAAGGCGTACGGGCCGGACTACGACAGGGACGTGGCCGCCACCGCGAACCCGGCCGCGATCACCGGGACGGACCCGGTGTGCGGCGGCCCGGTCACCGACCCGGCGACGGCCTCGGAGCTGTGGCTCGACGGCGCCGCCACGACGCGGCCGGCCGCCACGCCCGCCTGCCTGCTGCGCCAGATCGCCGCCGCCCGGGCCGCCGGGACGGCCGTGCGCGCCGCGTACGTGCCCGACACGGTCACGGGCACCCGCTGGTTCGCCGGCCACGCCGTGTGGCTGCGCGCGGGCGCGGACTTCCTGCCCTTCACCACCGCCGAGGGCGCCGCCGCCTACCGCGCGGCGCACCCGGACGCCGAGCCGATCACGTACGAGGACGCCGTGAAGGCGGCGGGCAAGGGGGGCGACACGTGACCGGCTGGGCCGTCAGAGCGGCCTCCGTGCTGGCGGCGGCCGGGCTGTGGCAGGCGCTCACCGCCGCCGACGCCCGGCTGTGGCTCAGGTTCGACCGGCTGCCCACGCTCGACGAGATCGCGGGGGAGGCCGCCCGGCAGCTCGTCACCCCGGTGTTCGCGCTCGACCTGCTGCAGAGCCTGATCCGCATCCTCACCGGGTTCGGGCTGGCCACGGTCGCGGGCGTCGCCGCGGGCATCGCGCTCGGCAGGTCGCCGCGGACCCGGGACGTGCTGCTGCCCCTGCTGGAGGCGGTCCGGCCGATCCCGGCGATCGCGCTGGTCCCGGTGGCGATCCTGCTGTTCCCCACCGACGAGCAGGGCATCGTGTTCATCACCTTCGTCGCCGCGTTCTTCCCGATCCTGGTCAGCACCCGGCACGCCGTCCGGGCGCTGCCCACCCTGTGGGAGGACGCCGTCAGGACGCTCGGCGGGCGCCGCCTCCACGTGCTGCGGCACGTCGTGCTGCCCGGCATCCTGCCCGGCGTGTCCGGCGGGCTGTCGGTCGGGATGGGCGTGTCGTGGATCTGCGTGATCTCGGCCGAGATGATCTCGGGGGAGTTCGGCGTCGGCTACCGCACCTGGCAGGCGTACACGCTGGTGGACTACCCGGCGGTGATCGTCGGGATGCTCACCATCGGCCTGCTCGGCTGGCTCACCTCGGCCGCCGTGGAGCTGGCCGGGCGGCGGGTCACCCGCTGGCTGCCCCGGGCCGCGCGGGACGGTGTGTCATGACCGCGGTGCTGCCCGCCGTCGGGGCCGCCCCCGCCGGGATCGGGTTCACGCTGGAGGGGCTGGCCCTCGGCTACGGCCGCGACCCGGTCGTGCGCGGCGTCGACCTGGACATCGAGCCGGGCGAGGTGCTGGTCGTCGTGGGCGCGTCCGGCTCCGGCAAGTCCACGCTGCTGCGCGCCCTGGCCGGGCTGCTCCCGCCCGCCGCCGGGACGGTCCGCGCCGGCGGCGCCGAGATCACCGGCACCTCGGCCGAACGGGCCATGGTCTTCCAGGACGACGGGCTGCTGCCCTGGCGCAGCGTGCTGCGCAACGTCGAGCTGCCGCTGCGCATCCGCAAGGTCGGCAGGCGGGAGCGGACCGCGGCGGCGCTGGAGTGGATCGACCGGGTGGGGCTGGCCGGGGCCGAGGGCAAGCTGCCGCGCGAGCTGTCCGGCGGCATGCGGCAGCGCGTGCAGCTCGCCCGCGCGCTCGTGGCCGCGCCCCGCGCGGTGCTGATGGACGAGCCGTTCGGCGCGCTCGACGCCCAGACCCGCGCCCAGATGCAACGCCTGCTGCTCGACGTGCTGGCCGGCACCCGCGCGACCGTCGTCTTCGTCACCCACGACGTGGACGAGGCGCTGCTGCTGGCCGACCGGATCGTGGTGCTCGGCGGACCCGGGAACGGGCACGGCATTCGCGCGTCCTTCGCCGTACGCGGCGCCGGCCGGGACGCCGGGCTGCGCGACAGGATTCTGAAGGAGCTGTAGATGGAGATCCCCTCGATCGACGACCGCCTGCACCTGGAGTGCGAGGTGCTCGTCGTCGGCGGCGGCACCGCGGGCACGATGGCCGCGATCACCGCGGCGGAGCGGGGCGCCCGCGTCCTGCTGCTGGAGAAGGCGCACGTCCGTCACAGCGGCGCGCTCGCCATGGGCATGGACGGGGTGAACAACGCCGTCATCCCCGGCAAGGCCACCCCCGAGGACTACGTCGCCGAGATCACCCGGGCCAACGACGGGATCGTCAACCAGCGGACGATCCACCAGACCGCCACCCGGGGCCACGACATGGTCCGCCGCCTGGAGCGCTACGGCGTCAAGTTCGAGAAGGACGAGTACGGCGAGTACGCGGTGCGCCGCGTCCACCGCTCCGGCAGCTACGTGCTGCCCATGCCCGAGGGCAAGGACGTCAAGAAGGTCCTCTACCGGGTGCTGCGCCGCCGCGACATCCGCGAGAAGGTGCGCATCGAGAACCGGGTCATGCCCGTACGGGTGCTCACCTCCGGCGGCCGGGCCGTCGGCGTGGCCGGGTTCGACACCCGGTCCGGGCGGTTCGTCACGGTGAGCGCGGGCGCGGTCATCCTGGCGACCGGCGCCTGCGGCAGGCTCGGCCTGCCCGCCAGCGGCTACCTGTACGGCACGTACGAGAACCCCGCCAACGCCGGTGACGGCCACGCCATGGCCTACCACGCGGGGGCCGAGCTCAGCGGCATCGAGTGCTTCCAGATCAACCCGCTGATCAAGGACTACAACGGCCCGGCCTGCGCCTACGTGGCCAACCCGTTCGGCGGCTACCAGGTCAACAACCGGGGGGAGCGCTTCGTCGACTCCGACTACTGGTCGGGCCAGATGATGGCCGAGGTGGCCGCCGAGATCGCCTCCGCGCGGGGGCCGATCTACCTCAAGCTCACGCACCTGCCGGAGGAGTCCATCGGGGCGCTGGAGAACATCCTGCACACCACCGAACGGCCCACGCGCGGCACCTTCCACGCCGGGCGCGGCCACGACTACCGCACCCACGACGTGGAGATGCACATCTCGGAGATCGGCCTGTGCGGCGGCCACTCGGCCTCCGGGGTGTGGGTGGACGAGCACGGCGCGACGACCGTGCCCGGCCTCTACGCGGCCGGGGACCTGGCCTGCGTGCCGCACAACTACATGATCGGCGCGTTCGTCTTCGGCGACCTGGCCGGCGCGCACGCCGCCGCCCGGGTCGCCGGGTCCGGCGGGTCGCCCGACGCGCTGCCCGCCGATCAGGTCGCCGCCGCCCACGAGCTGGTCTACCGCCCGCTGCGCCACCCGGACGGGCCGCCGCAGCAGCAGGTCGAGTACAAGCTGCGCCGGTTCGTCAACGACTACGTGACGCCGCCCAAGACCGCCGCCAAGCTGGACCTCGCGCTGGAGTCGTTCGAGCGCATGCGCGAGGAGGTCGCCGCGATGGGCGCGCGCACCCCGCACGAGCTCATGCGCTGCGTGGAGGTCGACTTCATCCGCGACTGCGCCGAGATGGCCGCCCGCGCCTCGCTGACCCGCACCGAGAGCCGCTGGGGCCTCTACCACGAGCGGGCCGACCTGCCCGCCCGCGACGACGCGACCTGGCTGTTCCACCTCAACCTGCGCAAGCGCGACGACGGCGCGATGGAGTTCGTCAAACGCCCGGTCGAGCCCTACCTGGTGCCCGTGCCCGAGTACGCGCCCGTGGCCGCCGAACCGGTCGTGCTCGGCGCGCACACCGCCACCCCCGTACGGCGTGCCGCCGCCGCGCCCACCGGCCGGGCCGCCGTCGGCCGCTCGCCGCGCATCCTGGAGCTGCACCGGCTGGCCGAGGAGCAGCCCACCGCCGACCGGCTCGGCCCGTACCTGTCGGACCCCGACCCCAAGGTCAGGCGGGCCGCCGTCGCCACGCTCACCGAGGTCGTCCCCGAGGGCACCGGCGCCGCGCTGGCCGCCGCGCTCGGCGACGCCCACGGCACCGTGCGGCGCGCCGCCGCCACCGCGCTCAAGGAGCTCGTCGAGGTGCTGCCCGCCACGCCCGAGCTGGGCGCCGCCCTGGCCGGGCAGCTCGGCGGGGCCGACGCGGTGGTGCGGGCGTGCGCGCTCGACGTGCTGCGCGCCCTGCGGCTGGCCGGGGCCGAAACCTTCGCCGCAGGGCTCGCCGACCCCGACCGCCGGGTCCGCGTCGAGGCGATCCGGGGGCTGGTCTCGCTCGACGAGGCCGACCGCGTCGCCGGGGCCGCCGCCGACCCGTCGCGCGAGGTGCGCGTGTGGGTGGCCAAGGGGCTGGGGCTCATCGGCAAGCCGTCCGCCGCGCTCGCCGCCCTCTCCGCGCTCGCCGCCGACGCCGACCCGCTCGTACGCGCCGCCGCGCTGGAGGCGTCGGGGGCGACCGGCGCCCCGCTCACCGCCGAGGCGGCGCGGGCGCTCCGCGACCCCGCCTGGGAGGTACGGGTCGGCGCGGCCCGCTGCCTGGCCGCCGCCGAGGCGGAGACCGCCTGCGGGCCGCTCGCCGGGGCGCTGTCGGACGCCAACCTGGACGTGCGCAAGGCGGCCGTGCTCGCGCTGTCGCGCTGGGCGGGCAGGCCCGAGGTGGCCGAGGCGTTGCGCGCCGCCCTGTCCGACCCGGACGCCGACGTCCGCGCCCACGCCCGCGCCGCTCTCCCCTGAGCCGGCCCGTACGCCACCGACGACCACGAGCCCCAGGAGACCCCGGGGCGGACAGGAACCCCCGAGGGGTTGCGGAAGGGAACGACTATGCGTGGAGCAGGGAACGTCCAAGGGAGGGTCAGGGTCCGTGAAGCGCCGTGCGTCGTCGCCTAGTGTCGCGCCCATGTCGATCGATGAGAACGCCTTCCTGCCCGACCCGGACCGCTCCGTGGTGGCGGTCGCGCCGCCGTCACCCGGTGAGGGGCACTGGGCGGGCGCGCCGAGCGCCGTCGCGGCGGACGGGCTGATCTACCTCGCCTACCGGCTGCGCCGCCCGGTCGGGCAGGGGCGCGGGTACGCGGTGGTGGTCGCCCGTTCGGCGGACGGCGAGCGGTTCGAGACGCTGACGACGGTCACGCGCGAGCAGATGGACGCCGAGTCGCTGGAGCGGCCCGCGCTGGTGCGCCTGCCGGACGGGCGCTGGCGGCTCTACCTGAGCTGCGCCACCGAGGGCACCAAGCACTGGCGGGTGGAGGTGCTGGAGGCCGCGGACCCGGCCGGGTTCGACCCGCGCTCGCGCGTCACCGTCCTGCCCGGCGACCCGAAGACCGGGGTGAAGGACACGGTCGTCGTCCAGCGGGACGGCGTCTGGCACCTGTGGGCCTCCTGCCATCCGCTGGCCGACCCCGACGAGGCCGACCAGATGGTCACCGACTACGCCACCAGCGCCGACGGCCTGGAGTGGACGTGGCACGGCACGGCGCTCAGCGGCAGGCCGGGCCTGTGGGACGCGCGCGGGGTGCGGGTGAGCGCGGTGCGGTTCGCCGCAGACCGGGTGCTGGCCTTCTACGACGGCCGGGCGGACGCCGCGGAGAACTACGAGGAGCGCACCGGCGTCGCCGTCGGCGCGGGCCCGGCCGAGCTGACGCCGGTGGGCGGGGCGCCCGCGGCCGCCTCCCCGCACGGCGGAGGCGGCCTGCGCTACCTGGACATCGTCGACCTGCCCGGCGGCGGCGTACGGCTGTACTACGAGTTCACCCGCGCGGACGGCGCGCACGAGCTGCGCACCGAACTGCGCACCGAACTGCGCTGACCGGGCGGCGCGGCGTCAGCTCCGGCGGCCGTTGCGCGCCTGCCGCTGGCCGGGCGGCCGGACGCCGACGAGGCCGCCGGAGCGCGGCCGGTGCCGGAGCCAGTCGCCGTAGTCGTCGCCGGTGAGCTCCTGGAGCAGCCGGATGTCGTCGGCGAAGCAGGGGATGAGCCGCTGCCGCTGCTCCCACTCCAGCGGGCGGCGGGCCTGGCCGCGCCGCTGGAGCAGGCCCTCGACGGGCCCGGCCAGGGGCGCGGGCAGCCGTCTGCGGAGGGTGGCGAGCACGGCGTGCCGGGCGCCGGCCTGGGGGTGGGCGGTCACGTTCTGCCGGGGCACCTCGGTGAGCACGCCGGTGCGGACGCCGAGGAAGGCGCAGACCTGGTCCAGGGTGGCGGCGGGCCGGTCGACGACGTCGCGGTAGCGGAAGATCAGCACCTGCTCGCGGGGGAACAGGCTGAACAGGTGGGCGAGCTGCTCGCCGTAACGGCCGAGGCCGGTGTAGTGCCAGAAATGCCCCCAGCCGTCGGCGATCCGCTTGGGCTCGGCCTCGCAGGCGCGCACCAGGTCGCCGATGGGCTCCAGCCCGGCCGACCAAAGGTGTGTCCAGTTGGAGTGCGCCCGCTCGACCGGGTCCCGTAACGTCAGGATGATCTTGACCTCAGGGATGAGGGCGTGGATGCGCCGCTGGGCGGCCGTGTCGTACAGGTAGAAGGGGGTGGACTCGCCGGTGAGCGCGCCCGGGGGAGCGTCGGCGAACAGCGCCTCGTAGTCCGTGCGGCGCCAGACGTGCTCGCGGTAGGTGTCGGCGTCGCCCGGGCCGCCCGTGTGCGGGGGCGGGCCGTCGGTGAGGAAGAACTTCGGCTCCTTGACCCGGGACAGGAACAGGTCCGGGTGCCGCCGCAGCGCGGTGTGCAGGGCGGTGGTCCCCGCCTTGGGCACGCCGGCGATCAGGAAATCAGGCAGAGGCACGATCTTTCCCTTCACGAAGGAATAGATGCCTGATTTTCCTACCAATAGTGTGGGTTATTCAAGAGGGCCGGCCGTACGTCCCCGCTGAGGCCGAAAGTTCCGGGTCAGCAGCAGCGGCTCTCCGGCGCCGCCTCGCGCAGGTCCGATCGCCGCCGCTCGTACTCGCGCCGCGACATCGGCGTCCCGCCGTGGGCCGCGTGCGCGTCCGTGTACCGCTCGTAGGCCGCCGTCCCCGTCAGCTCGCGCACGTACCAGCGCAGGAAACGCAGCGCCTTCACGACGACCGCGAGCCCGGGGTGGCGAACAGCCCCGACGGCGCGACGAGGGCCGACTCCACGTACGGGGCCTCCTTGAGCGGCAGCGGCTCGCGGGAGCGGAGCGCGCGCACGCACACCACGGCCGCGTCGGCGATGACGACCAGCACGAGCACGGCGAACAGCGCCGCCAGGACGCCGTCCACGGTGGAGTTGGTGACGACGGTCCGCATCTGGTCGAGGCTCCGCGCCGGGGCCAGCACCCGGCCCGCCGCCAGCGCCTCGGCGTACAGCTCGCGCTGCGCGAAAAAGCCGATCTTCGGGTCGGCGTCGAACACCTTCTGCCAGCTCGCGGTGAGCGTGACCGCGACGTCCCAGGCCAACGGCACGCCGGTCACCCACGCCCAGCGGAGCTTGCCCGACTTGATCAGCAGCGTCGTCGCCAGCGTCAGCGCCACCGCCGCCAGAAGCTGGTTCGCGATGCCGAACAGCGGGAAGAGCTGGTTGATCCCGCCGAGCGGGTCGTTGACCCCCGCCCACAGGAAGTAGCCCCACGCCAGCACCACCACGGCGCTGGTCGCCCACAGGCCCGGCTTCCAGCTCACCCGCCCGATCGGCTTCCATACGTTGCCCAGCGTGTCCTGGAGCATGAACCGCCCGACCCTGGTCCCCGCGTCGACCGTCGTGAGGATGAACAGCGCCTCGAACATGATCGCGAAGTGGTACCAGAACGCCTTGAACGCCGCGCCGCCGAACACCGCCGCCATGATCTCGGAGATGCCGACGGCCAGCGTGGGCGCCCCGCCGGTCCGCGCGATGATCGTGCTCTCCTCCACGGCCGCCGCCGCTGCCGTCAGGTCCTCGGGCGAGATCGTGAACCCGAGCCGCGCCACCGCCGCCGACGCGCTCTCGGCGGTGGACCCGAGCAGCCCCGCCGGGGCGTTCATCGCGTAGTAGAGCCCCGGCTCCAGCACGCTGGCCGCGATCAACGCCATGATCGCGACGAACGACTCGGTGAGCATCCCGCCGTAGCCGATCAGCCGGATCTGCGACTCCTTCTGGATCATCTTCGGCGTGGTGCCCGACGAGATGAGCGCGTGGAAGCCCGACAGCGCCCCGCAGGCGATCGTGATGAACACGAACGGGAACAGCGCCCCGGCGAACACCGGCCCGTCCCCGGTCAGCGCGAACTCGGTCACTGCCTCGTTGCGCAGCACCGGGGCCGCGACCACCACCCCCACCGCCAGCAGCCCGATCGTGCCGACCTTCATGAACGTCGACAGGTAGTCGCGCGGCGCCAGCAGCATCCACACCGGCAGCACCGAGGCGAAGAACCCGTACACGACCAGGCAGACGACCAGCGTCTGCGGGCTGAGCGTGAACACCCCGGCCAGCGCGGAGTCCTGCACCCAGCTGCCGCCCACGATGGCCAGCAGCAGCAGCGCCACCCCGATGACCGACGTCTCGACCACCCGGCCGGGCCGCAGGACCCGCAGGTAGAAGCCCATGAACAGGGCGATGGGGATGGTCATCGCGATGGAGAAGGCGCCCCAGGGCGAGGCGGCCAGCGCGTTGACGACGACCAGCGCCAGCACCGCCAGCAGGATGATCATGATGGCGAAGACCGCGACGAGCGCCGCCGCCCCGCCGATCGGCCCGATCTCCTCGCGCACCATCTGGCCCAGGCTCTTGCCGTCGCGCCGCAGCGAGAAGAACAGCACCACCATGTCCTGGACGGCCCCGGCCAGGATCACCCCCACGATGATCCAGATGGTGCCGGGCAGGTAGCCCATCTGCGCCGCCAGCACCGGCCCCACCAGCGGCCCCGCCCCGGCGATGGCCGCGAAGTGGTGGCCGAACAGCACCCGCCGGTCCGTCGGCTGGAAGTCCACGCCGTTGTCGAGCCGCTCCGCCGGCGTGGCCCTGCGGTCGTCGACGCCGAGCACCGTACGGGCGATGAACCGGGCGTAGAACCGGTACGCGATCGCGTACGAGCCGAGCGCGGCGGCGACCATCCAGACCGCCGACACGCTCTCGCCCCGCGACAGCGCCAGGACGCCCCAGGCGACCGCTCCGGCGATCGCGACCGCCGTCCAGACGACGATCGATCTGACCCTCGACATACGTGATCCTTTCTGACTGCGGGCGGGGGAGCGGCGCTCCTGTCGCAACCTAGAGAAAACTGCGCAGCGTAGTCAGCCGATCACCAAATCCGGTCCTCACGTGTCGCGCTCACCCGGCCGTGAAGCGGTGGACAGCCCGGACGCCGCCGGGTCAGGGTGGGGAGCATGCGACAGGAGGAGATCTGGGACGCCGAGACCGCGCGCCGCTACGACACGCCGGGCACCGGCATGTTCGCGCCGGAGGTGCTCAAGCCCGCGGTCGACCGGCTCGCCGCGCTCGCGGGCGGCGGGCGGGCGCTGGAGTTCGCCATCGGCACCGGCCGGGTCGCGGTGCCGCTGGCCGAGCGGGGGGTGCCCGTCACCGGCATCGAGCTGTCCCGGCCGATGATCGACCAGTTGCGCACCAAGGCCGGCGAGGCGGCGATCCCGGTGGTCGCCGGCGACATGGCGAGCGCGGTCGCCCCGGGCGCGTACTCGCTCGTCTACCTCGTCTACAACACGATCGGCAACCTGCTCACCCAGGCCGAGCAGGTCGCCTGCTTCCGCAACGCGGCCCGGCACCTGTCGCCCGGCGGCCGGTTCGTGATCGAGCTCTGGGTGCCCGAGCTGCGCAAGCTCCCGCCGGGCCAGCAGGCGATGGTCTACCACAGCGAGCCCGGCTACATCGGGCTCGACACCTACGACGTGGTGCGGCAGCTCGTCGTGTCGCACCACTTCACGTTCGGCGACGGGCGGCAGGCGGAGCTGTTCCGCACCCCGCAGCGTTACGTGTGGCCGGCCGAGCTCGACCTGATGGCGCAGCTCGCCGGGTTCGAGCTGGAGTCGCGGCACGCCGACTGGAGCGGGGCGGAGTTCACCGCCGACTCGCGCTCGCACGTGTCGGTCTACCGGCTCCCGCCCGCCTGAGCCGACTGAGCCGCCCGCCGCGCGTCGGCCACGAGCGCGACGGCGAGGCCGGTGACGGCCAGGGCGAGCGCGGGCACGACGGCCAGCCGGGGCGCGGCCACCAGCAGCGGCGTGGCCTCGCTCACCATGCCGCCCCAGTCGGTGTCGGGCGGCGGCAGCCCGGCCCCCAGGAAGCTCAGCGACGTGACCGCGACCAGCGCCCTGGCGAAGTCGGCCGTGGCGACGGTCAGCAGCGGACCGGCCAGCTCCGGCCCGATCGTGCGCCGCAGCAGGTAGAGGCGTGACGCGCCGATGGCCCGCACCGCCAGCACGTGATCGGAGGCGGCCGCCTGCCGGGTCGCGGTGCGGGCGACGAGCCCGCAGCTCACCCAGCCGAGCGGCACCAGCGCGGCCAGCACCGTGCCGTACCCGGGCCGCAGCACGCCCGCCAGCGCGAGCGCCAGCGTGAGCCCCGGCAGGGCGAGCGCCACGGTCGCGGCGAAGCCCAGCAGGCGGTCCGCGACCCCGCCGGCCAGCCCGGCGGCGGCGCCCGTCACCGCGCCGAGCGCCGTCGTGGCCGCCGTCACCGCCAGCGCCACCAGCAGCGACGTACGGCCTGCGGCCGCCGTCCTGGTGAGCAGGTCGCGGCCGAGCTGGTCGGTGCCCAGCCAGTGCTCGCCACCGGGCGGCAGCATGGCCCGCCCCAGGTCGGGCGCGTGCGGATCGTGCCCCGACACCAGTGGCGTGACCAGGCAGAACAGCACGACCGCCGCGAGCAGCGCCTGCCCGGCGCGTCCCCTCATCGCCGCCGCACCCTCGGGTCGCACGCCGCCAGGCACAGCTCCACGCACGCCAGCAGCAGCACGATCGCGGCCCCGGTGACGAGCACGTACGCCTGCACCACCGGCACGTCGCGCTGCCGGATCGCCGTCACCGCGAGCTGCCCCAGGCCCGGCCAGGCGAACAGCGTCTCCACCACCACCGCCCCGGCCAGCAGCTCGGCGAGCACCACCCCGGCGGCGGTGACGGCGTTCGGCGCGGCCACCCGTACGGCGTGCACCAGGACCGTCCGCCGGGCACGCAGCCCCTTCGCGGCGGCCAGCCGGACGAACGGCTGCCGCAGCGCGTCGGCGAGGTCGGCGCGCAGCAGCCGCAGCAGCGTCGCCGCGCCCGCCAGCCCGAGCGTGAGCGCGGGCAGCACCACCGCGCCCGGGCCGGTGTCGCCGCCCGTGGGCAGCGCACGCAGGCCGACCGCCACGACGCTGATCAGCAGGATGCCGACGATGTACGGCGGCACGCCCGTCAGCGCCACCGTCACCAGCGCGATCGCCCGGCTGAGCGGCGCGCGCGGCCGCAGGGCGAGGCGGACCGAGGCGAGCACCGCGAGCCCCACCGCGACCAGCGCCGACGCCCCCGCCAGCCGCAGCGTCGCCGGGACCCGCGAGAACACCTCGGCGGCCACCGGGGACCGGTCGGCGTAGGACCGGCCGAGGTCGCCGCCCGCCACCCCGCCCAGCCAGCGCAGGTAGCGGGTGAACAGCGGCTGGTCGAGGCCGAGCTCGGCCCGCAGCGCCGCCACGCCGGCCGCCGTCGGCTGCACGCCGCCGCGCCGCAGGATCTCCTCAGCCGGGTCGCCCGGCGCCAGCGACGTCAGCAGGAACACCAGCATCGACACCGCCAGCAGCGCGAGGAGCAGCTCCGCGCCGCGCCGCAGGACGACGGCCGTCACCGTCGCGGGACGAGCGCGCCCAGGTCCACCACGTACGCCACGCTCTGCCGCACGCCGCCGACCCGGCTCGTCGTGACGATCGCGTTGTCCTGGTAGGCCAGCGGGATCATCGGCCGGTCGGCCGCGAGCATCCGCTGGACGCGGTGGTACAGCTCGCGCCGGGCGCCCGGATCGGTCTCGACGGCGGCCTCGTCGACCAGGTCGTCGAAGGCGGCGCTGCGGTAGCCGAGCCGCCGCTCGGTGTTCCACGCCGCGTCGGAGCGCAGGAACCGCCGGAACAGGTAGTCGGGGTCGCCGTTCGGCACGCTGTACGCGCTCAGGAAGAGGTCGTAGTCGCCGGCCTCCATCACCGCCTTGGTGGCCTCGGCCACCGTCACGCGGGCGGGCAGCCCCGCCTGCTCCAGCGCGGCCCGCAGCACCTCGGCGATGCCAGGGTACGGGAACTGCCCCGTCTCGGCGGACGAGACGAGGATCGACACCGGCTCGGCCGGCGCGCCGGCGGCGGCGACCAGCTCGCGGGCCCGTCCCGGGTCGTGCGGGGCGCCCAGGCCCGGGGCGGCGAGCTCGCCGAAGACCGGCGACAGGAACGCCCCGCCCGCCGTCGCCGTGCCCCCGAGCAGCGTGCGCGCGACGGCCCGCCGGTCGACGGCCAGCTCGGCCGCCTCCCGTAACCGGGCGTCGGCGAACGGGCCGCGCGAGGCGTTGAACGTCAGGTAGTGCGTCAGCACCGACGGGCTGCGCACCACCCGGAAGCCGGGGTCGGCGGCCACCGCGCCCACCTGCCCCGGCAGCAGCGCGCCCTTGTCGATCAGCCCGTCGACCTCGCCCGCCCGCAGCGCCGCCACGCGCGCGTTCGCGTCGGGGATCACCCGGACCACGATCCGGTCGTAGGCGGGCGCGCCGCCGTGGTGGTGCGGGTTGGCGGCCAGCACCGCCCGCTGCCCCTTCACCCACTCCACGAGCCTGTACGGGCCGGTCCCGACCGGCTGGCCGGTGAAGTCGCCCGAGGCGGCGAACGCCTTCGGCGACTGCACCATGCTGAAGAACCCGGCGATCCTGGCCGGCAGGTCGGCCACCGGTTCGGCCAGCTCGAACGTCACCCTGCCCGCCTCGGCCCGCACGTCGCGGAGCTTGCCGTAGGCCGCCTCCATCCCGGCGTCGAGGCTGAAGAACGCCGACTGGCGGGGCGCGATCCGCAGGAACCGGCGGACGTTGGCGACCACGGCCTCAGCCGTCAGCGGCGACCCGTCGCTGAACCGCACCCCGTCGCGCAGCGTGAACGTCCAGCGCCGCCCCCGCTCGGCCCGCTCCCACGAGACGGCCAGCGCCGGGACCGGCCGCAGCCGGTCGTCCACCGTCACCAGCGGCTCCCACACGCCCAGCGTCTGGTGCGCGTAGTACGGGTCCTGCGGCCCGGCGACGAGGTCACGCGGGGCCGCCAGCGTGAGCTGCCCGGCGCCTGCCTGCTCCGGCGCGCCGCAGCCCGCCAGGACCGCGCCCAGCAACGCCAGCAGCAGGATCGTGGCTCGTCCTCGCACCCTGATCTCCCGTCCGCGTCCCGGCCGGTCGGCATGCCCGGCACGCAAACGATAACCGTATTCAGTCGGTTTGAGGAGATCTCCGGAGCCATCGCCGCGGCACGAACAGCACGAGCAGCGCCGCCACCACGTGCACGGTGATGAACACGTACACCTCGGTCCTGGTCGCCGGGTGGCCGAGGCGCACGGTGATGTGGTCGGCCCACGCCCACACCTCGGGGATGGTCTCCAGGCTGCGGTTCATCAGGACCGCCACCAGGTCCTCAAGCCCCGACACGTGCAGGATCGACATCGCCAGGCCGGTCCGCAGCACGCCCTCCCGCGACCCGCCGCCCAGCCGGTAGGCCAGCAGCAGCGCCACGATGAGGAACGGCACGAACACCACGACGTGCAGATAGAGCTCCTCGAAGGTGCTCAGGCCCTCCTCGATGTCCATGGCCGCGATGAACGTTCCGGGCACGAAGTAGAGCAGGAAGCCCAGGAACAGCGCGGGCAGGACGACCAGGTGCAGCCGAAGCCTGCGCGCGGTCTCCACGTCCAGCCACGCGATGGCCACGATCGCGGCCAGTTGCGGGGTGAGCTTGACGAGGAAGCCCCACAGCGTGGTGATGTCCTGCTCGTACGGCAGGACGAAGCGGACCAGCCCGGCCAGTGCGACGGCCACGAGGCCGGCGACGAGCGTCACCAGGTTGGCCCTGATCATGGTGATCACGGGGTCACTCCAAGGGTCGGGGTGCCGTGGCCGGGGCAGCGGCCGAGTGCGGCGGCCCCTTCCGGGACCACGTCGACCAGCGTCGGCCTGCGCCTGAGCAGCGCGGTGACCGCGGGCGAGCCGGCCGCGGGCCGGGCGTGGAAGCGCCGCCACAGCAGGTGGATCTCGCCGCACGCGGCGCGCGCGGCGTAGTAGCCGAGGTGCGGGTCGTGGATCAGGTCACCGGCGCCCGCCAGGCCGGTCCGCTCCAGCACGCGCGTCTCGACCCCGGCCAGCGCGGGCAGGAACTCCGCCACGGCCTCCCGCTCGCCGACCACGACCGCCCGCCCGGCCGTCTCGGCCAGGCGCAGGGCGGGCTCGTTCAGCTCGCGCCGCCGCCGCTCGTGCACGACGTCGGCGTCCGGATGGAGCAGCACGCCGTAGCGCCGGCCCGGGCCGAGCGCGCGGCGGTCGAGCACGGCCCGGCGCACCTCCAGCACCGGCGCCCGGCCGCCCGCGCCCGCCACGGCCAGCGCGGCCCGCAGGTCACCGGCCGGGCCGATCCACGGGCTCGCCTCCGCGCCCTGATCGTAGGGCCGGGCGAACGGGCACAGGCGGTGGAGCTGACCAGCCAGCTCGGTGCTCGGGGTGGGCACCGGCTCACCGAGCGCCCGCCCGGCCCGTACCCACTGGTCCCGGTAGAAGGGGACGCGGGCGAACGCGGCGCGCACCGCGCGCCGGTAGGCCCGCTCCCACCTCACCGGGGAGAACCTGACCGCCGGGACTCCCGCCGCCATGACCTCAACGGACATCGACGGTGATCAGCGCGTCGAGGTCGGGCGGCTCGTGGTCGACGACGTAGCCGAGCTTGGCGCGGCACTCGGTGTACGGCGCCACCGGGTCTCCCGGCCTGGCCACCACGACGACCTCGGCGCTGCCGGGCAGCGACTCCAGGCCCCGGATGGCGACCAGGGTGCCGGCCACGGGCGCGCGCAGCACCCGTACCGAGGCCGGCCCGCACCGGGCCGGCGTCAGGTCGGGACGCTCGCCGATCGCCATGCGGACGGTCGCCTCGACGGTGTCCACTCCGTGCATCAGCCCGAGCGCCTCGCCCAGCCCGTTGCCGCCGATCCGCGCGCCCATCTCGATCAGCCGGACCTCGCCGCCGTCGGCGAACAGGTCGGCGTTGAGCGGGCCGTCGGTGTAGCCGATCTCCGCGCAGAGGAGTTCGAGCTGCCGGGCGACCTCCTTGTCGAGGGCGCCGGGGGGCAGCATGTCGTGGCCGACGGCGACCACCCCGGGCGGCTCGGTGACGCGCCTGCTCAGGCCGAGCAGGGCGATCCTGCCGTCCTGCAGCATGGCCTCCGCGCAGAGGTCCTGCCCGGTCAGCAGCTCCTCGATGACGAACCGGCCGCTGGGGGAGACGGCCGCCGCGTGCTCGATCGCCGGGCCCAGCTCGGCCTGCTCGCGGATGACGGTGATGCCGCGCGAGCTGCCGGAGTCGACGGGCTTGACGATGACCGGCAGCGGCGGCCGGTCCTGCGGCCGATCGGCGTAACGCGGTCCGGGCAGGCCGATCCGCTCGCACACCCGGCGGAAGTAGATCTTGTCCGTGGAGGCGCGCAGCGTCTCCTCCGGCACCCCGCAGGGCAGGCCGAGCAGGCCGGCCAGCTCGACCAGCGACGGAAGGTTGATGTCGCTGCCCGGAGCCAGGATGCCGGCCAGGTCGGCCCGGCCCCGCAACGCGGCCGCGACGGCGGCCACGTCACGGGTGCTGACGTGCAGGAACTCGTCGGCCTCCACGGCCCCCGGCGCGTCGGCCCGCATGTCGACGCAGATCGTCGCCAGGCCGAGCCGCCGGGCGGCGCGGAAGGCGCTGACCGTGCCGTCCGAGCCGCCGAGGACCACCAGGTGTCTCATGAAGGGCTGTTCCAGTGGGTGCCGCGGTTCTCGATGAACCAGTCGACGGTCTTGGCCATGCCCTCCGACAGCGACACGAGGGTGGCGGGGTCGATGCCGACCGCGCGCAGCGTCTCCGGGTCGGCGGTGACGGCGGTGTCCGGGGTCTCGCCCGGACGCATCGGCAGGTCGACGATCGGGACGCGGTCGTGCCCGCGCTCCACGCACAGGTCGATGATCAGCTCGGCGATCGTGCGGATGCTCGCGGACTCGACGGGGCCGACCTCGACGACGTGGTCCAGGGTGTTGCCCGCGGCGGCGGCCTCGAGCGCCGACACCAGGCCGCGGGCGACGTCGCCGACCCAGACCATGTCGGAGATCTGCGTGCCGCCGCCGTAGAGCTCGACCGGCATGCCGGACAGCGCGCGGCAGATCACCGCCGGGGTGATCTTGCGTACCTTGCCGGGAGCGAAGGGCGGGGCGGCCATCTGGCGGGGGCCGTAGGCGTTGACGACGCGGACCTGGTTGACGCGGGTGCCGCGGTGCGCGTTGAACATGCGCACGAAACGCTCGACGGCGGTCTTGGAGATGGAGTAGCTGTTGTCCATCCAGTGGTTGCCGACGCAGATGTAGACGCCGGGCAGGTCGTACTGGGTGACGGCCTCGAGGAAGTTCAGGCCGCCGGAGAGGTTGGTCTCGGCCGCGGGGCGCGGGTTGTCGATGGTCTCCTGGGTGCCGAGGACGGCGGCGAGGTGGATGATCGCGTCGGTGTGCGCGGCCAGCTCGACCATCGCCGTGGCATCCCTGATGTCGCCGAGCATGAACTCGAAGCTTCCGGCGCCGCGATCGCGGTGGTCGAAGACGACGGGGGTGTGACCGCGGGTGGCTAACTCCTCACAGACGTAGCGGCCGATGAAGCCGTTACCTCCGGTGACGCCAACTTTCATGCTGTTTCCCCTGGTGAAACGCCGTGCACTGGTGATGCTCGGGCAGCAGATTCACGCACCAGGTGTTGATGCGCGTCCATGATCAAAGCAGACATATACTGCGATTCTTAACAGGCCATAAGTCTGATGCAGAGTTGTTATGCCTAATCCGAATAGGGCACATCGTGAAGTTCAGCTTCTTACAGCCAGGGCGAGACCCCGAGCCCGACGGCTGGGAAGACTTCCGCCGCAGCCACGACCTGACGGCCATCTGGTCCTATGACGTGATCCGCGCCTCCTTCGAGCGATCGTGGGCCCGGCCCCTCCTGTGCGTCGTCCACGAGGCGGGGCGCATCGTCGGCGCGGTGGGCGCGATCCGGTCCGGACGCGGGCCGCTCGTGCTCGACGTGCGCCTGCCCGCCCACTCCAACGGCCCCACCTGGTGCCTGCCCGGCGGCGCCGAAGGGCGCGAGCTCATCAGGGGCTTCGAGCGGGCCGCCGCCGCCGAGTTCGGCTGGCGGCTGGCCGGGGTCGTCTACCGGATGGTCACCGAAGCCGCGCTGCCGCTCGTCGCCAGGGCCGGCGCCCTGGTCCGCCAGTCCCCGGGCACCACACAGCTTCCCGTACGCTGGCCCGCCCGCGACGGGTGGATCGCCACGCTCAGCCGCAACCGCCGCTCCACGCTGCGCCGCCAGATCAGGCGGATCGAGGAGGACGGCACGCTGACCGTCGTGGAGGGCAACGGCCGCGCCGACCTCGACCCCGCCGAGCTGGCCCGGCTGCACGAGCGCCACGCCGCCCGGCTGACCGCGCCCACGACGCCGCAGGGCTGGGTGGCCGCCGCGCTCGACCGCCGCCTGCCGCTGACCGCCGCCTACTTCGCCGAGCTGATCCGGCGCGACGACGTCCGGACCGTCTCCTACCACGAGGGCGACCGGCTCCTGGCCTTCGCCGTCGTCTACGACCATCCCACCACGCCCATGTACGGGCCCTGGGCGGCCCTGCCCGCCGAGGAGGGCGGCCGGAAAGACCTGTACTTCGACAGCTACGTCCGGATCATCGCCCACGCGACCGCCGGCCGCGCCGAACGGCTGTTCGCCGGCCGCGGGTTCGTCGACGTGAAGCGCTCGCTCGGCTTCGACTACCTGCCCATGCGGCTGGTGGCCGTCCCCCGGTGGGCGATCGGATGAGGGTCGAGCTGCTGGACCCGCGCCACGACCCCGAGCCCGGCGACTGGGAGGAGTTACGCCAGGCCGCCGGCCAGCGGGTGACCTGGCGGTACGACCTGCTGCGCGCCTACGCCTGGAGCGCGCAGGCGCCCCTCGCGCTGGCGGTGGCACGACGCGACGGCCGGGCCGTGGGAGCGGTGGCGGCCTCACTGCGCTCACCCAGGCTGCGGCGCGGCGCCTACGCCGACCGGCGCGGGCCCGCCGGCGTCGTGGACGTGCACGCGCCCGCCAACCGGTCGCAGAAGGGCTGGTGGTGGCGCGGCGACCCCGACCCCGACCTGCTGCCCGCCTGCACGCGCGCGCTGCGCCGCCACCTCGGCCCCGGCTGGCGGGGCACCGTCTGGCGTGAGGTGTCGGACGGCGAGGCCGCCCGGCTGCCCGGCCGGCTCAGGCTCCGCCTGCCGACCGCGCCGCTGGCCACGCTCGCCCTGCCCTGGCCCGACCTGGACCAGTGGTACGCCGTGCTCGACCCGCGCCGCCGCGACTCCCTGCGCAGGCGCGCCCGAACCATCGCCGCCGAACTGTCGGTTCGCGTCGGTCCGGCCGGCGAGCTGGTCAGCGCCGACGAGGCGGCCCGGATGCGCGCCGAGAACGACCTCAAGCACCGCAGCCGGCTCACCCCCGCCCCGCCGCTCCCGCTGCCCTACCTGGAGGCGCTGATCGGCAGCGGCGAATGCGTCGCGCTGACGTACCGGCGGCGCGGGAGGCTGCTCGGCCTGTCGCTCATCCTCGACCACGCCGCCTGGCCCATCTGCCTGAGCTGGGGCGCCGTCCCCGTCGAGCAGGGCGGGCGCAAGCACCTGTACTTCGACGGCTACGTCCGCATGATCGAGTGGGCCATCGGCGCGGGCAGGCGCGGCCTGGTGCTCGGCAAGGGGCAGGCCGAGGTCAAGAGCGACCTGGGCGCCGAACTGGTGACCTCCTCGGCGCTGGCGGTGCCGTGGTGAAGGGAGCCGCCGTGAGGTGCGTCCAGTGCGGGGACCCGCATCCCGTGCCGCTGCCGGGCCGCCTGCCGAACCGGCGGCGGCACGCCTGCCGCGCCTGCGGGGCCGTCTTCCGCGCGATCCCGGTCGTGCTCCGGTCCGTGGCCGGCGATCCGCTCGAACCGTACCTGCCCGCCCGGATGATCCGCTGGCTGCGCGAGCGCGGCGACGACGGCCCGCCCGACCGGGCCGCGATGAACCGCTGGTACCAGGAGTTCGACGCGTTCGTGGCCAAGGCCAGGACCGACGACGCCGCCGCGGCGCTCCTCGCCGAGATCAGCGAGATCCCGCTCGCCGACCTGCCCGCCAAGCCGCCCGCCTTCTCCCAGGTGTGCGCCGCCCTGCACGCCACCTGCTACGACCTGCCGCTCGCCGAGGCCCGCCTGGCGCCGGGCGACCCCTGGGCCGCCGAACGGCTCGCCCACGTGCGCGCCTGGTTCGCCGGGCCCGGCCGCCCGGCCACCTGGCCGGCGGCGCCACCGGCGGAGCCGCCGGACCCCGAGCTCGTCGCCGGCCTCCTCCCGCTGCCGGAACGCCTCGAATCCGCCCAGGTCAGAGCGCTGTTCTCGGCGCTGTTCCAGGTGGAGAGAGGGCCGTCGCTGGCCGGGGTGCTCGGCCGCTTCGGCGCCGCCGAGATCGAGGACGCGCTGCGCGCCTACCTGCGCGACGGCTCACGCCCGCTCCGCGACCGGGTGCTCGCCGACCTGCCCGCCGGCCAGCCCGCCGAGCAGCCCGCCGGCCTGCTCGCCGGCCAGGACGCCGGATGACCGCCGCCGC
The DNA here is from genome assembly GCF_040674795.1 of Nonomuraea sp. NPDC049725. Taxonomy (NCBI): domain Bacteria; kingdom Bacillati; phylum Actinomycetota; class Actinomycetes; order Streptosporangiales; family Streptosporangiaceae; genus Nonomuraea; species Nonomuraea sp. NPDC049725. The sequence goes on along the minus strand of NZ_JBFANJ010000020.1, from coordinate 56,886 downwards.
CCACCGCATCGGGCTGCCCCGGCTCGTGACGCTCCTGGCCGGCCGCGCCGCCTTCCGGGTGATGCTGTACGGCTCGGCGGCCCTGCTGGCGCTGGCCTGGAGCCGGGCCGAGTTCGACGCGTACGGGGCGGTGATGGGGGCGGCCGGCTGGCTGTGCATGGTCGTCCAGTCGGGCGGCGAGAAGGCGGCGCTGAAGCTCATCCCGCGCGCCCGGCGCACCCGGGACGACCTCGCCGGGATGCTGCGCGTCCTGGTCGCCTACGTGCCGTTGCCGCCGCTCGCGGCGGCGCTGGCCGCGCTGGCCCTCGCCCCGGGGGAGCCGGTCACGCTCTACCTGCTGGGCGTCGCCTACTACGTGGCGCTGGGCTGCGGCATGCTCGGCGTCGCCCTGCACCGCGCGCTCGGCCGCTACACGCGCGACACCGTCCACTTCGCCGTGCTCGGCCTCGGGATGGGCGCGATGGCGGCGCTCGCCTTCCTCGCCGGGGTCGGCCCGGCCGGCTACCTGGCCGGGCTGCTGGCGCTGGTCACCGCGCTCAACCTGTCCCTGCTGCCCGGGCTGCCGCGCGCATCACGGCCCCGGCCGGGGCTGCGCCGCGTGCTCACCGGCACGGTGCTGCTGATGGGCGCCGCCGATGTGATGAACAACGCGATGATCGGAGTGCTCTTCGTCGAGCTCGCCCTGAGCCCGTACGCGGCCCACAGCGGCGAGCTGTACCTGGTCACGCTGGGCTGGGGGTTCGCGCTGTCGATCCTCTACACGGTGCAGCGCATCTACCAGCCGCAGCTCTCCCTGCGGGTGGCCGGCGGGGGAGCGGCCGGGGCGCGCGTGTTGGGGCGGCGCATGGCCGGGCTCGCCGCGCTGGGCGCCGCCCTCTGGCTGACGGCCGCCGGGTTCGCGCTGGCGGCAGGCGCGCACGGGCCGGTCGCGCTCGCCGCGCTCGCCCTCACGCTGCTGCCGATGCAGGCCCTGGCCAGCGGCGCCACCTTCGTCGTCGAACACACCGACCTACGGGCCAACGCCCGGGCCGTCGTCGTCGCCCTGGTCGCGGTCGCCGCGCTGGGCGCCGTGGCCGTACCCCTGACCGGGGCGGCCGGAGCCGTGTACGCGCTGGGGGCGAACCCGCTCGTCCTCGGCCTGGCGCTGTGGAGGGCGCGATGAGCACCGGGCTGACCGTGCTGGTTCCGTGCTACAACGAGGGCGCGCAGGTGGAGGTCGCCTACCGGGAACTCACCGGGGAGCTGGCGGACCTCGCCGACCTGCAGATCCTGTTCGTCGACGACGGCAGCACCGACGACTCGCTCGCCCGCATCCGGGCGCTGGCCGGGGCCGACCCGAGAGTGGGCTACCTGTCCTTCACCCGCAACTTCGGCATCGACGCCGTCACGGCCGCCGGCTACCGCTACGCCGCGTGGCCGTGGATCGTGCAGTGCGACGCCGACCTGCAGGTGCCGCCGTCGCAGATCTGGAAGCTGCTCGACAGGGCCGCCGAGGGCTACGACGTCGTCTTCGGCCGCCGGGTGCGCCGGCGCGACCCGCTCCTGCGCAAGATCGGCTCGGCCGGGCTGCACTGGGCGGCGCGGGCCGTGTTCCGCATCGACATGCCGCGCGGCGCCTCCACGTTCCGGCTCATGCGCACCAGCGTCGCCCGGACGATCAGCGAGCTGCGCCTGCCCTGGTTCATGCCCGCGGTGCCGCTGGTGGGGGCGCGGCACACCGCGGTCGACGTCAGCCACCGCGAACGCGACGCCGGGCGCTCCAAGCTGCGGCCCGCCCGGCTGGCCGGGCACGCCTTCGAGCTGTTCTTCGGCTTCTCGTGGCGGCCCCTGAACGCGCTCTACCTGGTGGCGGTGCTGGCGCTGGCGGCGGCGGCACTCGGGCTGGAGGCCGCGCACCTGCTGGTGTCCGCGGCCACGCTCGCCGGGGTGGCGGTGGTCGGCCGCTACGTCCACCGCGTCGCCCCCCGCGCGCCCGCGTTCTACGTCCGCGAGTCGAACCTCCCCGTACGTCCCGAGGACACGCTCACCGGCGGCGCCCCGACCCCGCCCCCGCCCGGCCGCGTCCCCCCGGACGGCGACTGAGCCCTCCCCCGGCCCCCGTGCCCGTCCGGTTCGTCAGTGTGGACGGTGGGGCCGGGGGTGGCTATGGGGTGGCCTGGAGGTAGGCCAGGACCGCCATGACGCGCCGGTTGTGGTCGTCGGACGGCGGCAGGCCGAGCTTGGCGAAGATGTTCGTGGTGTGCTTGGCGACCGCCTTGTCGGTGACGCGGAAGCGCGCCGCGATCGCCAGGTTGGACAGGCCCTCCGCCATCAGGGCCAGCACCTCCCGCTCGCGCGGCGTCAGCGCGGCCAGCGGCTCGTCCCGGCCGCGCCGGGTGAGGAGCTGCGAGACGACCTCCGGGTCCATCGCGGTGCCCCCGGCCGCCACCTGGCGCACCGCGCCGACGAACCCGTCGACGTCGCCCACCCGGTCCTTCAGCAGGTAGCCCACCCCACCGGACCGGTCCGACAGCAGCTCCCTGGCGTACAGCTGCTCCACGTACTGCGACAGGATCAGCACCGGCAGCCCCGGCACCCGGGCCCGCGCCTCCAGGGCGGCGCGCAGCCCCTCGTCGGTGAAGCCCGGCGGCAGCCGCACGTCGATCACCGACACGTCGGGGCGGTGCCGCAGCAGCGCCTCCAGCAGCATCGGGCCGTTGTCGACCGCCTCCACCACGGTGCAGCCGTACGCCGACAGCAGCCGGACCAGCCCGTCGCGCAGCAGGGCAAGGTCCTCGGCTATGACAACGCGCACGGCACCTCCATGATCAGCTCGGTCGGCCCGCCCGGCGGGCTGTCCACGGTGAGCGTGCCGTCGAAGGCCGACAGCCGGTCCTCGATGCCGCGCACGCCGGTGCCGAGGTCGCGGCGCACGCCGCCGTGACCGTCGTCGCCCACCGTCAGCCGCAGCACGCCACCGGTGTGCCGCAGCCGCACCCAGGCCCGCGACGCGCCGCTGTGCTTGGCCACGTTGGCCAGCGCCTCGGCCGCCGCGAAGTACGCCGCCGACTCGACGGGCGGCTGCGGGCGGCCGGGCAGCTCGGCGTCGACGTCGACGGGGATCGGGCAGAGCAGCGCGGACGCCCCGATCGCGCCCGGCAGGCCGCGGTCGGCCAGCACCGGCGGGTGGATGCCGCGCACCAGGTCGCGCAGGTCGGTCAGGGCCTGACCGGCGACCTCCCTGGCTTCGTCGACCGCGCGCAGCACCTCGTCCGGGTCGGCGGCGGCGCGCGCCAGCCCCAGGCTCATGCGGATGGCGATGAGCTTGGCCTGGGCGCCGTCGTGCAGGTCGCGTTCGATGCGGCGCAGCTCGGCGGCGTGCGCGTCGACGACCGCGGCGCGGGAGGCGGTCAGCTCCCGGATGCGCGCGTCCGGCGCGGGCCGCGCGTCGAGCAGGCGCCGCGCCAGCCACGCCTGCCCGGTGCGGAACAGCGGCACGGCCAGCAGGGTCATGACCGCGATCGCCACGAGGGCCAGGCTGATGGAGTACGTGTTCAGCGTGCTCGGGCGGGACGGCTGGAGCCGGAAGAACAGATGGTCGAGGGCCGCCAGCATCGCCCACACCACGGCCACGGGAGCCGGTCCGGACACCGTGTGCACGGCCAGCCACAGCACCTCCCGCCGAGCGTCCGCCGGGGCATCCACCGGGCCGCCCGCCGGTGCGTCCGCCGGGCCGCCGTCCCGGGCGAGCACCCGCCGCGCCCACCGGCGCTGATGCCCGGCCAGCCGGCGCACCGCCGTGCGCGCCCACGCGAGCGGCCGCCCGGTGAGCGGCGCCAGCGCGGCGCCCGACGCCAGCAGGGCGAGCAGGACGGGCGCGGCCACCCCGGTGGCGGCGTTCAGCGCCAGCGCCCCCACCCCGGCGACGGCGCCGAGCGCCCGCCGGGCGACGGTCTTCCTCCCCTTCACCCCTGCAGTCTGCCGTGCCCGCGAGCATGCGGCGGTAGGTCTGCGCCTACCACCGGGGTGGTGAATTCCCACCCCGGAGGTGGACCGGCCCCCCTGGAGACCGGGCCCGCGCACCGCGAGGCTCGTTCCGGCCGACCATGCCGGACGAGGGGGAGACGTGATCGACGTACGGGGACTGACCATGCGCTACGGCCGCACGGTCGCCGTGGACGGGCTGACTTTCAGCGTGAGACCGGGCCTGGTGACCGGATTCCTGGGCCCCAACGGCGCGGGCAAGTCCACCACCATGCGGGCCGTGCTCGGGCTGGAGGTGCCCGCCGGAGGCGAGGCGCTGGTGGACGGGCGGCCGTACGCGTCGCTGCGCCGCCCGATGCGCACGATGGGCGCGCTGCTCGACGCCGGGGCCGTGCACGGCGGCCGGACCGCCCGCGACCACCTGCGCTGCCTGGCCCGCAGCAACGGCATCGGCGCCGGGCGGGTGGACGAGGTGCTCGGCCAGGTGGGGCTGACGGACGTGGCCGGGCGGCGGATCGGCGGCTTCTCCCTGGGCATGAAGCAGCGGCTGGGGATCGCGGCGGCGCTGCTGGGCGACCCGGCGGTGCTGATGTTCGACGAGCCGCTGAACGGGCTCGACCCGGAGGGCATCCGCTGGATCCGCGACCTGCTGCGGGCGCTGGCCGCCGAGGGGCGGACCGTCCTGCTGTCGAGCCACCTGATGAACGAGCTGGCGCTCACCGCCGACCACGTCGTCGTCATCGGGCGCGGCAAGCTGATCGCGGACACGGCGATCGGCGAGCTGGCCGGCCGCTTCCGCCGCGACGTGCTGGTCCGGGCCGCGGACCCGGAACGGCTGGCCGGGGTCCTGCGCGCGCACGGCGCCACCGTGACCCCCGAAGAGGAGCCCCCCGGCCCACCCGTGCGCGACCCGTCCGTACGTGGCCCGTCCGTGCGTGACCTGTCCGTGCGGGGGCTGTCCGTGCGGGGGCTGGACGCCGAGGTGATCGGGGAGCTGGCGCTGGGCGCGGGCGTCGCGCTGCGCGAGCTGACACCACGCGGCGCATCACTGGAGGAGGCATTCATGGAGCTCACCGAGGACAGCGTCGAGTACGGCGCCCGTACCGGGACGGAGCAGGGCCGATGACGGACGCGATCGCCGCCGAATGGCACAAGCTCCGCTCGCTGCGCTCCAACGCGTACCTGCTGGCCGTCTCGCTGCTCGCCGTGCTGGGCTGCGCCGGGGTGGCGTACCTGATCGGGCGCGGGTTCGACCGGCAGACGTTCGAGGAGCGGCTGGGCTTCACCGGCATCGGCGCCGGGCTGGGCACGGGCCTGCCGATCGCCTACGTCGTGTTCGGCACGCTGGGCGCGCTCACGATCACCGCCGAGCACGCCACCGGCCTGATCCGCACCAGCCTGGCGGCGGTGCCGAGGCGGCAGGTGTTCCTGTTCGCCAAGGTGCCGGGCCTGGCCGCCGTCACCCTGGTCGCCGGTCAGGTCCTGGCGTTCGCCATGCACGGGGCCGCGCAGGCGGTCCTCGGCAGCCGGGCGGACCAGCTGCTGCTCGACGGCGGGACGCTGGGGACCTCGCTCGCCGAGCCGGGCGTGCTCGCGTCGGTGGCCGTCTCCGGGCTGTCCATGACGGCGGCGGCCCTCGTCGGGCTGGGGGCGGGCGCGGCGATCCGGTCGACGCCGGGCACCCTGGTCGCGCTCGTGCTGGTCTTCCTGGTGCTGCCCGTGGCCGCGCAGGCGCTGCCGTCGCCGCTGCGGGCCCAGGTGGGCTCGTACCTGCTGGAGAACCTGCCCGCGCAGGTCGCCGGGGTGGACGGGCTGCTGCCGCCCGTCGCGGCGGCGGCGCTGCTCGCGGGCCACGTCGCCGTCGCGCTGGCGGCGGGCGCGACGGTCACGGCGCTGAAGGGCCGCAGGCTCAGGCCGCTGCTCGCCGGCGCGGCCGCGGTGCTGCTGATGGCGCTGACGGCGGTCCTGCCCACGGTCCTGCCGGCGGCCGGGCTGTCACCAGGGGTGCCGGAAGGGCCGGCGGTGGCGCCCGCGTCCGGTGACGCTGGCGGCGCGGCGTCCGCCCTGGCCTGGCGGCCGTGCGCGGACAAGGACGCGCCCGGGGACCTGCGGTGCGCCTCCGTCGAGGTGCCGCTCGACTGGCGGAAGCCCGCCGGGCGCACGATCACCGTGCCGGTCGCGATGCTGCCCGCCTCCGGGGCGGGCCGCCGGATCGGCGTCCTGTTCTCCGTCCCCGGCGGCCCCGGCGGGTCGGGGATCGACGACCTGAAGCAGCACCACGCGCGGTTCGCCAAGCTGCGCAACCGGTTCGACGTCGTCAGCCTCGCGCCCCGCAACACCGCCGTCCCCGGCGGCCCGCTGCCGTACGCGTGCCTGTCCACCGGCCCGTGGATCACGCTGCCCGGCGACCGCGCCGAGTGGGCCGAGCTGGCGCGGGCGAACCGGGAGCACGCCGAGCGGTGCCGCGCCGCAGACCCCGAGCTGTTCGACCACATGGACTCCGCCTCCGTCGCCCGCGACATCGAGGCCGTCCGCGTGGCGCTCGGCGAGCCGCGGCTGAGCTTCCTGGCCAACTCCTACGGCGGTCACCCCGCCGAGGCGTACGCCCGGCTGTTCCCCGCCCGGGTGCGCGCGATGGTCCTGGACGGCGCCGCCGACCACCAGGAGCCGGTCGCCGCCACCGAGCCCGCCCTGTACGCGCGGCTGGAGCGGCAGCTGGTGCGCTTCGCCGCCTGGTGCCGGGCGGACACCGCCTGCGCGCTGCACGGCAGGGACGTGGCCGGGGTGTGGCGACGGCTGGTCACCGCCGCCGACCGGAAGCCGGTGCCGGTGCGCGGCGACCCGTCGGGGGCCGCCTACAGCGGGTTCGACCTGAAGGTCGCCGCCGGGCCCAGCTTCGTCTCGCCCGGCCGCGAGCCCGAGGTGCCCCGCTGGGTCCAGCTCGCCGCCGCGATCGAGAAGGCGGAGGGCGGCGACGCCTCCGGGTTCGCCGACTACGTCAGGCAGGCCACCGGCAGCGCCAAGGTGCCCTCGGCCGCCGGCCAGAACATGACGCACTGCCTGGACGGCAAGGGGTACGGGAGCTACGCCGCCTTCCGTGAGGCGCTGCGCGAGGCGGAGCGGGTATCGCCGCACTTCGCCGGGCAGCGCTCGTGGTGGCCGCTGGCCTGCGCGGGCTGGCCCGCGCCGGTCACCAACCCGCCCGCGCCGCTGCCCGCGCGGGGGCTGCCGCCGCTGCTCGGGGTGGGGAGCTGGACGGACCACGACGAGGTGGCCCGCGCCGTCCGCCGGGTGCCGGGCTCGTCCAGCCTCCGGTACGAGGGCCACGGGCACACGCTGTACGTGTCCGGTCCTGGCGGCTGCGTCACCGCGCACGTCAACCGCTACCTGATCAGCCTGCGCCTCCCGCCGCCCGGCGCCACCTGCCCGGGCGCCGGGTGAGGGCCGCCCGCGATCACCCGGCGCGGTCACCCGGCGCGGTCACCCGGCGAGGGCGCGGCCGGTGGGGGTCGAGCGGTCGGTGCAGCCGGCGACGGGGCCCTCGTACAGCACGCTCCCGCCGTGCTGGCCCGGCCCCGGCCCGAGGTCCACGAGCCAGTCGGCCTGCCGGACGACGTCCAGGTTGTGCTCGATGACGACCACGGTGTGCCCCTGCGCCACGAGGTCGCCGAGGACGCGCAGGAGCGTGCCGACGTCGCTCGGGTGCAGGCCGGTCGTCGGCTCGTCGAGCACGTACACGGTGGGCCGAGCCGACTCCCGCAGCTCCTTGGCGATCTTGACGCGCTGGCACTCCCCGCCCGACAGCGTGCTCAGCGACTGCCCCAGGCGCAGGTAGCCGAGGCCGACGGCGGAGAGCTGGCGCAGCGCGTCCGCGATGGCCCGGTCGGGCAGCCGGTCGACGGCCTCGGCGATGGTGAGGTCGTCGACGTCGGCGATCGACAGGCCGTCCACGGTGTGGGCCAGGACCTCCGGGGTGAACCGGCGGCCCGCGCAGGTCTCGCACCGGACCTCCTGGCCGTCCATGAACGCCAGGTCGGTGTAGATCACGCCGAGCCCCTTGCACGCCGGGCAGGCGCCCTCGGAGTTGGCGCTGAACAGCGCGGCGGGGACGCCGTTGCGCCGGGCGAACAGCCTGCGGATCGCCGGGGCGATCCCGGTGTAGGTGATCGGGGTCGAGCGGCGGTTCGCGCTGACCGGCCGCTGGTCGATCACCGTGGCGTCGTGCTGGGCGACGAGCTCGTGGGCCAGGCTGGACTTGCCGGACCCGGCGACCCCGGTGAACACGGTCAGCACGCCCGTGGGGATCCGTACGGTGAGGTCGCGCAGGTTGTTGCGGGAGGCGCCCGCCACCGTGAGGTGGCCCGTCGCCTGCCGCGGGGCGGTGTTGACCGGCAGCCGCCGGGCCAGGGCGCGGCCGGTGGGCGTGTCCGCCTCCCGCAGCCGGTCGAACGGCCCCTGGAAGACGAGCCGCCCGCCGCCCGCGCCGGCGCCGGGCCCGATCTCGACGACCTGGTCGGCGTGCGCCATGACGGCGGGGTCGTGCTCGACGACGAGCACGGTGTTGCCGCTGTCGCGCAGCCGCTCCAGCAGCTCGATCATGGACTCCACGTCGGTCGGGTGCAGGCCCACGGTCGGCTCGTCCACCACGTACGTCATCTCGGCGAGGCTGGAGCCCAGGTGCTTGACCATCTTGATCCGCTGCGACTCGCCGCCGGACAGCGTCGTGGTCGCCCGGCCGAGCGTGAGGTAGCCGAGCCCGATCGTGACCATCGCCTCCAGCCGTTCCACCAGGGCGGCGACGACGGGCGCGACGCCGGGGGAGTCGATGGCGCGGACCAGGGCGGCGAGCTCGGTGATCTCCATGCGGGACAGCTCGCCGATCGTGCGGCCGAGCACGGTGGCCGTCCTGGCCGCCTTGGCGAGCCGGTCGCCGCCGCACTCGGGGCAGGTCCCGGCGCGGGTGAAGCGCCGGATGGCCTCCTGCTTGCGCTCGGACAGGTTGTCGGAGGTGTGCAGGTAGATGCGTTCGAACCGCTCGACGACGCCCTCGTAGTCCCGGGGCGGCCTGCTGCCGAGCGCGGCCGCGGCCTCGCCGCCGTACAGCAGTGCCTCGCGTTCGGCCGGGGTCCAGTCGCGGAGCGGGGTGTGGGCGTCGAAGGCGCCGATGTCGGCGTACCGGGAGTACCAGTAGCCGCCGTTGCCGAAGCCGGGCAGCAGGATCGCGCCGTCGGCCAGCGACTTGTCCAGGTCGAGGAAGCGGTCGACCGCGCTGACCACCACCTCGCCGAGCCCGGAGCAGGTGGGGCACATGCCGGCGGGCTCGTTGAAGGAGAACCGGTTCGACTCGCCCACGTACGGGCTGCTGAGGCGGGAGAACAGCAGCCGCAGGTACGTCCACGCGTCCGTGATCGTGCCGACCGTCGAGCGGGCGTTGCCGCCGATGCGCCGCTGGTCGATGACGACCACGGGGGTCAGGCCGCCGATGTGCTCGACGTCGGGTCGCGTCCACTTCGGCAGCCGGTTGCGGGCGAACGGCGGGAACGTCTCGTTGAGCTGGTGGCCCGCCTCGGCGGCGATCGTGTCGAACACCAGCGACGACTTGCCCGAGCCGGACACGCCCGCGAACACGACCAGCCGGTTGCGCGGGATGTCGACGTCCAGACCGGCCAGGTTGTTCGTCCGGGCTCCGCGAAGGGTGATGGTGCGCGCTGTCATGCCGTCACGCTACGAGCAGATGTGGCCGGATTCTGACCGCGTCCGATGGCAGGATCGAGGCATGGCGGACGTCACCGAGCGCATGCTGGCCCTGCTGTCGACGCTGCAGACCGGGCGGCCGTTCGGCGGGGAGGAGCTGGCCCGGCGGCTCGGCGTCAGCCCGCGCACGCTGCGCCGCGACGTCGACCGGCTGCGCGGCTACGGCTACCCCGTTGAGACCCAGCCGGGGCCCGGCGGCTACTACCGGCTCGCGGCCGGGCGCACGATGCCGCCGCTCGTCCTCGACGACGACGAGGCGGTGGCCACGCTGCTGGCGCTCGCCTCGCTCGCCGCCGTCGGGGCTGCGGCCGAGGGCGGGATCGACGACGCCGCGACCCGCGCGTACGGCAAGCTGGACCAGTTCCTGCCCGCCCGGCTGCGCCCGCGCGTCGCGGCGGTGCGGGCCAGCCTGGAGACGAGCCCGCAACGCGCGCCGAGCGTGCCCGCCCAGCAGCTCGCGCTGGTCGCCGACGCGATCGCGCGCCGCGAGGTCCTGTCGTTCGCCTACACGGACGCGCGCGGCGGCCGGAGCGAGCGGCGGGTGGAGCCGTACCGGCAGATCCACCACCTGCTGCGCTGGTACGTGCTCGGCTGGGACCTCGGGCGCGGCGACTGGCGGGTGTTCCGCCTCGACCGGGTCACCGGCGCGACCGGCACCGGCGACCGCTACGAGCCGCGCCCGCTGCCCGCCGAGTCGGCCACCGACTACCTGCGGCAGGGGATCAACCGGGACAAGCAGGACGTCGGCGTCCTGGTCGATGCCCCGGCCGCCGCGGTGCTCGACGCGCTGAAGTTCCAGGACGCCGAGGTCCGCGCGCTGGACGACGGGCGGACCGGCGTCAGCCTCGCGCTGGACTCCTGGCAGTGGCTGATCCTCAACCTCGCCTTCCTGGACGCCGACTTCCGGATCACCGCGGGCCCGGAGTTCACCGCGGGCTGCCGTGCCTTCGCCGCCCGGCTCCTGGCCGCGACCGAACCGGACTAGCCGATCACATGGGGCGGCCGATCACACCAGCCCGGCGGCCAGCAGGAAGATCGCGATCCCGTGGGCGAGCGCGGCGGCGGTGACCCCGTGGCGCACGCGCAGGAACGCGCAGATCAGCCCTTCGTACAGGGTGAAGGCCAGCAGCGGCCAGCCGGCGTCGGTGACCGTCGAGGCGAGGAAGGCGTGGCAGGCGGCGAACAGCAGCGCCGACAGCAGGGCGGCGCGGGTGGCGTCCAGGCGCTGTTCGAACCGTCCCTGGAGGAAGCCGCGGAACAGCACCTCCTCGGCGAGGTTGCCCGCCAGGCTGAACAGCAGCAGCACCGGCAGCAGCGCGACCGCGACCGCGCCGCCGCGCCCGTCCAGGGGCGTGGTCAGCGACAGCAGCAGCACCGGCGCGGCGGCCAGCACGCCGCCGCCCGCGCCCCACACGACCGTGCCGGGGCCGAAGCGCCCCCAGCGCACCAGCGACCGCAGCCCCGCGTCCAGGCGCAGCACCGCGACCGTCGCCGCCACCGTGCCCAGCCCGAACACCACCAGGACGCCCGCCTGGTCGGTGAAGCGCAGCCACGGGACCGCCCCCGCCGCGCCGATCCGCCAGAACCCGAGCGGCGTCATCGCGTCCCTGATCAGGACGAAGGCGAGCACGAGCGCCATGACGCGCGCGAGCGGGTCGCGCTCGCCGCGCGCCAGCGCGTAACAGCCGCCGATCAGGAGCAGGCCGGGCAGCACCCGGGCGCCGTAGGCGAGGAGTTCGGGCAGCACAGAGGGGGCTCCGTTCACGAGGGGGAGAGCGAGACGCCTCCAATAATGCGAGCTATTCTCAGTTTTCGGTACTCGCATAGGAGGGTCGTGCTCACACCCCGTAAACAGCCACGCCAGCAGCGCTCCAGGGAGACGGTCGCGGCGATCCTGGAGGCGGCGGCTCAGCTTTTCCAGAGGCACGGCTACGCCGGCGCCACCACGAACAAGATCGCCGAACGCGCCGGGGTGTCCATCGGGTCGCTGTACCAGTACTTCCCGAACAAGGACGCGCTGCTGGTGGCGCTGGCCGAGCACTACCTCGCCGAGAGCGCCGACCGGGTCGCGCAGGTCTTCGCCGGCGCGCAGGGGCGGCGGCCGTCCCTGTCCGCCCTGCTCACCGACCTGGTGGAGGGCGTGGCCGCCCTGCACACCGACCGGCCGGACCTGCACCGGCTGCTGTACGACCACGTCCCCCGCACGCCCGGCCTGGTCGCCCGCTTCCGGGACGCCGAGCGCCGGATCGCCCGCGCGCTGGCGGCCGAGCTGCGCCGCCTGGGAGCCGGTGGCCCCGATCCCGAGCTGAACGCGCTGCTGGCCGTCCAGGGCATCGAGGCCCAGTTGCACGGCGCGCTGCTCGACCCGCCGGACGGCCCCGGCCACGTCAGGGCGGTGGTGATGCTGTGGGAGCGTGCGCTCTCGTTACCCCCGGAGGGTATAGGATCCGGGCATGACTCCTGAGCGAAGGCTGCACGAGCATCTGACCCGGTGGCTCGGAGCCTGGCCGCCCGGCGGGCCGCTGGACGTCGTCGCCCATCCCGGCCGCGCGCTGCCCGCGTGGGACGGCGCGATCCATCCCGTGCTCGGGGTCGGCGGTCCCGGCGGGGCCGTGCTCTCGGTGCTGCCCGAGCACGCCGAGGAAATCGCGAAGCTGCACGCCGACGACCCCGGCGGCTTCGGGCCGCGGGTCCCCGCGCTGCTCGGGTCGCCCGCCCGCGCCTGGTTCACCGCCGTCTACCGCTGGACGGCCCGGCCCGCGCCGCTGCCCGACGCCGGGGTGTGGGTGCCCGCCACCGATCCGGAGGTGCCCGAGTGGCTGCGGCCCTTCGGCGGCGAGGTGCTGGTGGCGCGCGACCCGCGCACGGGCGCGCACCTGGCCGGCGTGGGCGTCAAACGGCATGACGACCACGGGCGCGAGCTGGCCGTGGTGACCGAGCCCCGGGCGCAGGGGCGCGGGCTCGCCCGGCGGCTCGTCGCCCAGGCGGCGCGCCGGGTGCTCGACGAGGGGGCCGTGCCCACGTACATGCACGCGCCCGGCAACCTGGCCTCCGCGGCGGTCGCCGCCGCGGCCGGGTTCCCCGACCTGGGCTGGACGGCCTTCGGCGTCAGCGCCGCCCAGTAGAGACGGCGACAGCCCCCCGTCCCGGAGGACGAGGGGCTGTCTTCACGTTCTGCGGATCAGAGAACGGTCACGCCGACGGCCTGGGGGCCCTTGGCGCCCTGGCTGATGTCGAACTCGACGCGCTGGTTCTCCTCCAGGCTGCGGAAGCCGCCCGACTGGATCTCGGAGAAGTGGACGAACACGTCCGCGCCGCCGCCGTCGACGGCGATGAAGCCGAAGCCCTTGTCAGCGTTGAACCACTTCACAGTGCCCTGTGCCATTGCGATGTCTCCTCGTCAGAGATGGGTGACCCGCGGGATCGCGGATCGCCGGCCGGGGTTGTCTTTGCTGCGACCGCACCATCTCTCAAGAAGAAACAGCCGCTCACCCGAAGGCGTGCGGGGCAAACCACATACACGGAACTGACCCGGCTGTTCTGTACAACGGCGGCGGCTCGCCGATCATTCCCGGGGCCGTATCCGATCAGCTGGACAGGGGGAGGGCCACGGTGACGCGGAGGCCGCCGTCCGGGTTCGGGACGGCCTCCACGCGGCCGCCGTGTGCGGCCGTGATGGCGGCGACGATCGACAGCCCGAGCCCCGCCCCGCCCGCCGAGCCGGTCCGGTCCGGGTCCAGCCTGCGGAACGGCTCGAACAGCTCGCCGACCCGGCCCGGCGGGACGTGCGGGCCGGTGTTGCCGACGACCAGCCCGGCGGCCGGGGACAGCTCGACCAGGACGCGCCCGCCCCGATGGTTGTGCCGGACGGCGTTCTCCACCAGGTTGGCCACCAGCCGGGTGAGCATCACCTCGTCGCCCGCCACGACGACCGGGCCGCCGGTGACGGAGACGGCGACCGTGACGTCCTTGTCCCGCGCCGCCGGCGACTGCTCCGCGACGACCTGCTCGACCACGGCCGCCAGGTCCACCGGTGCGGGCGCGTCGAGGCCGCGCTCGCCCTGGGCCAGCACGAGCAGGCCGTCGATGAGCCGCTCGGACCGCTCGGTGTTGCGCAGCAGCTCGGCCCGGATCCAGGCCAGCCGTTCCGGCGAGGGGTCGGCCAGGCCGACCTCGACGGCGGTGCGCTGGATGGCGAGCGGCGTGCGCAGCTCGTGCGAGGCGTTGGCGACGAACCGGCGCTGCCCGGCCACCGCGCGCTCCAGCCGGTCGAGCATGGCGTCGAAGGTGTCGGCCAGCTCCTTGAGCTCGTCCTGCGGCCCGGTCAGCGCGATGCGCTCGTGCAGCGTCGACAGCGACAGCCTGCGGGCGGTGGCGGTGATGCGGTGCAGCGGGCGCAGCAGCCGCCCGGTGAGCCACCAGCACACCGCGAACGCCAGCAGCGCGATCGCCACGAACGTGACGAGCGTGATGATCCGCTGCGAGTCCACCAGTTCCTGTTCGAGCTCGTCCGCCCGGACGAACGTCTCCACCCCGGGCGGGACCAGGCAGGGGGCGCCCGGCTCGCACGGCCCGTCGACCTTCCGCCGGACCGCCACGTCCTGGAGGTTCCTGCCGACGGCGTCCCCTTGGAGCCGCTGCGCCACCACCAGCGCCCCCAGCGTGATGGCCGTGAAGATCCCGCCGTAGAGCAGCGTCATCCGGGCCCGCACCGAGAGGCGGCCCAGCGGCCGGATCCGCCGCCCTCTCACAAGCGGTACCCGGCGCCCGGCACGGTGACGATGACCGGCGGCAGGCCCAGCTTGGCGCGCAGCTTGCTCACCGTCACCTTCACGACCGTGGTGAACGGGTCCGTCTGCTCGTCCCAGGCGCGTTCCAGCAGCTCCTCGGCGCTGACGGCGGTGCCGCGCGCCCGCATCAGCACCTCCAGCACCCCGTACTCCTTGCGCGACAGCGCCAGCGGGCGGCCGTCGCGGAACGCCTCACGGGCGCCGGTGTCCAGGGTGATGCCGGCGTGCTCCAGCACCGGCGGCAGCGGCGGCCCGGACCGCCGGGCGAGCGCGCCGACCCGGGCCGCCAGCTCGTCGAAGGCGAACGGCTTGGGCAGGTAGTCGTCGGCGCCCAGGTTCAGGCCGGCGACGCGGTCGTGCACCGTGCCCGAGGCGGTCAGCATGAGGATGCGCACCGGGTCGCCGCGCTGGGCCAGCTCCTGGCAGATGTCGTCGCCGTGCCGCCGGGGCAGGTCGCGGTCCAGGACCAGCACGTCGTAGGCGCCGGCCGCGAGCCGCTCCAGCGCGTCCGCGCCGTCGTAGGCGACGTCGACCGTCATCGCCCGCCCGCGCAGCCCCTCGGCCACGAGATCCGCCAGGACCCGCTCGTCCTCGGCCACCAGAATTCGCATGGTGGCATTCCCGCAGATCGGTGGTAAGAGCGCGGTTAACGCTCAGGCGAGCTGGCGGGCCTCCGTGCGCGCCGCCATCCGCCGCTCGAACCAGATCGAGGTGAACGGGGGCACCGCGCACGCCAGGCCGAGCACGATCGTGCCCCGGCTCCAGCCCGCCTCCCGCGCCGACAGGATCACGCCGAGCCCGTACAGCACGAACAGCGCACCGTGGATCGGCCCGAACACCTTCACGCCGAGCTCGCCGGTCTCGGTCACGTACTTGAAGAACATCCCGACGAGCAGCCCGGCCCACGAGCACGCCTCGGCCACCGCCACGATCCGGAACCAGCGCAGCACGCCCCCACCACTTTCATCCGATTTTCGCGCTCACTCTACAGCCTGTAGAGGACGGCGGGCGCGGTCACTCCGCCGCGAGGACCTCGCCGTACGGGGGCGTCACATCCCGGGAGCGCCGTCAGGGCCCGGGACGGAGGCCGGCGGTCTGGATGGCGCGGCTGATGTCGGTCGGCGTGAGCAGGCCGATCAGCCGGCCCGACGGGTCCAGCACCACGGCCCGGCCGTCGGCGCAGCCGTCCATCCGCGACAGCAGGCCGGTCAGCGGCTCGTCCGGGCGGGCGCTCGGCACGTCCCCGGCGGGACAGGCGATGTCGCTCAGCCGGGTCGTCTCCCGCGCGGCGGGCGGCACGTCCCGGATGCGGTTGAGCGTCACCAGGCCCAGGAAGGCGCCGCGCTCGTCCGTGAGCGGGTACGTGGACAGGCGGCTCGTCATGACCAGGCGCTCGATCAGCCCTGCGACGGTCTCGTCAGGACGGGCGACCACGGGCGGCCCGGTCATCACGTCGCCGACGCGGACGCCGCCCAGCGCCGAGGACACCTGGGTCTGCCGCTCCTCCGCGCCGGCGGCGTTGACCAGGAACAGGCCGATCAGTGCCAGCCACAGCCCCTGGAAGCCGAGGCCGGTGACGACCTGGAAGAGCCCGAGCGCGACGAGCGCGTACCCGAACGCCCGGCCCGCGCGGGCGGCGGTGACCGCGGCGCGCGTCCGGTCGCCCGAGCGCGCCCACAGCGCGGCGCGCAGCACCCGGCCGCCGTCCAGCGGCGCGGCCGGGATCAGGTTGAACACGGCCAGGAGGACGTTCAGCCCGGCCAGGTAGAGGAAGACGCCCGCCGCCAGGGGCGCGCCGGACAGCAGCATCGCCACCGCGCCGCAGACGATCCCGCAGGCCAGGCTGGTCAGCGGCCCCACCACGGCGATCTTCAGGTCGGCGCCCGGAGTACGGGGCTCGCCGCGCAGCTCGGCCACGCCGCCGAGCAGCCACAGCGTGATCCTCGGCACCTCGATGCCGTGACGCTGGGCCACCAGCGCGTGCGCGAGCTCGTGCGCCAGCAGCGACGCCAGGAACAGCACCGCCGCCGCCAGCGCCGCCAGCAGGTAGAGCGCCGTGGCCCGGCCCGGGAACAGCGCGGGGAAGCTCCCGAAGGCCAGGCCGACGACCAGGATCGCGACGATGAACAGCACGCTGACGTTCAGCCCGACGGCGACGCCGCCGATGCGGCCCAGCGAGATCGACGAGCGCATCCGGCCTCCCAGGTCCTCACCCGTCCGGTACCCCGGTGGACGGGCGGAAACATGAGGTCAGCCGGTGTGCGCGAGATCCAGGAACAGGGCGGCCGACCAGCCGAAGCCGCTGGTCGCCCGGCCCGCGCGGCGGCCGGTGCGCGGGTTCCAGTACTCGTACAGCCCGCCGCCGTCGCGGACCATCGCCAGCGTCCGCTCCCGCAGCTCGGCGGCCGTGTCCGGGTAGCCGGAGCGGTGCAGCCCCTCGACGAGCAGGTAGTTGACGTTCAGCCACACCGGGCCGCGCCACATCGCGTCCGGGTCGAACCGCGGGTCGTCGAACGCCACGGTCGGCACCGGCCGCTCGCCCCAGAACGACGGCGACGTCAGGTCCGCCACCAGCCGGTCCGCGACCTCCCGGGGGAGCCTGCCGGTGAGCAGCGGCATGAACTCCAGCGGCGTGCGCACGTCCACCTCGCCCCCGCCCACCCGGGTGACGAAGCGGCGGCCGTTCCACCGGCGCTCGACCATGAGGTCCACCAGCGCCTGCGCCCTCTCCCGCCACGGGCCCGGGTCACGGCCGAGCACGGCGGCGATGTCGCCGAGGCGGTCGTACTGGAGCGCCAGGTAGGAGTTCAGGTCGGGCGGCTCGGCGCGCGGGCCGTGGTCCCAGATCGGGCTGTCGTCGAGGCCGGAGGAGTACGGGTGCAGGTACTCGGCCAGGCCGTCGCCGTCGGGGTCCGAACGGGTGAACCACCACTCCTGGGAGCGGGCGAGCGGCTCGAACACCTCCGCGAGGAAGGCGGGGTCGGGGTCGGCCTCGTGGATCTTCCACACGGCCCAGGCGGTGAGCGGCGGCTTGGTGACCGGGACGACCGTGGGGTCCGGCGGGCCGCCGACGTGCTGGGCGAGCCTGGCCAGGTCGGAGCGGGGCAGGTCGGTGGTCTCGGCCAGCACGCCGTGGTCGTGCACCACGTCGGGGATCAGGCCGTCGGGGCGCTGGTTGTCGAGCAGGATGCGGATCTGCTCCCTGGCCAGGGCGGGGTCGGCGTGGCGGAGGGCGATGGCGTGGAAGTACGCATCCCAGTTCCATAAGCCGACATATCCGTACTTGGAGGGGATGAGGGATTCCCGGCCCCGGATCGGCACCAGGTTCACCGCCAGCGTCCACCACGCCTGCTCGGCCCGTTCCCGCAGGCCGGGCGGCACGGCGGGCATCCGGTCGAACCACGCCCGCCACCGCGCCCCGGCCGCCGCCACCACCGCCCCACCATCCAACCCCGGCCCCTCGGGGAAGGCCCCGTCCGGGGAGGAACCGTCCGGGGTGGGGCCGTTCGGGGTGGGGCCGTCTGTGGTGGGGTTGTCCGGGGTGGAACCGTCCGGGGTGGAACCGTCCGAGGTGGAACCGTCCGGGTTGGGGTTGGGGTTGGGGTTGGGGGTGGTGAGGGGGAGGACTCCGTCGATGGGGGCCTCGCCGCCGTCCCACACGGCGCGGGCGTCGCGGCCGGTGAGGACGAGCGTGTCCGGCCCGGCGAACGCCATCGTCACCCCGCCCGCGAACTCCACCCGGTCCGGCAGCGCGCGCCGTACCGGAAGCTCCCGATCGCCCGACAGGACCCGCAGCCCCGTCAGGACGGTCGCGTCGGCGAGCCGCGTCTCGTACAGCGCCCTGGCGATCCACAGGGAGCCGTCGTCCGCCGCCATCACGAGCAGCCGGGAGCCCCGGTCGGTGAACGGGCGCTCGCGCAGATCCAGCATCAGCGGCCTCCCAGCCCGGACGCGGCCATCGAGTTGATGATCCTGCGCTGCCCGAACAGGAAGGCGATCAGCGTGGGCACCACCGCGATCGCGGAGGCGGCCAGGATCAGCCCGTAGTCCACGGCCATGCGCTGGCCGGAGAACTGGCTCAGCAGCAGCGGCACCGTGGCCAGCTCGGGGGAGTTCAGGAAGATCAGGGGGAAGAAGAACGAGTTCCAGGACGCCAGGAAGGCGATGATGCCGAGCGCGCCCAGGCCGGGCCGGATGTTCGGCAGCACCACGTTCCAGAAGCACCGCCAGCGCCCGGCGCCGTCGATCCTGGCGGCCTCCTCCAGCTCCACCGGGACGGCCCGGATGAACTGGCGCAGCAGGAAGACCGCGAACGGGTTCGCGACGGTGGGCACGATGAGCGACAGGTGGGAGTCGATCCACCCCAGCTCGGCCAGCATCAGGTAGAGCGGCACGACCGTCACCTGCGAGGGCACCATCTGGGTGGCCAGGAACACCACGAACAGCACCTCGGACCCGCGGAAGCGGATCCGGGCGAAGGCGTAGGCGGCCATGGCGGAGGTGAGCAGCGTCAGCGTGACGTTGATCGCGGCGATGTAGAAGCTGTTCCAGTACGCGAGGCCGAACGGCATGGCGCCGAGCGCGTCGGGATAGTTGGCCCAGCGCCACGGGTCGGGCAGCCAGGCCAGCGGGTCGTTCAGCATCTGGCGGACGCCCTTGAACGACGTCAGCAGCATCCAGACGAACGGGAACAGCATCGCCAGGCCGCCGACGGCGAGCGCGGCGTGCAGGGCTATCTGCCGGGGTCGCATGCGGGCCCCCTCACGAGTCGTAGTGGACGAGGCGCTTCTGCGCCGCGAACTGGACGAGGGTCACGAGCAGCGTCAGCACCAGCAGGATCAGCGCGGCGGCACTGCTCAGCCCGAACTGGAAGTCGCGGAAGCCCAGCTCGTACACCTGGTAGACGATGGTCCGCGCGCCGTCGTTGTCCTGGGGGTTGACCAGCACGTAGATCTGGTCGAACGCCTGGAACGAGCTGATCACGGCGACCACGGTGGAGAAGAAGATCGTCGGCGAGAGCAGCGGCAGCGTGACGGAGCGGAAGATCCGCACGGGGCCGGCGCCGTCCATGCGG
Source organism: Nonomuraea sp. NPDC049725 (assembly GCF_040674795.1). Classification (NCBI taxonomy): domain Bacteria; kingdom Bacillati; phylum Actinomycetota; class Actinomycetes; order Streptosporangiales; family Streptosporangiaceae; genus Nonomuraea; species Nonomuraea sp. NPDC049725. The sequence goes on along the minus strand of NZ_JBFANJ010000020.1, from coordinate 37,305 downwards.
GCGGCCTCGACGATCTGCGGCGGGATGGTCTGCAGCCCGGCCAGGAAGATCACCACGTTGAGGCCGAGCGACGACCAGATCGTCACCGCCGCGATGGCGACGATCACCCAGTCCGGGTTGCCCAGCCAGTCGGGGGCGGTGATGCCGAACCACTGCTGCAGGCTCGTGTTGAGCACGCCGAACTCGTCGCCCGCGAGGATGATCTGCCACATCAGCGCGACGGCGACCGAGCTGGTGACCACCGGCAGGAAGTACAGCACCCGGTAGAAGCCGCTGCCCCGGACGTTGTTGAGCGCGACGGCGATCAGCAGCGCCAGGGCGAGCCCGGCGGGCACGGTGAGCAGCGCGAGCTTGACGGTGTTCCACACCGCGCGGCCGAACTGCGGGTCGGTGAGCACGGCGGCGAAGTTGGCCAGGCCCGCCCACTCCTTCTGGCCGAGCCCGTCCCAGTGCATGAACGCCAGCACCACGGCGAAGCACAGCGGCCCGACCAGGAACACGACCAGCGCGCTGACCTGCGGCGCCAGGAAGAACGCGGCCCACCAGCCGTCACGGTGGCGCACCCGGCCGGCGCGAGCCCCAGGGCGGGCGCTCCCGGTGCGGGGCCCGGTCCGGGCCCCGGTGTCGAGCGCCACGGCTAGCCCAGCTTGCTCTCGACGAGCGAGCCCAGCTCGGTCATGCCCTGGTCGAAGGGCACCTTGCCGGTCCACACCTTCATCAGGTGCTCGTTGATCGCGGCGGTGAGACCGGGCACGGCCACCTCCTCGGGGTAGTTCGCGAACCCGGTGTCACGCACGTCGAGGAACGTCTGCGCGTGCGCCGGGTAGCCGTCGGCCAGCACGATCTGCTCGGCGCCCTTGATCGACGGCACCGCGCCGCCGCTCTTGAGCCGGATGAGCTGGCCCTCCTTGCTGACGAACTCCGTCAGGAACGTGAACGCCTCCTCGGGCAGCTTCGTCTCCTTGTTGATCGACAGGTAGGAGGCGGCGACGGCGCCCGGCATCGGCTTGCCGTCGGGCGAGGGGAACGGCACGATGTCGTAGTCGGCCAGCTCGCCGCCCTTCTTCAGCGAGTCGATCATCCACCGGCCGCCGGCGTAGAAGCCCACCTTGTGCTTGAGGAACTGCGTGCTCGCGCCGTTGCTGGCGGGCAGCAGGTCGGCGCTGAGGAACGTCTTGTCCTGGTAGCCCTTGGCCAGCGTGCGCAGCGCCTCCACGGACTTGGCGTCGGTGGCGGCGACGAACTTACCGCCGTCCCACACCTTCCCGCCGAAGCCGTTGATCATCGAGTACGTGGATCCGTACCAGTTCCAGAAGATGGACCCGGCCTTCCCCGCGGCCTTGAGCTTGGCGTTCATGGCCAGGTACGTGTCCATCGTCCACTGGCCGGCCTCGTGCAGGGCGGCGGGGTCCTCGGCGATGCCGGCGTCCTTGAGCGCCTTCTTGTCGTACCAGAGCACCTCGGGGTTGGTGTCGTTGGGGACGCCGTAGATCTGGCCGTCCTTCTTCGCGCCGCCGTACACGCCCTCGAAGAAGTCGTCCGGGCGGCTCTTGGAGGAGGGCCCGGCGAGCTTGTCGTTGAGCGGGGAGAGCACGCCCGCGGCGACGAACTTGCCGACGTTGTCGTCGCCGACGAAGAACACGTCGGGCGCGGTCTTGCTGGTGAGCTGGGTGAGCAGCTTGGGGTGGTAGTCCTCGTACTTGGCGACCGACTCCAGCTTGAGCCGGATGTTCGGGTGGCGCTTCTGGAAGTCCTGGGTGAACGCCTCGTACAGCTTCAGGTCCTCGGCCGATCCCCAGGTGGACCAGCGGACGGTGACAGGGCCGTCGCCGCTGCCGGGGACGTTCCCGCCGCCGCTGCCGCTGCACGCGGTGGTCGCGAGGGCGAGCACGCCCAGGATTGCGAGGGCACGCCTCATGGTGGACTCCTTCGGGGGGTTGTGCGTGGGGGGTGGGGGGAGGTCAGGCGAGCCCGCCGCCGTCGACGACGAGGGCGGACCCGGTGACGTAGCTGGCGGCGTCGCTCGCCAGGAAGAGCACGGCCTGGGCGATCTCGTCGGGGCTGCCGGCGCGGCCCATCGGCCGGTCGGCGGCGTCGGCGTGGAAGGCCGTCCAGTCCTCGCCGAGCTGGCGCGCCTCGTCGCGCAGCATCGGCGTGTCGGTGTCGCCCGGATTGACGGAGTTGACGCGGATGCCGGCCGCGGCGTGGTCGATGGCCAGGGCGCGGGTCATGTTCACCACGGCGGCCTTGGAGGCGCAGTAGGAGATGGCGTTGCCGCCGCCCTTGAGCCCCCACCCGGAGCCGGTGTTCACGATGGAGCCGCCGCCGGTCATCGCCGGGACGGCGTGCTTGCACATGAGGAAGACGGACCTGACGTTGACCGCCATGACCCGGTCCCACTCCTCCACGTCGAGGTCGAGCGCCGTGGTGCGGCGGATGATCCCGGCGTTGTTGAACAGCACGTGCAGGCCGCCGAACGTGTCGACGGCCGTGCGGACGACCTCGCGGCAGTCGTCGGAGGCCGACACGTCGGCGCGCACCGCCACGGCGGCGCCGCCCGCCTCCTCGATCGCCGCCGCCGTCGCCTGCGCGCCGGGCCCGTCGATGTCGGCCACCACCACGCGGGCGCCCTCGCGGGCGAACAGCAGGGCCGTGGCGCGGCCGATGCCGGACGCGCTACCCGTGACGATCGCGACCTTGCCGTCGAGCGTGTTCATCCGTCGTACTCCTCACTTGCCGCGCTGAGGCGGTAGATCGTGCTCTCGCGGTGCCCGGTGATCACCCGGACGTGCCCGCTCAGTGTTCTGTCGAGGTCCTCGTCGCCGCTGTCGGCGAGCAGGGGGCGGCCGTTCAGCGCGGCGAGCTTGGGCTGGGTGGCCAGGACGAGCAGCATGGCCCCGGAGGCCCTGAGCACCCGGGGCGAGATCTGCTGGTTGCCCCGGCCCAGGACGAACCCCTGCCCGCCGATCACCGACAGCACCACCACCGTCTTCCCCGGCCTGACCAGGCCGAACAGCTCGGCCTCCGGCACGTCGGCGGCGATCAGCCGGCCGTCGCCTACCACGTCCACGCCGAGCAGTGTCGTGGCCAGCCCCAGCTCGTCGCCGACCGCCCGGGTGGTGGCGCCGGGGCCGAGGACGTACCGGACGCCGGGTCGCATCCGGGACACGACCTCGCGGGCGATCGCGCCGACCGTGGCCGGGGGAGTGCCGGAGGAGCCGGTCTTGCGGCCGGAGAAGGCGGTGCGGGCCCGCGGGACGCGGACGGTCCCGTACAGGCGGGGCCCGACCAGGCCGCGCCGGTAGCCGTCCTCGTCCAGGTCGACGACCTCGGCCTCGGCGGTGGAGCCGGGCCGGAACCCGGCCGCCACCAGGCCCGCCGTGGCGGGGCTGACGGCGAAGCAGCCCGAGTAGACCTTGACCCCGGCGGGCACGCCGAGCACGGGCGGCGCCTGGTCGCCCAGCTCGCACAGCGCGTCCAGCACGTCCCTGGCGGTGCCGTCGCCGCCCGCGAACAGCAGCAGGTCCACCCCGGCCAGCGCCGCCACGGCCCGCCGCGTGTCCTCCGCCGTGGTCACGGCCGGGGCGTCCGCGCCGCCGGGCCGGACGAGGGCGCAGGCGCCGCCGGCGGCGCGGACGGCGTGCTCGCCCATCGGGCCCGGCACCGTGACCAGGCTGGCCCCGGGGCGGCGGGCCAGCAGGGCGCGCACGGCCCGCGCCGCCCGCTCGGCCGCCCTGGGCACCGCGCCCCTGGCCAGGGCCGCGCGCTGCGCCGCCGCGCCGTCGCTGCCCTTGAGCCCGGCCGCGCCGCCCAGCCCGGCGACCGGGTTGACGACCAGCCCGATCGCCGGCTGCCCGGTCATGCCAGGTGCTTGCGCACGTAGGCGCGCCAGGTGGGCGCCCACTCCGCGGGGTCGTCGAGCGACGTCATGTCGATCTTGTGCACGGTCTGGTTGTACGGGGCCTCCTTGACGAAGGCCGGGTCGCTGCGGGCCTCGGACGCCACGTGCGCCAGGATGGCCGCGTACTCGTCGAGGTCCTCCTTGGAGTACGACTCGGTCGGCTCCAGCGTGAACGGCTCGGGCACCACGTACGGGTGGTGGCTCGTCCAGTAGTGCACGCCGAAGTCGGCGGCCCGCACGCCGATCTCCTCGGAGTGCACCCCGGTCTCCTCGGTGAGCTCCTGCCACGAGTAGCGCACCTGCTCGACCCGCCGCCGCCCCCAGGGCGCCGAAGCGCCGGGAATGTCGAGGATGCGGTGCATGAGGTAGTTGTTGTTGAGCACCGCCGTCTCGGCCACCTGCCGCAGCCCCTCGGCGCCCAGCGCCATGATCCACGCGTACGCGCGGACGATGTTCGGGGTGACGCCCAGGAACGGCCGCACCTTCCCGATCGACGCGGCCGGCGTCTCCAGCCGGTACGTCTCGCCGTCGAAGCCGACCACCGGGCCGGGCAGGAACGGCGCCAGCTCCTCGGAGACGCCGCACGCCCCCGCCGCCGGCCCGCCGCACGCGTGCGGCGTGGAGAACGTCTTGTGCAGGTTGAAGTGGCACAGGTCGAACCTGGCGTCACGGGCCCGGGTGATGCCCAGGATGCCGTTGGCGTTCGCCTGGTCGTAGCAGGCCAGCCCGCCCGCCTCGTGCACCAGGTCGACGAACTCCTGGATGCGCGGGTTGAAGATGCCCGTGTCCTCCGGGTTCGTGATCATCAGGGCGGCGGTGCGCGGGCCGACGGCCGCGCGCAGCGCCTCGATGTCGGGCAGCCCCTCGGCGTCCGGCATCAGCGTGATCACCTCGTACCCGGCGGTCTTGGCGCAGGCCGCGTTCGACGGGTGCGAGAACATCGTGGTGATGACCTGGTCGCGGTGGCTCTCGCCGCGCGAGGCGTGGTAAGCGCGGATCATCGCGATGTTGGCGTAGATGGCCGCCGACCCCGACCCCGGCTGCAGCGAGACCCGGGCCATCCCGGAGATCTCCGCCAGCATCCGCTCCAGCCGCCAGTAGACCTCCAGCACGCCCTGCACGGTCTCCTCGGGCTGCAGCGGGTGCAGCTCCGCCACCATCCCGGCGAAGCGGTCGTTGACCTTCGGGCTGTACTTCATCGTGCAGGTGCCCTGGCCGACGTCGATGTTGAGGTCCACGCCCAGGTTCTCCTGCGACAGCCGCAGGTAGTGGCGCAGCACGTGCAGCTGCGACATCTCGGGCAGCTTCGGCGGCTCCGCCCGGCGCACCGCGTCGGGCAGCTCGACGGCCGGGGCGCCCGGCTCGGGCACGGCGACGCCGCGGCGGCCCGGCGACGACAGCTCGAAGATGATCGGCTCGTCCCATCGCGCCTGGTGGAAGCGGCGCAGCGGCGGCTTGGGGGCGACGGGGAGCTTGGCGAAGGACTCCGCGGGGTTCACAGCGTCTCCTGTACGGCTGCGGCGAGCCGGTCGATGTCGGCGATGGAGTGGCGTTCGGTCACGCAGACCAGGACGGTGGTGCCGTCGAGCGGGACGCCGCCGTAGATGCCGCGCTCGCGCAGCCCGGCGAGCAGGGCCGCGCTGGAGGGCACCTCGACGGCGAACTCGCGGAAGTGGACGGCCCCGGGGTGCAGCACGGTGACGTGCCGGGCCAGCGCGTCCATGGCGTAGCGGGTGCGGGCCAGGACGGTCTCGCCGACCTCCCGCATGCCCTGCGGGCCCATCAGCGCCAGGTAGACGCCGGCCGTGATGCCCCAGAGCGCGGCGGCGGTGCCCACCCACTCCTTGCCGTCCTCGCGGTGGGCGAAGGAGGTGCGGTCGTAGAAGACGTCGCCGAACCCGTACTCGCCCGGCACCTTGGTCGGCGCGATGCCGAACAGCCGCGACGGGAACTCCGCCACCAGCGGCTCGTGGTCATGGGTGGCGATGTAGCCGGCGTGGCCGCCGCCGTAGTTCTGGTGGATGCCCAGCGACTGGATGTCGCCGCAGACGATGTCGGCCCCGTACGAGGCGGGCGGCGCCAGCACGCCGAGCGAGATCGGGTCGGCGCCCACCACGAGCAGCGCGCCGTGGGCGTGCGCCAGGTCGGCGAGCTCGCGCCCGCGCGTCTCGACGACGCCGTAGACGTTCGGCGTCTCCAGGTAGATCGCCGCGTACGAGCCGTCGAGGCCGGGCACCGCGATCTCGCCGTCGCGGCCGACCGGGGCGAGCGTCACCTCGACGTCCGGGGCGAGGAAGTCACGCAGCTTGCTCAGCTTGTCGGCGGTGATCGCGGCGCTGACCAGCACCTTCGACCGCCCGGTGTAGCGGCAGGCCATGCGCAGCGCGGTGCCCGCCGCCTGGAAGCCGTCGTAGGTGGGGACGTTGACGACGTCCATCTCCAGCAGCTCGCCCATCATGCTGACGTACTCGAACAGCGCCTGGAAGCGGCCGTGGTCCTCGTACGGCTCGCCCGCGTACGCGGTGAGGAACTCGCTCCTGGAGTTGACCTCGTCGCACACCGCGGGCACGTAGTGCGGGTAGCAGCCGTGGCCGAGGAAGCTCAGCGCCCGGTCCGTCCCGGTGTCGCGGCCGAGCAGGCCCTCCATGTGACGGACCAGGTCCTGCTCGGCGACGAACGGCGCGGGCAGGTCGAGCGGCCGGTTCAGGCGCAGCTCGGCGGGGATGTCGGCGTAGAACTCCTCGACGCTCGCCGCGCCGATCGCGGCGAGCATCTCGGCCCGCACGCCGGGTTCGGCGTTCGGGATGTACGGGTGCGTCACGTGTCTCCTTCGATCCTGAGCACTACGGCGTCGCGCGGCGCGAGCTCGATCTCGCCGCGCATGCGGGTCCGGGTGAGCAGGTCCGTGCCGGGCTCCGGCAGCGTGACCCGTCGCGGGGTGGTCGTGTGGTTGAGCAGGAACAGGTGGCGTTCGCGCCGGACGGCCTCGACGCCCGGCGGCACGTCGATCGACGCCACGCCCGGCAGGACGCGGCCGAGGATCGGCGTGACGTCGTCGAGCAGGCAGCTCACGTACGTGACCGAGCCCTTCCTGACGACGGCGGGCAGCCCGTCCAGGTCGCCGCCCTCGTAACGGGCCAGGACCTCGGCGCCGTCGTGCGGGCGCAGCCACTCCGCCCAGGTGCGGGCCTGGCCCGTGCCGCCGTCCGCGTGGCGCACCCGCTGGGTGACGCCGTCGGGCAGCGGCCAGAACTCCTCGACGTCCACGCCGAGCAGGTCGCGCAGCGGGCCGGGCGGGCCGCCGGGGTGCACCTGGTCGGCCTCGTCGACCACGCCGCTGAACGGGCCCACGACCAGCTCGCCGGTGGCCGTCGCGAGCGCCTTGGCCTGCTCGTCCGTGCACAGGTAGAGGTTCGGCACGATGACGGCGCGGTAGCCCGACAGGTCGCGGCCCGGCGGGACCAGGTCCACGGCGACGCCCCGGGCGTGCAGCGGCCGGTACCACGACAGCAGCAGCTCCTTGAGCCTGAGCCGGGCCGACGGCATCGACTCCGGCGCCTCCAGGCCCCACCAGCTGTCCCAGCCGAGCACGAGCGCCACCTCGGCGGGCGTGCCGGTGCCCGCGACCTCGGCCAGCCGGCGCAGGTCGGCGCCGAGAGCCAGCGTGTCGCGCCAGCCCCGGGTGCCGGTGCCGCCGTGGGGGAGGAGGGCCGAGTGGAACTTCTCCGGGCCGTAGCGGGCCTGGCGCCACTGGAAGAACATCACGCCGTCGGCGCCGTGCGCGACCGCCTGAAGGCTGTGCAGCCGCATCATGCCGGGCGGTTTGGGGACGTTCACCTCGCGCCAGGACACCGCCGACGGCGCCGACTCCAGCAGCAGCCACGGCCGGCCCTTGAGCGAGCGCATCAGGTCGTAGCTGAGCGCCACCGCCACGTGCGAGTCCGGGTCGGCCGGGTCGGGGTAGGCGTCGTCGCTCACCAGGTCCTCGGCCTCGGCCCACTTCCAGTAGTCGAGGCCGTGCAGGATGCTCATGAAGTTCGTGGTGACGGGGACGCCGGGGGTGCGCTCGCGCAGCACGTCGCGCTCGGCCGCGAACAGCTCCAGCAGCGCGTCGCTGCAGAACCGCCGCCAGTCGAGGAGCTGGGCCGGGTTGACCGGGCCGGGCGCCTGGCGCGGCGGCTCCACCTGGTCGATCGCGGTGTAGTGCTGGCCCCAGCAGGAGGTGCCCCAGGCCGCGTTGAGCCCGCCGACGTCGCCGTAGCGCTCGCGCAGCCAGGCGCGGAAGTGGCGGGCGGACTCGGGGCAGAAGCATTCGAGCGTGTGGTCGGCGTACTCGTTGCCGACATGCCACATCGCCAGCGCAGGGTGGTCGCCGTAGCGCTCCGCCATCGCAGCCGCCAGCCGTACGGCGTGCTCGCGGAAGACCGGCGAGCTGGGGCAGTAGCCCTGGCGGGAGCCGAACTCCAGCCGCACGCCCCGCGCGTCGACGGGCATGACCTCGGGGTGCTCACGCACCAGCCACGGCGGCGGGGTCGCGGTGGCGGTCGCCAGGTCGGCGGCCACTCCGTGCTCGTGCAGCAGGTCGAGCACCCGGTCCAGCCAGCCGAAGTCGTACGATCCCCGGCTCGGCTCCAGGCGTGACCAGGAGAAAACGGCGACGGTCGCCATAGTGACCCCGGCCTCGGCCATGAGCCGCACGTCCTCGGCCCAGACCTCCTCCGGCCACTGCTCAGGGTTGTAGTCGCCGCCGAACAGCAGCCCCGGCACTCGGGTCAGCCCCACTCCCGGCCTCCTTCCTGGGTCGTTCCAAAGCCATGTGATATTTTGTATTCAGAATTCATAGTGCAGCATTTTGTATCACGTCAAGAGGTAGAATCGGCCTCGCCACTAATCCCCGAAGGAGCGCCATGCCCATCGAGCGGCGACCGCTGCGCGAGCAGATCAGGGAAGAGCTGCTTGCCAGGATCGACCGCGGCGACTTCGTCGCCGGCACCGACATCAACGAGGCCGCTCTGGCCGGCGAGCTGGGAGTGAGCCGCACCCCGCTCCGCGAGGCCCTCATCACCCTCGCCGGCGAGGGAGTCCTGGAGAGCAACCAGGGCCGCGGCTTCCGCTTCGCGCCGGTCAGCCGCAAGGAGTTCCGGGAGCTGTGCGAGATCCTCGCCGCCCTGGAGGTGCTGGCCCTCGACTCGTCAGACCCGGCCCACCTGCGCCGCGTCGCGCCCGAGCTGCTCAGGCTGGCCCGCGAGTTCCCCGACCGGGTGGCCGAGCAGCAGGTCATAGAGCGTCACGACGACGAGTGGCACGACCTGCTGCTCAGCGGCTGCCGCAACGAACGCCTGCTCGACCTCATCACCAGCGTCAAGGCCGGGCTGCGGCGCTACGCCCACGTGCTGGCCGGTGACGAGACGCCCCTGGAGCGCGAGGCCGCCGAGCACCGCCGGGTGGCCGAGCTGCTGCTGGCCGGCGACCACGACCAGGCCGCCCAGGCACTGCGGGACAACTGGGTCAACGGGATGGAGCGCATGGTGGCCCGCATCCCCTCAACCGGCTGACCCGCCGGGGGTTTCGGACAGCAGGGACGCGAGGAAGTCGTCCAGCATGGCGGTCTGCGTGTCCGGCGGGAAGCGTTCGGCGTCGAAGAGGGCCTGCACGACCAAGCCGTGGACGAACGCGACCGCCGTGGCCGCCAGCCGGTCGAGGTCGGCCTCCGGGGGCAGCTCGCCAAGACGGCGCGCGGCCTCCAGGTGCGGGCGGATCGCCGCGCGCATGCGGACGTAGCGGCCGGCCTGGTCGGCGCGCAGCCCGTCGTCGGCCAGGGCCAGGTCCCAGGAGCTGACCCAGACGCGGTTGCGGGCGGCGTCGTCGGGCGTGAGCGGCAGGACGTCCAGCAGCACGGCCCGCAGCGCGGCGGCGCCCTCGGCCGGGCGCGGGCGGCGCGGGCGCGCGGAGGTGTGCTGTTCGAGCAGGTGCAGGGCGTGCCCGACCAGGGCCCGCTTGGTGGGGAAGTAGTGCATGAGCATCCCCGTCGACACCCCCATCTCGGCGGCGACGGCCCGCAGGGTCAGCCCGCCGAACCCGTGAGCGGCCAGGATGCGCCAGACGGCCTGCGAGACGTCCTCGCGGCGGGCATCGCGGTCTCCGGGTGCGGGCGGCATGGTGCTAGCTTACATACCGAACGCTCGTTACGTACCCCCGAGATCGAGGTTGCCCGTGTTCGCACTGCCGCTCGCCGACGACGCCCAGCTCCGCCCCCTGGAACCCTGGAACGCCGAGGAGTTCCTGGCCCACATCGACCGGGCGCGGCCCGACGTGGATCCGTGGATCCCGTGGGCGTCGCAGAGCACCGACCTCGCCTCCGCCACCGCCGTCCTGCAGCGCTACGCCGACAGGCAGGCCCAGGACAGCGGCCGCATCTACGGCATCTGGCTCGACGGCACCCTGGTCGGCGGCGTCATGTTCACCAGCTTCGACGCCGCCACCGGGGTGTGCGAGATCGGGTGCTGGCTGGAGGCGGCCGGCACGGGCCGCGGCCTGGTCAACCGGGCCTGCCGCGCGCTCATCGACTGGGCGTTCACGCGGCGCGGGATGAGCCGGGTGGAGTGGTGGGTCTCGCCCGGCAACGCGCGCAGCATCGCGGCGGCGCGCAGGCTCGGCATGACCCGCGACGGCGTGCTGCGCGGACGCTACCCGTATCGCGGGGTGCGGCACGACAGCGAGGTCTGGTCGATTCTCGCCGACGAGTGGCCCGCCCCCTGACCCCCGCGGCGGCGGCCGGTCACGGCTGCCCCATAATGACACCCGTACCGTTTCATTACAGGCTGACGAAGGAGGGCACGGTGGTCGTGGAGCGCAAGCGGGGCCGGCCCACCGCGGAGGAGCGGGAACGGCGCCGCGACGAGATCCTGGACGCCGCCGTGCGGCTGTTCGTCGCCGACGGCTACCAGGGCATGTCCATCGACAGGCTGGTGGCCGCCGCGAAGGTGACCAAGCGCACCGTCTACTCCTACGTCGGCGACAAGCCCGAGATCTTCGCCGCCGCCGTGGAACGGCTGCGCCGGCGCACCCTGGAGCCCGTCGCGGGCGAGGACGAGACGCTGGCGCGGCTCGCCACCCGGATCGTGTTCACGCTGCATTCCGACGAGGCCGTCGGGCTGCACCGGCTCATGATCGCCGAGGCTCGCGCGTTCCCCGGGCTCGCGGCCAGGTTCTACCGCGAGGGCCCGGACGAGTACGTCGCGGCGCTGCTCACCCGGCTGCCCGAGCCGGACCCGGCGCTCGCGGAGGCCCTGTTCGCGCTGCTGCTCGGGGAGCCGCACCGCCGGCGCCTGCTCGGCCTGCTCCCGGCCCCCACCGAGAGCCGCGCCCGCGAGCAGGCCGCCGCCGCGCTGCGGCTGCTCGGGCTCGACCCCCACTGATCGCGCAAGGAACGCCGGCGCCGGCGATGGAAGGCGCCCGGCGAAGGAAGGTGCCCGCAATGTTGGACAACCCGGCTCGGCTGCGGTATCGCACGATCGACCTGGTCACGGTCGTGATGCTCGGTGTCGCGGTCGGCGTCGTGTTCTGGGGCTGGGACCAGCTCTATCACGTGCTGAGCGGCGCCGCGGCGTTCGCGTTCCCGCCGAGCAAAGGGATCTTCGGCGGCGCCTGGCTGCTCGGCGGCCTGCTCGGCGGGCTGATCGTCCGCAAGCCGGGGGCGGCGCTGCTGACCGAGGTGGTGGCCTCCTCGGTGGAGGCGTTGCTCGGCAACGGCTGGGGGTTCACCAACGTGATCTCCGGCGCCATCCAGGGCGCGGGCGCGGAACTCGTGCTCGCCCTGTTCCTCTACCGGCGCTTCGGGCCCGTGGTGGCGATGCTCGCCGGGACCGTCGCGGCCGCCGGTGAGGCCCTGTACGAGTGGGCGGTGTACTACCCCGAATGGGCGCTCGGCTACAGGCTCGCCCACCTGGGCTTCTTCGGCGTCTCGGGAGCCCTGGTCGCCGGGCTCGGCGGCTGGGCGGTGGTGCGCTCGCTGGCGCGGACCGGGGCGCTGGACGCCTTCGGACCGGGGCGGGAGCACCACGATCGCGCCGCGGCGCGCCTGCGATGAGCCGGGCACGCGCCCGGCTGCGCGGCTTCGGCTGGTGGCCGCTCGGCCGGCCCGCGCCGGTCGTCGAGGGACTCGACCTCGACATCGGGGCCGGGGAACGCGTCGGCCTCGTCGGCCCGAGCGGCGCGGGGAAGACGACCGTCATCCACGCGCTCGCCGGCGTGCTCGGCGAGGCCGTGCCCGGCAGGCGGAGCGGAGAGGTGCTGGTCGACGGCGGCATCGGCCTGGTGCTGCAGCATCCCGGCGCGGCGGTCGTGGCCGACCGCATCGGGCGGGACGTCGCCTTCGGCCCCGAGAACGCGCGGATGCCCCGGGACGAGATCTGGCGGCGCGTGCACGACAGCCTCGAACGGGTCGGCCTCACCTACCCGGTGGACCGGCCGACCTCCGCCCTGTCCGGCGGCGAACTGCAACGGCTCGCCCTCGCCGGCGTGCTGGCGCTGCGGCCGGGCCTCATGCTGCTCGACGAGCCCACCTCGATGCTCGACCCCGCCGGCGCCGCGGCCGTGCGGGCCGCGGTGGCGCACAGCCTGGCCGGCACCGGCGTCTCGCTCGTGGTCGCCGACCACCACATCGGACCCTGGCTGCCCCACCTCGACCGGATCGTCGTCCTCGGCCGGGCCGGCGAGATCACGCACGCCGTAAGCCCGGCCGCCTTCCGCGACCTGACCGGACCGCTCGCGCACACCGGGATCTGGATGCCGGGCCTGCCGCCGCCCCGGCCGCAGCCGGTCGCGGACGCCCTGGTCGCGCCCGGCGGGCCGGGGCCGACGGTGCGCGCGCGGGAGCTCGGCGTCGACCTCACCGTCCGCCGCCTGCGCGCGACCGTCACCGTGACGGCGCTCGACGCCGTCACGGCCACCCTCCCCCCGGGCCGGACCACCGTGCTCACGGGCCCGTCGGGTGCGGGCAAGTCCACGCTCGTCGCGGCGCTGGCCGGCCTCGTCCGCCCGGCCCGGGGCGAGATCACCGGGCTGCCCGCGCCGCCGCACCGGCTGCGGTCGGCCGCGCTCGCCCGCCTCGCCGGGTGGGTGCCGCAGCACCCCGAGCACGGGTTCCTCGCCGCCACCGTCCGGGCCGAGATCGCGCACACCGGCACGCGGCTCGGCATCCCGGTCGACCCGGAGGCGATCATGGACCTGCTCGGCCTCACCGCGCTCGCCGACGCGAGCCCGTACCGGCTCTCCGGCGGCGAGCAGCGGCGGCTCGCCCTCGCCGCCGCCCTCGCGCACCGGCCCCCGCTCGTCCTGCTCGACGAGCCCACCGTCGGGCAGGACCGCCACACCTGGGCCGCCGTCGCCGGGTGGGTGCGCGCGAGCGCCCGCGGCGGCGCCACCGTCGCGGTCTCCACCCACGACCCGCACCTGATCGGGCTCGCCGACCACCGGCACGCCCTCGACCCGGGGCGGGCCCGGTGACCGGCGTCCTGGCGCGCGTCAACCCGCTGGTGCTCATCGCCGTCAGCCTGCTGGCCCTCGTCGCGTCCCTGGGCATCCGGGACCTCACCGGCGCGGTGATCACCCTCGGCTGCTACCTGGTCGCCGGCGTGATCCTGCTCCCGGCGCGCTCCGGTCCGCCCGCCCGGTTCGCCGCCGTGGCCGCCGGGGCCCTCTCGGTCGCGTACTCCAGCTGGCTCCTCGGCGGCCGGCACCTGGAGGCCGCCGTCGTGGCCGGGCTCCGCATCGTCGTGCTCGCGCTTCCCGGAGCGGCCGTGGCGCCCCTGGTCGACCCGGCGGCGCTGGCCGGGCAGCTCGGCCAGCGCCTGCGGCTGCCGCACCGGTTCGCGGTGTCGCTCGCCGCCGCGCTGCACCGCTTCGACCAGCTCGGCCGGACCTGGCACGAGCTGGCCCGGGCGAGGCGGGCTCGCGGTTCCGGGCCCGGCCGGGGGCCCGTCTCGCGTGCGCGGTACGCGGCGTCGATCACGTTCGCGCTCCTCGTCGCCACCCTGCGCGACGCCACCGGCCTGGCCGTGGCCATGGACGCCCGGGGGTTCGCCCGCGCCCGCACCCGCAGCTGGGCCGAGCCCGCGCCGTGGACCCGGGCCGACACCGCGGTGCTGCTCGCCGGCGTCGCCCTCGCCGCCGTGCCCCACGCCGTGGGGGCCTTCTTCGTACGCTGAACGCCGCCGGGCGGCCGTCAGCCTCGCGCCGCCGGCGGCGTGACGGCCCGGGCGAACAGGTCGGCGTGGCGCAGGGCGCGCTCGCGGGCCTTGTCACGCTGGGCGGGGGTGGCGTCGTCGTGCAGCCACAGCACGCGGGCGTGCGCGATGGGCGAGAGCAGCGCGTACGCGAGGTCGTCCGCGTCGCCCAGGTCGTCGCGGATCAGCCCGTCGTCCAGCCAGCGCCGGAACACCCCGGCCAGGTGCTCCAGGGAGGCGTCGATGGCGTCGGCGAGCGCGGGGTCGTGCATGAGCCCGTCGCGGGCGGCGAGGCTGGCGAGCCGGCGCCCCTCGGGGGTGTCCCAGGCGTCCAGGACGGCGGCGGCCAGGTCGCGCACGTAGGCGGCGGGGGAGCCCGCGGGCGTGGCGTCGAGCCCGGCGATGGCGGCGACCGTGATGTGCGGCCCGCCGAGCGCCAGGGCGGCTTCGAAGATCGCCTGCTTGCCGGGGAAGTGCGCGTACAGCACGCTCTCGCTCAGCCCGACCTCGCGGGCGATGGCGCGCACGGAGGTGCCCGCGTAGCCGTGCCGGGCGAAGAGGGTGAGCGCGGCGCGCAGCAGCTCCGCCTTGGTGTCGCCGGCGTCGGCCTTGGCGGGGCGGCCGGGACGCCGGCGGGGTGCTGGCCGGTTCATGCGCCCACCCTATCGCTTGCAAATAATCGAACGTTCGCTTAGTTTCGGTGGACATGAACGTCACCTTCGACCGCGAGATCGCCGAACGGCCGCCCGGATTCCAGGGACCCAATCTGACGCCCGCAGGGCTCGAATTCGTCCCGCGCGAGCTCGCCCCCGGCGTGCACGCGCTGATGGCCAACCTGCCGCCCAAGGACAACAGCGGCGTCATCGCCGGCACGGACGCCGCCCTGGTGATCGACTCCGGCATCACGCCGGGGATCGCCCGCAAGATCCAGCGCCTCGCCGCCGGCCTGACCCCGGCGCCCGTGCGCTACCTGGTCAACACGACCTACCACGGCGACCACACGTTCGGGAACGCCGCCTTCCCGGCTGACGTCACCATCGTGTCCCACCGGGCGAACCGCGACGCCATGACCGACCTCGGCCGGGAGAAGGCCATGCGCGCCGAGAGCATGTACGGCGACGACGCGCTGCTCGACGAGGTCACCACGTGGCGCGGGCCCGATCTCGTCTTCGACTCCTCCTGTGAGATCGACCTCGGCGGCCAGGTGGTCGGGCTGCACTGGTTCGGGCAGGGCAACGGACCCGGCGACACCGTGGTTTACGTGCCGTCCGCCCGCGCCGCGTGGACCGGCAACTTCGTGGCCGTCGGCGGCATCGCCATGCTGCTGCAGGGCGGCCCGGGACCCTACCTGGCGGCGGTGCGCCGGATGCGGGACGCGCTGCCCGGCCTGGAACGGATCGTCCCCGGCCACGGCCCCGTCGGCAGCGCCCCGGTCGCCCTCGCCGAGCTGATCACGTACCTGGAAAGGCTGGAGAGCGAGGTGGCGGAGGCCGTCCGCGCCGGACTGACGCTGGAGGAGACCTACGCCGCGTGCACGGACCCGTTCGAGCGCGGCCTGCCCGGCTCGCTCCTCGACGGCCTGGCCGCGTACGAGCTGCCGCAGGAGATCGCCCGTCCGCGCTTCCTCCACGCGGTGCGCGAGCTGCACCGCCTCAACGTCCTCGTCACCTACCGGGTGCACACCGGGTGACCTCACGGTGCGTGTCGCGCGGACCGCGGCGGGGCATGAGCAGGCTGGGGGCATCTCGGGGGGGTGAGGTGGGCGAACAGCGCGGCGACGGCGCGTCCGAGGGCGACCACGGGCGGCGGCCGGATGCGGGCCACGGGCAGGCCGGGCTCGGGCGGGCCGGGCTCGGGCAGGTCGGGGAGCTGAACGAGCGGTTCGCGCGCCTGCTCGCGGCGGTCCTGGCGATCAGCTCCGAGCTGGAGCTCGACGCGACGCTGCGCACCATCGTCGAGGTCTCGGCCGACCTGGTCGACGCCCGCTACGGCGCCCTCGGCGTGCTGAACGAGGAGGGCGAGTTCAGCGACCTGTTCACCAGCGGCGTCTCCGACGAGGTGCACGAGGCCATCGGCCGGCTGCCGACCACGCACGGCCTGCTGGAGGAGCTCATCAGCCATCCGCGCCCGCTGCGCGTGGACGACGTGACGGCCCATCCCAAGTTCCGCGAGTTCCCCGAGGGGCACCCGGTGATGCGGACGCTGCTCGGGACGCCGATCCTGGTGCGCGGCACCGCGTACGGCAACATGTACTTCGCCGACAAGCGGTCCGGGGCGCCGTTCACCGGCGACGACGAGCGGATCATCGCGGCGCTGGCCAGCGCGGCGGGCGTCGCCATCGAGAACGCCCGCCTGTACGCGCGGATCCGGCGCAGCACCGAGGAGTTCCAGCGCAGCCTGCTCCCACGGCTGCCCGAGCTGCCCGGCATGCAGGCGTGCGCCCGCTACCGTCCGTCCAAGACGGTCCCGCAGATCGGCGGCGACTGGTACGACGCGATCGTGCTGCCCGACGGCGTGCCGTGCCTGATCGTCGGTGACGTGATGGGCCACGACATGCGCTCGGCCACCGTGATGAGCCAGGTCAGCAACATGCTGCGGGTGCTCGCCTACGAGCAGTGCGAGCCGCCCTCCCGCATCCTGCACCGCCTGGACGAGGTGCTGCACGGCCTGCACGGCGGCCCGATGGCCACCGTCCTGCTGGGCCGCCTGGAGGAGCGCGGCGACAGCGAGTGGCGGCTGCGCTGGAGCAGCGCCGGGCACCCGCCTCCGCTGCTGGTCCCGGCCGCCGGACCGGCCCGCTACCTGCGCGCCGACGGCGGCCATCCGCTCGGCGTCACCGCCGAGCTGCCGCGCCCGGACCACGAGCACGTCATCCCCACCGGGTCCACCCTCATCCTCTACACGGACGGGCTCATCGAGAACCCGGGGCACGGGCTGGACGAGGGCATGGACAGCCTGGCCAGGGCCGCCACCGAGCTGCGCCACCTGCCGGTCGACGAGATGTGCGAAGGGCTGCTGGGCCACCGGGACGGCGAGTTCACCGACTTCACCGACGACGTGGCCCTGCTCGCCCTCCGCCTCGCCGAACCGGCCACGCTCTGCGGCGGCGTCTGAGCCCGCAGCCCCCGCGCGCCGGTGCTCAGGAGCCGGTACGCGCCGCCGTCCAGCAGTCGGTCTTCCCCGGGCGGCCGCAGTCCGCCAGCCGGTCGAGCGCCTCGGCCAGGCCGGCGGTGCGCGCGTTGCCGGGGTCGTTGTGCTCCTGGTGGGGGTCGGTGGCGGTGTTGTAGTACTCGGGCTCGGCCACGCCCCGGTACTCGACGTAGAGCTCGCCCGCCGTGCGCACGGCGGCGTAGTCGGGCGGCCCGCCGTTGCCGCGCTTGAGGTCGTCGGCGTCCGGGTCGGGCCTGCCCTCCGCGGCCGGGTCCGGCCTGACGTGCTCGATCAGGGCGGCGTCGCGCCACTCCTTCGGCCGGTGCCCGGAGATGAGCGGCAGGAGGCTGCGGCCGTCACGGCTGTCACGCCGCGCCGGGTCCACCCCGGCGATGTCGAGGAAGGTCGCGAACAGGTCCACGTTCTGCGCGATCGCGCCGGTGACCAGGTCGCCCTGCCGCCCGGCGGCCGGGCGCTTGACCAGCAGCGGCACCCGTACGTCATGGTCGTAGGCCGTGGACTTGCCGCGCACCAGCCGGTGCTGGCCCAGGTGGAAGCCGTTGTCGGAGGTGAACACCACGTAGGTGTTGCGCCGCTCGGCGGGCGTGAGCGCCGACAGGACGCGTTCCACCATGTCGTCGACCGCCTGCACCATGCGGACGCGGTCACGGAAGTCCGTGCGCAGCTCCTTGGTGAGCTTGGGGCCGATGGGCTGCCTGCGCACCCAGGCCGGCTTGTCCGAGGTGTCCTCGTCGAAGGCGGGCAGCGAGGTGACGTCCACGGTGTCGCAGTCGACGCCGCCGCAGTCGCCGTTCGGGAACTGCCCGGCCGGCCACTGCTTCTTCGGCCGGTCCCGGTACGCGGGCGGGAAGCGGGGCTCCTTCTGGCCCGGCTTGACGTTGACCCTGGAGTGCGGGGAGAACGGCGCGACCTGGAGGAAGAACGGCTTGCCCGGCGCGTGCTCGCGCGAGCGCTCCAGGAACTTGACCGCGCGCCGGCCCAGCACGTCCACCAGGTAGTCGCCGCCGGAGACGATCGGCTTGCGCCCCGGGGTCTCCTCCTCGATGTAGCCGGTGAGCCGGTAGCGGAACTCGTTGTAGCCGCCGCCCGCGGACACATGCCACTCGGCCCAGCCCGGCGGCACCTGGTAGCCGGCTTCGGCCGGATACTCGTTGATGTACTTGCCCAGGTAGCCGGTGCGGTAGCCCGCCTTGCGGAGGTCGGTCGCGTACGTGCGGCCCTCGTGCTTGGCGAACGCCGCGTGGCCGCCCCGGTCGGCGCCCTGGTTCGTCTGCACGCCGGTGTTGTGCGGGAACTCGCCGGTGAACGTCGAGGCGCGCGACGGGCAGCACAGCGAGTTGGACACGTAGTAGTTGCTGAACGTCGTGCCGTCCGTGGCGAGGCTCTTGACCGTGTCCATGTAGTTCAGCAGCTCGGCCGACATGTCGTCGACGAGGAAGAACACGATGTTCGGCTGCTTGGGCCGCTCCGCTTGTGCACTCCCTTGGGCGGCGGTCTCTTGGGCGCTCGCCGGCGCTGTGCCGGAGAGCGCCAGCGCGACGGCGGCGGCCGCCGCGGCGAGGCGTTTGCTGGGGATTCGCATGATCAGGGGGCTCTTTACTGTCGGTGCATTCGGGGTGTAAGCACACTAATCACGCATTTGACGTCCTCGCACCAGAAAGCCCCTCAGGGGTTTCTGGGAACCGTGGCAGGCTGGGACGCATGAGAGTCCTGATCCTCGGCGGCACCAGGTTCACCGGCAGGCGGATCACCGAACGGCTGTCCGCGCGCGGCGACGACGTCCTGGCCGTCCACCGCGGCAACACGCCGCTGCCCGGCCTGCCCGGCGTCACCCACCTGCTCACCGACCGCCACGACCTGGCCCGCCACGCCGGCGCCGTGCGCGACTTCGCCCCCGAGGCGATCGTCGACTCCTACGCGCTGACCGCCGCCGACGTGGACGCCGTGCTGCCCGTCCTGCCCGGCGTGCCCGCCGTGGTGCTGTCCAGCGTCGACGTCTACCAGGCGTTCACCGGGCTCAACACCGGCCGCGAGCTCGCCGCGATGCCCATCGACGAGGACTCCGAGCTGCGCCGCGAACGCTACCCCTACCGAGGCGCCGGGCTGCCCGGCGTCCCCGACGACTACGACAAGCTCGACGTCGAGGAACGCTGGCTGCCGCGCGGCGCCGTCGTCCTCCGGCTGCCCATGATCTACGGGCCGCACGACGCGCAACGCCGCGAGGACGTCATCCTGCGCCGCGTCCGCGCCGGCCGCGACCGCATCCCCGTCGGCGCCGCCAACCTGCTCTGGACCCGGCTGCACGTCGACGACCTCGCCTCCGCCGTCCTCGCCGCCCTCGACAGCCGGGCCGCCGACGGGCAGGCTCTCACCATCGGCGAATCGCGCACGCTCACCTTCGGCGGCTGGTTCCGGCAGATCCTCGACGCGGCCGGCTCCTCCGCCGAGCTCGTCCGCGTCCCCGACCACGCCCTGCCGCCCGCCCTGGCACTCGCCGGAGCCCCGGCCCAGCACGCCCTCGTCTCCTCCCACCGGGCCGCCGCCCTGCTCGGCTGGTCCGCCGCCGACCCAGCCACGCGCGTCGCCGAGTCCGTCCGCTGGCACCTCGCCCACCCGTCCCCGAACCCCTGGACCCCGGAAGAAGCCGCCGCCGACGACGCCGCCCTGGCCGCCGCCACCCCCTGACCTGCTCCCCCGATCAGGGGAGCACCCCGTACGGGAGGGACGCGCCCGCGGGAAGGGCGCGCTCGCGTACGGAAGGGAGGCCCCGGGGAGGGCGCGCGTACGGGAGGGGAACCCCGGTGGGGCGGCGCGCTCGCGCTCTGAACGCGCGCCCTGTACGCGGGCGCGCGCCTCCCGGGGGTGCGCGCTTTCGGGCGGGCGTGGGGGAGGGCGGAAAGGGATCGGCCTGGATGACCGGTTCGTGCCCGTTAGGACGTGGGAGCGCTCCCAACCCCCGTCCTGACAGTGGCGCAATTGGGGGTGAAAAGGTTGACTCGCCCGCTGAGGCGACCCTAGCGTTTCGTTTTGGGAGCGATCCCATGATCTTGGACGGGGCCCTGATCGGTCAGGCGCCCAGGTCGTCGAAACCCCTTCGCAGGCGATGAGCGCCACTGGAGGCGCAAGGTCCTTCTCTCGCTTGGTGACGGGCGTCCATTCCGCGCAACGAGGAGAATTGATATGGCGATGTCCGGCGTGCTCGAAACGGAGGTCATGCGGCTGTGGTCGGAGATCCTCGGGGTCGAGGTCACCTCCGCTGACCAGGACTTCTTCGAGCTGGGCGGCCAGTCGCTGGCGATGGTCCAGTTCCTGGCGATGGTGGAGAGCGAGTTCCGGGTCGAGCTGCCGGTGGAGGTGCTCTTCGTCGAGGGGCTGACGGTCGCCGAGGCGGCGCGGGCCATCGGGGAGCACTCTTGACCGGCGTCGTCCTGGTCACCCACGGCACGCACGGCGACGTGCTGCCGTTCGTGGGCCTGGGGCGGGTGCTGCGCGAGCGCGGGCACCGGGTGGAGCTTCTCACTCATGCGCCGTTCGAGGCGGTGGCCCGGCGGGCCGGGCTGGAGTTCACGGCCATCGACACCGAGCGCGACTACGAGCGTTACCTGGCGGACACGCCGATGCTGCTGGGCGCCGGGATGGACCGGTGGCGGCGCTTCTACGACGCCATCGGGCTGTTCGACCAGATCGCGTACGAGTGCGAGGTGCTCAAGGCCAGGCACGTGCCGGGGGAGACGGTGTTCGTGGGGCGGCACACGACGGCGGTCTCCACGCTGTTCGCCGGTGAGGCGCTGGGCGTGCCGGTCGCGTGGGTGGCGGTGACGCCGGTGCAGTACATGTCCGAGCGGCCCGCCGTGCACATGTACCGGGAGACGATGGCCGACCGGCTCGACACCGTACGGGCCACGCTGGGGCTGGGCCCGGTCGGCGACTGGGGCGCCTGGTTCACCTCGGCCGGGCTGCATCTGGGGCTGTGGCCGGACTGGTTCGACCGGGCCGGGATCGCGGCGCCGGCGCGGGCGCGGCTGACCGGGGCGCCCTACGGCGACGACACGTTCGCCGACCCCGTGCCGCCGGAGGCGGAGCGCCTGCTGGAGCGGGGTGCGGTGATCGTGACGGGCGGGACGGGACGCATGATCCACGAGCGGTTCTACCCGGCCGCCGTGGCGGCGTGCGCCGAGGCGGGGGTGCCGGCCCTGGTGGTGGCGCGGCATCGGGACCTGGTGCCCGACCGGCTGCCCGAGGGCGTCGCGTGGTTCCCGCACCTGCCCTTCCACCGGGTGATGGCACGTGCCAGGGCGGTGCTGCACCACGGCGGCATCGGCACCGTCGTCAGGGCGGTGGCGGCCGGGGTGCCGCAGGTGCTGCTGGCGCACGGTTTCGACCGTTCCGACAACGGCATGCGCCTGGCCAGGCTGGGGCTCGGGTCCTGGCTGCCCGAGCGGCGGTGGACCACGGGCGAGATCGTTCCACTGCTGCGCGCGGCGCTGGCCGACGACGGTTACGCCGCCCGGGTTGCCCCGTACGAGCAGTCCGCCCAGCCGGGGCTGCGGGCCGCCGCGCAGGCCGTGGAAGAGCTGCTGGAAAGCTGAGGAGTTGACGCATGCCTGAATTGGGAGCGCTCCCAAACGTTGTTCAATTATTCGCGCGCCAAGCGGCGCGCACCCCGGACCGCATCGCGCTCGCCGACGGAGACGAGCGCCTGACCTACGCCGCGCTGGACGCGGCCGTGAACCGCCTCGCCGCCCGGCTGGCCGCCGCCGGGGCCGGTCCCGGCGTCCTCGTCGGCATCCGCGCCCCGAAGTCGGCGGCCTGCGTGACGGCCATGCTCGCCGTCCTGCGGACCGGCGCGGCCTACCTGCCGCTCGACCCGGAGCACCCGGCGGCCCGCACCGAGCTCGTCCTCGCCGACTCCGGCGCGCGGCTCCTCGTGACCGCCGGCGAACCCGCCACGACCACGCTGCCCGCCGTCCGGCTGGACGAGGACGTCCCCGCCACGGCCGCCGTCCCCGAGACGCGGCCCGGCCCGGCATCTCCCGCGTACGTGATCTACACCTCCGGGTCGACCGGCCGCCCCAAGGGCGTGGTGGTGCCGCACGGCGGGCTGGCCGCGCTGCTCGCCGGCATGCGCGACCTGGTCGGCTCGGCGCCCGAGCACGTCTGGCTGTCGGCCGCCGCGCTCACGTTCGACATGTCGGTCCCCGAGCTGTACCTGCCGCTCGTCACCGGCGGCCGGCTGGTCCTCCTCGACCCGAAGGCCGCGATCCTCGGCAAACGGCTCGCCGCCCTGATCGAACGCGAGGGCGTCACCCACATGCAGGCCACCCCGTCGGGCTGGCGCGTCCTGCTGTACGCCGGGTTCCGCGCCCCCAGGCTGACCGCGCTCGCCGGCGGCGAGGCGCTGCCCCCGGCCCTGGCCAAGGACCTGCGCCCACGCGTCGGCCGGCTGATCAACATGTACGGGCCGACGGAGGCGTCCGTCTGGGCCACCTCGTGGGAGGTGCCGTGGGAGCCGGACACGGTCTCGCTCGGCACCCCGCTGCCCGGAGCCTCGGTCCACGTCGTGGACGACCGGCTGGACCGGGTGGCCGAGGGCGAACTGGCCATCGGCGGGACCGGCGTGGCGAGCGGCTACCTCGGCAGGCCCGCCCTGACCGCCGAACGCTTCGTGCCCGACCCGTACGGCGAACCCGGCGGCCGGCTCTACCTGACCGGCGACGTCGTGCGGCGGACGGAGAGCGGCCTGGAGTTCCTGCACCGGTCCGACACCCAGGTGAAGGTACGCGGCTACCGGGTCGAGCTCGGCGAGGTGGAGGCCGCGATGGACGAGCTGCCCGGCGTGCGGCAGGCCGTCGCCGCCGTGTCCGGCGACGCCCTGGTGGCGTTCGTGGTCGGCGACTGCCCCGCGCTGCGCACCCGGCTGGCCGCGACGCTGCCCGCGTACATGGTGCCGAGCCGGGTGATCCGCCTGGACTCGCTGCCCCTGACCCCCAACGGAAAGATCGATCGGCGCGCGCTCGAGGAGAAGCTGTGAGCGACATGGTCGTGGTCGTCAACCACGAGGAGCAGTACTCCGTCTGGACGGCGGACCGGGAACCGCCTCCCGGCTGGCGGGCGACCGGGTTCGCCGGCACCAAGGAGGAGTGCCTGGCGCACATCGAGACCGTGTGGACCGACATGCGTCCGCTGAGCGCGCGCGGCGAGGGGTGACGGTCATGGCACCCCACGCGATCATCGTCGGGGCGGGACTGGCGGGGCCGCTGCTGGCGATCCTGCTCGCCCGCGGCGGGCACCGGGTCGACCTGGTCGAACGCCGCCCCGACCCGCGCTCGGCCGCCCACGACGGCGGGCGGTCGATCAACCTGGGCATGTCGGCGCGGGCCATCGCGGCGCTGCGCGAGGTCGGCCTGTGGCAGGAGGCCCGGCGGCTGTCGGTGCCCATGCGCGGCCGCATGGTGCACGCGGGCGGCCGGCCGGCGTTCTACCCCTACGGGGGCGACCCGTCGCAGATCCTGCACTCGATCCGGCGCGACACGCTGGTCCGGCTGCTGGTCGAGCACGCCGAGAAGCAGCCGGGCGTGCGGCTGCGCTTCGAGACCCGGTGCGTGTCCGTCGACCGGGACGCCGCCGCCGTCACCCTGGAGGACGGCACGACGCTGCGGGCCGGCTTCGTCGTCGGCGCGGACGGCGCGTCCTCGCTCGTCAGGACCGCCATGCAGCGCGGCCTGCCGGCCGGGTTCAGCCGCGAGTACCTGGAGTGGGGCTACAAGGAGGTCACCATCCACGCCACGCCCGGCGGCGAGCCGGCCGTGCCGCTGGAGGCGCTGCACATCTGGCCGGGCGAGCGCGGCCTCGGCGTCGCCCACCCCAACCTCGACAACAGCCTGACCTGCACGCTCTTCCTACCGCGTGACGAGCCGCCGGACCCGGTGTCCGCGGCCTTCCCGCACCTGGCGACGCTCGTCCCCGACCTCGACGAGCAGGCGTCGGCCGCGCCGATGAGCCACCTCACGACCGTGCGCACCGCGCCGTGGCGGCACCGCGACACGACGGTGCTCGTCGGCGACGCCGCCCACGCCGTCTACCCCTTCTACGGCCAGGGCATGAACGCCTCGTTCGAGGACTGTCTCGTCCTCGACCGCATGCTGGCCCGCCATCCGGGCGACCGGGAGGCCGCCTTCGCCGCCTACGAGCGCGCCCGCAAGCCGCACACCGACGTGCTGGCCGAGCTGTCGGAACGCAACTTCCTGGAGCTGCGCGACGGCATGCGCTCACCGCTCGCCCTGGCCAGGAAGCGCCTGGACCTGCTGCTGCACAAGACCTTCCCCGGCACCTGGGTGCCGCTGTACACGCTCGTCTCGCACACCACCGTGCCTTACGGCGAGGCGCTGCGACGCGCCCGCCGCCAGGACCGGCTGGCCGCCGCGCTGGCCGCGGCCGGGGCGGGTCTCGCCGCCGCCGGCCTGCTCGCCGCGCGGCGTACCGGGAGGACCACCCGATGATCAGGCACCCCCAGGACGACACGCTCGTCCTGTTCGACCCCGCCGACCTGTTAGACGCGGCCGACGCGGAGCAGAACCCCGCGCCGCACCCGCTGGCCGCCGAGCACGGCGCCGACCTGCGCGCCGTCGTCGCGTGGGCGCGCGCCTACCTGACCCGGCCGCACCCGGAGCTGGGCCGGCGCGGCCCGGTGTGCCCGTACGCGCAGGCGTCGCTGGACCGGAACGCCTTCCTGCTGGCCGTCCAGCCGGGCGGCGGCCACACCGTCGCGTCGCTGAGCGCTCTGCTCGCGCCCTACCGCGACTGGTTCCTCGACCTCGCGCCCCGGGGCGGGCCCGCCGCGCAGTCGACGACCGTCCTCGTGCTGCTGCCGGGCATGCGCGACGCGCGCGAGGTGATCGACGCCGCGCAGCGCGAGCTCAAGGACGCCTACGTGGGCCACGGCCTGATGATCGGCGAGTTCCACGACGGGCCGCCGGACAAGGCGGGACTGTGGAACCAGGACTTCCGCCCGCTGCGCAGCCCGGTCCCGATGCTGGTGATCCGGCACATGGTGCCCACCGACCTGCCCTTCCTCATCTCCGACGAGACGCACCTGGCCGCCTACCGCGACCTGTTCGGCGAGCAGGTGCCCGGCCACCTGCGCGACCTGGCGGGCCGGGCATGACGGGCCTCCCGGCGACGCCCGCGCAGGAACGGCTGTGGTTCCTGCACCAGGCGGACCCCTCCGGCCACCCGTCCGGCTACCACGTCTGGGGCGGGCACCGGTTACGCGGCCCGCTCGACCCCGCCCGGCTCGGCGAGGCGCTGAACCGGCTGGTCGCCCGGCACGAGGCCGTCCGCACCGGCCTGGCCGACGGCGGCGACGGGCGTCCCGTCCGGATCGTGTGCGCCGAGGCCCGGGTCGAGCCGGAGCTCGTGGAGGCGACCTGCGAGGACGAGGCGCGCACGGCCTGCGCCGCGTTCGTGGCCCGGCCGTTCGACCTGGGCCGCCCCCCGCTCATGCGTGCCCTGCTCGTCCGGCTCGCCCCGGACGACCACGTGCTCGTGCTGGTCCTGCACCACGCGATCTGCGACGGCCGCGCGCTGCGCATCCTCCTCTCCGAGCTGTACGGCCTGCTCGCCGGGACGTTCGAGCCCGGCACGCCCGCCGTCCCGTTCTCCGACTACGTCGACCGGCTCGGCCGGACCGGCGGCGCGCGGGCCGAGGCCGACCGCGACTACTGGCGTGCCCGGCTGGCCGGGGCGCCCACCCTGCTCGCCCTGCCCACCGACCGGCCCCGGCCCGCCGTGCCGAGCGGGCGCGGCGCGCAGCACCGCTGGGTCCTGCCCGCCCATCTGCGCACCGCCCTGCTGGAGAGCGCGCGCCGTACCAGGACGACGGTGTTCGCGATGGTGCTGGCCGCGCTCGGCGTCACGCTGGGCCGGTGCGCCGGGCAGGACGACGTGGTGGTCGGCTGCCCCTTGGACGGCCGCACCGACCGGCGGTTCGGGCAGACGGTCGGCATGTTCGCCAACACCGTCGCGCTCCGGCTGGACCTCGGCGGCGACCCGACGGTGGCGGACCTGCTGCGGCGCGGCAGGCGTACCGTCGCCGAGGCGCTCGCGCACGGCGGCACGCCGTTCGACGAGGTCGTGGAGCTCACCGGAGGCCGCCGCGACCTCAGCCACAACCCGCTCTTCCAGGTGATGCTCGTCATGGAGCACCTGGACGGCGGCCCGGTGACGGCGGGCGAGCTGACGGTGGGGCACTGGGAGCTGCCCGCCCCGGAGGCCCGCTTCGACCTCACTCTGTTCGTCACCGTGGGCGACGAGGTCGAGCTGTACCTGGACTACGCGGCCGACCTGTTCGACGCCGCGACGGCCGCCGCGCTGGCGGGGCACCTGACCACGGCCGTCGAGGCCCTCGCCGGCGACCCGGACCTGCCGGTGAGCCGCATCCCGTTCGACTCCGGCCCGGCCCCCGCCGAGCCTTCGGCGCCGCCTCCGGGCGAGTGGGAGAGCGTGGCCGGGCTCGTGCTGCGGCAGGCCGGGCGGGACCCGGACCGGGTCGCCGTCGTGGCCGAGGGGGAGCGGCTGACGTACGGCGAGCTGGCATCCCGCGCGCTGGAGCTGGCCGCCCGGCTGGAGCCGCACCTCACGCCCGGCGGCGGGCGCGAGGTGGTCGGCGTGTCGCTCCCGGCGGGGCCGGACGGCATCGCCGCCGTCATCGGCGTCCTGCTCGCCGGGGCCGCGTACCTGCCGCTCGACCCCGGCCACCCGCCCGCCCGCGCGGACCTCCTGCTCCGGCAGGCGGGCGCGGCCGCGCTGATCGCCCCGCCCGCCCGGCTGGCCGAGCTGGCCGCCTTCCCCGGCGCCAAGCTCGTGCCGCACGCCGCGGACCCGCCCGGGGGCGGCGGAGGCAGGAGCCCGCGGCCCGGGGACCCCGCGTACGTGATCTTCACGTCGGGGTCGACCGGGGCGCCCAAGGGCGTGGTGGTGCCGCACCGGGCCGTCGCCGCGTTCACCCGCTCGTTCGTGGACGCGCACGGGTTCGGGCCGGGGCAGCGGGTGCTCATGCTGCCGCCGCTCACGTTCGACGCCTCCGTCGGCGACCTGTTCCCGGTGCTCACGTCCGGCGGCACCCTGGTGATCCACCCCGAGCCCGCCCGGCTCGACGGCGCGGAGCTCGTCCGGTTCTGCGCCGCGCACGGCGTCACCGCCGTGGACGCGCCCGTCGCGCTGTGGCGGCGCTGGGTCGCCGACCTGGCCGGGACCGGCGTCCCCGGCGGCTGGCCCGTCGAGATCATGATGGTCGGCGGCGAGGAGGTCCCCGCCGAGGACGTACGCGCCTGGCAGCGGCTGACCGGCGGCCGGTGCGCGCTGTTCAACCACTACGGGCCCACCGAGGCCACGGTGTGCGCCACCGTGCACCGGATCGGCGGCGCCGACGATCTCGGCGACGCGGCCCGGGTGCCGATCGGCACGCCGCTGCCGCACGTGCGCGCCCGCGTGCTCGACGCGGCCGGGCGGCCGGTGCCGGTCGGCGGCGCCGGCGAGCTGCACCTGGGCGGGGCCGGCCTGGCCGACGGCTACACGGGCGCGCCCGCGCTGACCGCGGCGGCCTTCGTGCCCGACCCGGACGGCCCCGCCGGGGCGCGCCTGTACCGGACGGGCGACCTGGCCCGGGTGCGGCCGGGCGGCGCGATCGAGTTCCTGGGCCGGCGCGACCGCCAGGTGAAGATCCGCGGCCACCGGATCGAGCCCGCCGAGGTCGAGCACGCCGTCACCGCCCATCCGGCCGTCACCGACAGCGCCGTGCTCGTCGACGGCGACCGGCTCGTCGCCTACGCGGCGACCGGCGCGCCGGATCTGACGCCGGGCGCGCTGCGGGCCTACCTGCGCGAACGGCTGCCCGGATACCTGGTGCCGGCCGCGTTCGTCCTGGTCGGGGCCATCCCCCGGACGACGCACGGGAAGGTGGACCGGGCGGCGCTGCCGCCGCCTGGACCGGTGGGCGAGCCGCCCGCGACCGCCACCGAGTCGGCGCTGGCCGAGGTGTGGCGGCGGGTCCTCGGCGTGGCCGACGTGCGCAGGTCGGACAACTTCTTCGAGGCGGGCGGCCACTCGCTGCTGGCCGGCCGGGTGGTCGCGGAGATCAGGCGGGCGCTCGGCGCCGACGTGCCGCTGCGCGCGGTGCTGGAGACGGCCGACCTGGCCGAGCTCGCCGCCACCGTCGACCGGGACGCCGCCGGCCAGGCAGGTGCCGGCCAGGAGCGTCCCGATCTGGAGGCGCAGGCCACCCTGCCGCCCGGCTTCACGGTCGAGCCCGCCTCCTCGGTACGGCGTGGCGGGGCGATCCTGATGACCGGCGCGACCGGGTTCCTCGGCGCGCACCTCCTGGCCGAGCTGCTGGCCCGTACCGACGCCGAGATCGTCTGCCTGGTCAGGGCGGCCGACGAGGACCGGGCCCGGCGGCGGGTGCTGGACAACCTGCGCGCCCACGGCCTGGACGCCCCGCCCGGCCGGGTGCGCGGCCTGCCGGGCGACCTGGGCGCGCCCCGGTTCGGCCTGGACCGGGACCGGTTCGCCGAGCTGGCCGGGCAGGTCGGGGTGATCTGCCACAACGGCGGCCAGGTGAACTTCTACGAGAGCTTCCCCCGCATGCGCCCGGTCAACGTCGGCGGCACGGTCGAGGCGCTGCGCCTGGCCGGGCTCGGCGGCGCCCGGCTGCACTTCGTCTCCACCCTCGGCGTCTTCCTGGGCCTGGCCCACCGGGACCGGGTGGTCACCGAGGCGAGCGCCCCGGACGACCCGGCCGGGCTGGAGACCGGCTACGACCAGAGCAAGTGGGTGGCCGACCGGCTGGTGCGCCGGGCCAGGGACGCGGGCCTGACGGCGGTGGTGCACCGGCCGGCCCGGGTCGGCGGGCACAGCGTGACCGGCCGGGGCAACGCGGCCGACTACTTCAGCCGCCTGCTGGCCACCTGCGTCCGTCTCGGCCTGGTGCCGGACCTGCCCGTCGAGGAGGACCTGTCGCCCGTGGACCACGTCGCGGCGGGCATCGCCCACCTGATCGCCGACCCGGCGACGGCCGGGGACTTCCACTACTTCAACGGCGCGACGATCTCCTACCGGCGCATCGCCGACGCGCTCGGCGCCCGCCGCGTGCCGTGGGACACCTGGCGGGCGCGGGCCGCCGGGCTGGGCGCGGACAGCCCGATGGCGCCGTTCGCGCCGGTGCTGGACGCCGCCGACCCGCAGTTCCGGCGGCCCCTGTTCGACTGCCGCCGCACCGAGCGCGCTCTCGGCCTGGCCGGGATCGTCTGCCCGCCCGCCGACGAGACGCTCGTCCGCCGCTACGCCGGGCGCCTGGCCGGGGCGGTGCGCGGATGAACGTCCTCAGGTTCGCGCTCCTCTGGACGGCGTCGCTGCTGTCGTCCGTCGGGTCCAGCCTCACCACGTTCGTGCTCGGCGTCTGGGTGTACCAGAGCACCGGGTCGCCGACGGAGTTCGCGCTGGTCGTGCTCAGCGGCATGCTGCCGGGCATCCTCGCCGGCCCGTTCGCGGGGGTGGTCGTCGACCGGTTCGACCGGCGGCTGGTGATGATCGTCACCGACTGCCTGGCGGCCCTGTCGACGGCCGCCGTCGGCGCGCTGATCTGGGCGCAGGCGCTGGCCGTGTGGCACGTGGCGCTGGCCGCGGCGATCAGCGGCGCGTGCGGCGTCTTCCACCTGACCGCCTACCAGGCCATGACGCCGCTGCTGATCCCCGAGCGGCACCTGGGCCGCGCCAACGGGCTCATGCACCTGTCCAGCGGCATCCAGATCGCCGCGCCCGTGCTCGGGGCCACGCTGCTGGCCGTCGCCGGGATGGGCGGGGTGGTGGTGCTCGACCTGGTCACGTTCGGCGTGGCCATGTCGGCACTGGTGCTGATCCGGCTGCCCGCGGAGGTGCTGCGGCCCAACGCCGCCGCCGCGCGGCCCGCCGTGCTGCGGGACCTCGGCGCGGGGCTGCGCCACCTGCGGGCCCGCGCCGGGCTGCCGTCGCTGGTGGCGGCGCTGACCGGCTTCAACTTCGCCTTCGCGGTCGCCGGGGTGCTGGTGCAGCCGCTCATCCTGTCGTTCGCCGGGCCCGGCGTGCTGGGCGTGCTGATGTTCGCCGGCGGCGCGGGCATGCTCGCCGGCGGGCTCGTCATGGGCGCCTGGGGCGGGCCGCGCCGGAAGATCGGCGGGATGACCGCGTTCATGGCGCTCGGCGGCGTCTTCCTCGTGCTGCACGCGCCGGCCCCGTCGCCGCTGCTGGTGGGGGCCGCCGCCGCCGGGTTCCTGTTCACGCTGCCCGTGGTGAACGGCTGCGCGCACGCGGTCCTGCAGAGCCGGATCGAGCCGGCCGTGCTCGGCCGCGCCATGGGGACCGTGCACACGCTCGGCTCGGCCGCCGTTCCGGTCGGCTACCTGCTGGCCGCGCCCGTCGCCGAGCACCTGCTGAACCCGGCGCTGCTGCCCGGCGGGGCGCTGGCCGGCAGCGCGGGCCTGCTCGTCGGCGTGGGGGAGGGGCGCGGGATCGCCCTCGTCCTGCTGCTCGACGGGCTGCTCCTGCTCGTCATCGCCGCCGTCTTGGCCGCGCTGCCCGCGCTGCGCCGCCTGGACCGCCGCCCGGTCCCCGTCCCCGTCGCCTGAGAGGAACGCCATGCCCGTAGAACTGACGCCCGGAGAGGCCGCCGCCTTCCGCGGCGGCGACGCCCCGGCGCCGATGCTGGACCTGATCGGCCTCATGGCCTGCCACGCCGTCGGGGCCGCGCGCTCGCTGGGCCTCTTCGACGCGCTCGCCGCCGGTCCGCTGACCACCGGCGAGCTCGCCGCCTCGGCCGGCGTCGCCCCCGCCGGGCTGGAGCCGCTGCTCGGCCTGCTGCACGCCACCGGGTACGTGGAACGCCACGACGGCCGGCACGCCAACACGCCCGCGACCACCGCCTGGCTCTGCTCCGGCTCCGGCACCGACTACGGGCGCATCCTGGACCTGTGGCAGGCGATCGTCGAGGAGCAGTGGGGCGGGCTGGCCGCCTCCGTCCGCTCCGGCGTCCCGGCGGGCGGCTTCTACCCCTGGCTCGCCGCCCGCCCCGACCTGTCGGCCGCCTTCCACGACCTGCAACGCGGGCTGGCCGGCTGGCTGGCGGAGGAGGTCGTCTCGCTGACGCCGCTGCCCGAGGGCAGCAGGAGCCTGCTCGACCTGGGGGGAGGCCACGGGGAGTACGCGCGCGCGTTCTGCGGCGCGTACCCGGGGATGTCCGCCACGATCGTCGACGCCGCCGTCACCGGGCGCTCCGACGGGCCGCTGACCTGGCAGGAGGGCGACCTGCTCACCGCCGGGCTGCCGGGCGGGCAGGACGTGACCGTGCTCTTCAACGTGCTGCACGGGTTCGCCGCGCCCGACGCCGCCGCGCTGGTCGCCAGGGCGGCGGCCACGCTGCGGCCGGGCGGCCTGCTGGTCGTCCTGGAGAGCGTGCCCGAGCCGCGCGGCACCGCCGCCGACCTGGCCTTCGGCGCGGGGTTCGCGCTCAACCTGTGGCACACGCAGGGCGGCGCGCTGCACGCGACCGGCACGATCAGCGGCTGGCTGGAGGCGGCCGGGTGCGTGGCCGGGCCGTGGCGGGAGCTCGCCCGCTCGCCGTCGCACGCGCTCGTGACAGCCCAAAGGCTCTCACCCCGGCACGCGGGGTGAGGGCCTGGCGGGGAGCCTACGGGGTGCCGCCGAACGTCACGACGAGCCGCCCGTCCGAGGCGAACGACCAGCTCAGCGCGCCGTCGTAGGAGGAGCACCGGGAGCCGTTCGAGCCGGTCCAGAACTGGTTGGAGCCGTCGGCCGACCCCACTGTCTTGTCGTTGGCGCCGTCGCCGGAGCGGCAGGAGGTGTTGTCGCGGAACACCGTGGAGCCCGCGTCGAAGGAGAAGTTGCGCTCGGCGTTGTCGATGCTGACGTTGCCCGTCATCGTCATCGTGCCGGGGTTGCGGTTGTAGGTGAAGCCGTGCTTGCCGTTGTCGTAGGCGATGCTGCGCCGGATGACGTGGTTGACCGGGATGTCCTCGCCGCCGAGCTTGTAGCCGTTGCGGTCGCCGTTGCCAGCTTGGCCACCGTTGCTCAGCGTGCCGTTGCCGTAGGACAGCGAGTCCTCGATCGTCACCGCGCCGATCGGGCCGGTCTCCGACTTGGTGTAGAGGTCCCAGCCGTCGTCGATGTTGTTGCGGGCCACCGCGTAACGGAAGACGTTGCCGGAGCCGACGGTGAGCTTGGCGGCGAACCCGTCGGCGTCCTCGCCGTCGGAGTCGGCGTTGTCGTGCGAGAGCGCGCTCAGGATGAGGTTGTCCGACGGCCACTGCTCGCGCGGCGTGGTGGAGAGGGTCCGGGAGAGCTGCAGCCCGGTGTCGCGGTTGTAGCGGGTCACCGTCCGCTCGATGACGTTGTGGCTGCCGCCGACGAAGATGCCGTTGTCGCCGGCCCGCTCGACGACGATGCCGTGGACGTGCCAGTAGGACCCGTTGACGGCCAGCCCCCGGTTGGCCGGGTCCTCGCTCTGGCCGGAGAAGTTCAGGACCGGCGTCTCGCCCGGGTAGGCGGCCAGCTTCTTGCGGGCGCCGGAGGCGCCGTCGTTGCCGGGCGCGATGGTGACGGTCTGCGAGAAGGCGTACGTGCCGCCGCGCAGGTAGATCGTGCCCCCGGCGGCGACCCTGGTGATCGCGGAGGTGAGCGTCGTCGGGTCGGCCTGAGTGCCGGCGGCGCCGTCCCTGCCGTTCGGGGCCACGTACAGCGTGTCGCCGGTCGGCGGCGGGGTGACGGTCGGCGTGATCGTCGGCGTGGGAGTCACGGTCGGGGTGACGGTCGGGGTGGGGGTGCCGCCCGTGGGCCGCAGCGTCCACTGCTTGGTGGGCTTGGAGTCGCAGGAGTTCTGCTGCAGGAGGGCGCCCGCGGCGGTGGAGTCGTCCTTGACGTTGACGCACTTGCCGCCGTTGGCGTTGACGATCCGGTAGGCGGACCCGGAGGCGGTCAGCCGCCACGTCTGTGAGGCCGCGCCGGTGCAGGTCTCCTGCTGGACGGGCTTGCCCGCGCTGGTGGAGGCGTCCCGGACGCCCAGGCACCTGCCGCTGTGCGCGGCCCTGATCTCGTAGTCGCCGCCGGAGGCGGTGAGGGTGAAGACCTGCCCCGCGCCGGCTCCGCAAGGGCTCTGCACGAGTTGCGTGCCGTCGGCCGTGGCCGCGCCGGGCACGGCGGCGCACAGGCCGCTTCCGGCGTTGACCAGCGTGTAGTCGCCGCTGCTCGGCGCGGCCGAGGCCGGCGCGTTGAGCGCGGCGACCAGCCCGCCGGTGGTGAGGAGTCCGGCGGACAGCACGATCGCCAGCCGCCTGCCGAGTTGTTCTTGCTTGCGCACGTCCAGCTCCGTTCGGGGGGTACGGGGGCACCGGGGCACCAACCGGTTGCACTCACAGTGGCTACGCGCCGGGACGGCGTCAATACGCCTGAGTAAAACTGCAAACGCGGCCAGGAGTTTTGCCAGGTCTCAGCTCGGATTTCTGCAACAACCGCTTGCAAGAAGCGGGGTCTGCTTGCAGGGCCGGGTTGGGGCGGGCTTCACAGCCGGCCGGGCGCGTGATCTAATCGAGGAATCAATATCTAGAATCCAGTTCTATTATTGAGTCGAGAGTGGAGATCAGCGATGGCCCGACTGCTGCGCCGCTTCGCCGAGACCAGGCCCGGCGACCTCGCGCTGGCCGACGAGGACGGCGTCACCACGTGGCACGAGCTGGACGAGCGGGTCGACCGGCTGGCCGGCGCGCTCCTCGGCGCGGGCCTCGCCGCCGGCGACGTGCTCGCCCTCCACGCCGCCAACCGGCGCGAGTACTTCGAGGTCATGGCCGCCGCCGGCCACATCGGCCTGCGCTACGTCCTGGTCAACTGGCACTGGACCGCCCAGGAGCTCGCCTACGTCCTGCGGGACGCGGGCGCGCGGGCGCTGCTCTCCGACCCGGCCTTCGCCGCCCAGGCCGCCGAGGCCGTCCAGGGGCTCGACCTGCCGGTACGCGTGGCGTTCGGTGAGGGAATCGAGGGCTTCGTCCCGTACGAGGACTTCATCGCCGCGGCCCCGCCCGGCGAACCGGAACCGCAGGTCATGGGCAGCCCCATGTTCTACACCTCCGGCACCACCGGCAGGCCCAAGGGCGTCAGCCGCAAGCAGTCCACCACCGGCCTGCCCGTCGAGGCCCTCGCCCTGGCCGCCGACCGCTTCGGCCAGACCTTCACCGTGCCCGACGGCGGGCGGACGCTGCTGGCCGGGCCCGCCTACCACTCCGCCCAGTGGATGTTCTCGTTCATGGCGCTCATGGGCGGCTGCCCGGTGGTCATGCGGCGCGCGTTCGACCCCGCCGAGACGCTGCGGCTCATCGACGAGTACGGGATCACCAACGTGCACCTGGTGCCCACCCAGTTCGTCCGCCTGCTGCGCGTGGACGCCGCCACCCGGCAGGCGTTCTCCGGGGCGAGCCTCACCTCGGTCTGGCACGGCGCCGCGCCCTGCCCGCCGCAGGTCAAGCGGCAGATCATCGAGTGGATCGGCCCCGTCGTCCACGAGTACTACGGCTCGACCGAGGCGGGCGTCAACACCGTCATCACCGCCGAGGAGTGGCTGGCCAAGCCCGGCAGCGTCGGCCGCCCGCAGGCGGCGACCGAGATCCACATCCTGCTCGACGACGGCACGCCAGCCAAGCCGGGGGAGCAGGGCCAGATCTGGTTCCGCTACGCCAACGGCGACGACGTCGAATACTGGGGCGACCCGGACAAAACCGCGTCCATCCACCGGGCTGGCGGGCTGTTCACCACCGGCGACATCGGCTACTTCGACGAGGACGGCTACCTGTTCCTGTGCGACCGCGCGATCGACATGATCATCAGCGGGGGCGTGAACATCTACCCGGCCGAGATCGAGAGCGTGCTCATCACCCACCCGGCCGTCCGGGACGTCGCGGTGTTCGGGGTGCCGGACGAGGAGTTCGGCGAACAGGTCAAGGCCGCCGTCGAGCTCGCGGACGGCGTCGAGCCGGGCGGCGGCCTGCCCGCCGAGCTGACGGCCCACTGCCGCGCCTCGCTGGCCGGGTACAAGGTGCCCCGGTCGTTCGACTTCGTCCCCGAACTGCCGCGCACCCCCACCGGCAAGCTGTACAAGCGGCTGCTGCGCGACCCCTACTGGCAGGACGGCGCCCGCCGGATCTGACGCTCACCCCGGCCGGACCTCACCCCCGACGGGCGCGGGCAGCAGCTTGCCGAACGGAAGCGCGCGCATCACCCGCAGCCGCTGCGCGGCCGGCCGATGGCCGTGCCGGGCCGCGAGCCCGTAGTAGAACCTGGCGATGTCGTGCTTGGCCCGGCCCTCCTGCTCGTACGCCTGGCCGTAGGCGAACGACAGCCGCGCCGCGAACTCGACCGGGCGCGGATCGGCGGCGAACGCCTCGGCGTCGGGATGATGCCGCCCGCGCGCGGCGTGGAGCCAGTAGCGGGCCGCCGCCAGATCGCCGGTCAGCACGTGGATGATCGCCAGCCGGTAGGCGGACTCTGCGTCACCGTCGCCCGCCCGCCGCACCAGCCGCGCGACCGTCCTGGTCGTCCGCCGCTCGGCCTCGTCCGCGGGGGTCCGGTAGTGGTCGTACGTGCCGGTGACGTGCGCACCGGGCGCGGGCGTGCCGGGGACGTACGGGGTGCGCGGCGGCTGCTCGCTCCTGGCGGCGCGCCAGCGGGTCTGCCACTGCTCCACGGTGCCGAGGGCGTCGCGGGGCAGGCCCGTCTGCTCGGCATGACGGTGACAGACCATCACGAACGAGGCGACCAGCTTCCAGTCCGGCAGGCGTTCCCGCTTGCCGGTGAGGATGTCGCTGACGGTGCTCGCGGGCAGTTCCTTGGGAACGTCCGGAGCGCGCGACAATCGGTGCATCTCTGAATAGCTCGGCTGGCCGGCCGATTCCCGGAGCTCTATGAGCGCGGCTATGAAGGCGGAGTGAGATCCTGCCCGGGGAGTGTCAGTCATCGTCCTTGTTGGGGTGGTGGGCTAAGAATTGTCGCCATATTTGCAGAAATATTCTCGCGTCGATGACACTTCGCAGATTCCATCTCATCCGGTTGCCGTGGCCACTCCGGATGATCACTGTCCCACCGGTCCCAGTCGCCCATTCGGGTAGCTAGCAGCACTTTCGACGCCATTCATGGGCGGGCTGCCGGATAACTCCGGATGAATCCGGACGATGTCGGATGCTTACGGAGTTTAACGTCCACTGCCGTCTATTTCCGATCTCGTACGGCTCCGTCCGAGCACGTTTGGATCGCTGGCCCACGGCCTCCGTCAAGCCGCATGGTTACCGCATTCATCGCTGCTCTTCGGGAGGCCACCGCCCATGCCGATACTCACGGCCCGCCCGTCCAGCATCGTGTACTGCGCCGACGCCCCCTGCCCGGCGGACGAGCACCTCCTGGTCACGCTCCTGACCACCTGGGTGCTCGCCACCGGGCGCACCCCGCCCGCCGGGCGTCCCGAAGACCTCACCCCGGAAGAGCTCATCGACTTCTGGGCCGACGACCGCACCTGAGGAGACGAGGACCGATGTTCACCACGCGCCAACTGCTCACGCTCACGCTCACCGTCATGATCGCCGCCATCACCTGCGCCCTCGTCCTCGCCACGGGCGCCGAATGGCCCGGCGCCCTCCTCAGCGCCGGCGCCGCCGGCGGTGCCACCCTCGCCACCCTCCCCAAACTCCTCCACAAACGCGACCCGTAACCCGGGCCCGCCCCCGGCCTGGCTCCCGCCCGCCCCCGGCCTGGTTCCCGCCCGCCCCCGGCCTGGTTCCCGCCCGCCCCCGGCCTGGTTCCCGCCCGCGCCCGGCCTGGCCGCGCCCGCGACCGGCCCCCGGCCCCGGCCCCCGCCCCCGGTCCCGGGCCCCCCGCATGGCCGCCCCCCCCCCCCCGCCGGGCCCCCCCCGCGCGCGGGCCCCC
>NZ_JBFANJ010000019.1:0-185552 GCF_040674795.1 Nonomuraea sp. NPDC049725 | reverse complement strand
CGCCCCGCCCCCCCCCGGGCTCCCCCTTCCGCCCCCCCCCCCCCAAGCTCGCCGCCCACCCCTAACCCCCTAAATAGGGGGGGGGCGCCCCGCGGGCCCCCCACCCCCCTTTTTTCTCCGTGCTGGGACCTAGTCCAGGTAGTCGCGCAGGACCTGCGAGCGCGACGGGTGACGCAGCTTGGACATGGTCTTGGACTCGATCTGCCGGATGCGCTCGCGCGTCACCCCGTAGACCTTGCCGATCTCGTCCAGCGTCTTGGGCTGGCCGTCGGTGAGGCCGAACCGCATCGACACGACGCCCGCCTCGCGCTCCGACAGCGTGTCGAGAACGGAGTGGAGCTGCTCCTGCAGCAGCGTGAAGCTGACGGCGTCGGCCGGCACGATGGCCTCGGAGTCCTCGATGAGGTCACCGAACTCGCTGTCGCCCTCCTCACCCAGCGGGGTGTGCAGGGAGATCGGCTCGCGGCCGTACTTCTGGACCTCGACCACCTTCTCGGGGGTCATGTCCAGCTCGCGGGCGAGCTCTTCCGGCGTGGGCTCGCGGCCCAGGTCCTGCAGCATCTGCCGCTGGACGCGGGCCAGCTTGTTGATCACTTCGACCATGTGGACCGGGATGCGGATGGTCCGCGCCTGGTCGGCCATGGCCCTGGTGATCGCCTGCCGGATCCACCACGTGGCGTAGGTGGAGAACTTGTAGCCCTTGGTGTAGTCGAACTTCTCCACCGCGCGGATCAGGCCCAGGTTGCCCTCCTGGATCAGGTCCAGGAACAGCATGCCGCGGCCGGTGTAGCGCTTGGCCAGCGAGACCACCAGGCGGAGGTTGGCCTCCAGCAGGTGGTTCTTGGCCCGGCGGCCGTCCTCGGCGATCCACTCCAGCTCGGCGCGCACGTCGACCGGAAGGCCGTCGCTCTCGCCGCCCAGCTGCTCCTCGGCGAACAGGCCGGCCTCGATGCGCTTGGCCAGCTCGACCTCCTGCTCGGCGTTGAGCAGGGGGACCTTGCCGATCTGCTTGAGGTAGTCCTTGACCGGGTCGGCGGTGGCGCCGGCGGCGGCGACCTGCGCGACCGGGGCGTCATCGTCGTCGTCGGACAGGATGAGGACCTCGTCCTCGCTCTTCTCGGCGGTCACGGCGGCGGCCTCGGCGACGACCTTGGGCTCGTCGTCGGAGTCGTCGTCGTCGGAGTCGGCCTCGTCGGTGGAGTCGGCGTCGTCGGCGATCTCCTCGACGTCGATGTCCTCGAGGTCGTCCAGCTCCACGTCGCCGTCGAGCTCGATGTCCTCGTCGTCGTCGGCGTCGGCCTTGGGACCCTCGGGGCCCTTCGGCTTGTTGTCGGCAGGCCCAGCGCTGTCCGGCTTGGCCTTCTTGGCAGGCGCGGCCTTGGCGGGCGCGGCGGCCTTCTTGGCCGCAGGAGCGGCCTTCTTGGCGGGAGCCGGCTTCTTGGCCGCCGGCTCTGCTTCGGCGGTGCCCACGACCGCGGTCACGGTCTCGGGTTGCTGCTCTTTGGCGGCCGCCGCCGTCTTGGTCTTGACGGGCGCGGCGGTCTGGCGCTTTGCTGAGCCTCGAGACTTCTTCTTCGGCGCAGCCGAATCCGCGGCGGTCACCACCACGGTCACGCCCTCTTTGCTGAGGTTCCGCAAGAACGCGGCGGCGTGCGACATGGGGATGTCCGCCTCCTCGAAGGCCTGACGGACGTCCTCAGACTCGAGGAAACCCTGCGAGCGCCCACGCTCGAGCAGTCGCTGAATGACGGGCTCGTTCAGCTCTTGTGGCTTCGAGCGAGTCGAACTTGCAGGCGACACGAACACCTCTCGAACGAACGCGTGGCGACAATGGACCCAGATGCCCGCTGGGGGGCTGATGCCTCTCTCGGAGATCGGTGAGGCCGTGCGGATCGCGACGGACCTGTCCAGCATTCTGGCACGACCACGCACTCCATACGGCCACCTCCCGGCGGTTGACCTCCACCCTAGGCCGACCAAGAGAGTAGTGCGTACGTAAGCGCGCCACTGATATCCGAAAGCAACCCTTATGACTGTTTCATTCAGTCACTCTTCGTGGCGGGCGGCACGTGAATGGCCAGGGCGGTAACGTCATCATCTTGCTCATATCCCGACAACATCCGGTCGACCAGGAAGTCCAGCAACATGTGCGGACTTCTCACGACCTCAGGCGGCGCTTCGGTCACAACACTGCAAATCTCTGCGAGACCGGCATCCAGCCCGCGCTTCCGGTTCTCGACGAGGCCGTCGGAGTAGAGCACGGCGGTATGGCCGGGCGGCACCACGAACCGGAACTGCCTACGGCTGGTCGGCCAGCCTAGCGGGGTGCCCGGCTCCGCGTCGCAGAGAATCGCCGTGCCCTGCGGAGAAACCAGCACGGGCGGCGGGTGACCGGCCAGCGCCAGCGTGCCCTCGCCCGTCGACGGCTCGACGACCATGTAGGCCAGGGTGGTGACCTGCTCTTCCTCCTCGGTCGCGTCGAAGACCCGGTCCAGGCCGGTGAGAACCGCGGCGGGCGGCGGGTTGGTCAGCGCCAGCGCCCGCATGGCGTTGCGGATGCGGCCCATCCCGGCCGCCGCCTTGACGCCCTTGCCCATGACGTCGCCGACGACCGCGGCCACGCGGCCGTCCTGCAGCACGAACGCGTCGTACCAGTCACCGCCGACCTGCACGTGACGGCTGCCCGAGCGGAAGCGCTGGGCCAGCTCCAGGCCCCTGACCACCGGCAGGCGGTCGGGCAGCAGGCTGCGCTGCAGCGTCTCGGCGGTGCGGTGCTCGCGCTCGAACAGCGTGGCGCGCTCCACGGCCAGCGCGCACTGACCGGCCAGCGCCTCCAGGAAGACGCCGTCCTCCTGGGAGATCTTCTGCGGCCGGGTGAACGAGAACCGCAGCGCGCCCAGCGCCCGGCCCGCCGCCAGCAGCGGCAGCCCGACCCAGGCGCGCTCGTCGCTGCTGGCCAGGTAGTTGGTCAGCACCTGCTCGTCGCCGCCCGCCTCCAGCAGCTGGGCCTTCAGGCTCTCGGGCGACTCGGCGAACACCGGCCGCCGGCTGTTGACCGCCATCGTCATCACGCTGGAGCTCGACAGCGGGATCTCCTCGCCGGCGGCGCCGGACGCCTCGGGGACGCCCTCGCCGTTGATCAGCTTGAGCGCCGCCCGGTCGGTGTCGAGCAGCGCCACGGCCGACCGGTCGGCCGCCAGCGCCGTGCGGCCGACGTCGATGATGACCTGCACCACCTGCTCGACGGTGAGCGCCTCGGCCAGTATGGCGGTGGCGCCCTGGAGCCGGGCGGTGCGCAGCGCGGCGGCGCCGAGCTGGTCGGTCAGCCTGCCGCGCATCTCCTCGGCCTCGCGCTGCGGCGTGACGTCGGTGTTGGCGCCCACCCACTCCACGACCCTGCCGTGCCGGATGATCGGCACCGCGCGGACCTCGAAGTGGCGGTAGCCGCTGGCCCGGGTGCGCACGCGGTAGTTCCACTCGAACATGGTGCGGCCGCGCAGCGCCTCCTTCCAGGCCTCCTCGGTCTGCTGACGCTCCTCCGGGTGGACCACGTCCAGCCAGCCGGCCGCCAGGTATTCCTCCAGGCCCTGGCCGGTGATGGCGCGCCACTGCGGGGCGTCCTCGACCACCGTGCCGGTCGGCGAGGTGATCCAGACGAGCTGCGACTGCGCCTCGACCAGGGAGCGGTAGCGCTCCTCGCTGCGGCGCAGGTCCTCCTCGACCAGGCGGCTCTCGGTCACGTCGAGCCCGGC
Organism: Nonomuraea sp. NPDC049725; assembly: GCF_040674795.1. Lineage (NCBI taxonomy): Bacteria > Bacillati > Actinomycetota > Actinomycetes > Streptosporangiales > Streptosporangiaceae > Nonomuraea > Nonomuraea sp. NPDC049725. The sequence continues at coordinate 181,800 of NZ_JBFANJ010000019.1, read as the reverse complement.
CAGGGCGACGGCCTGCAGCGCGCCGTCGGCGTCGTGGACCGGCGAGAACGAGACCGACCAGTAGCGGGCCTCGCCGCCGGTCGCGCGCACCCGCACGGGCCGCTCGGAGACCGGCGCGTCGCTGCCGATGACGGCCTGGACGCCGTGCGTGATGAGCTGGCTGAGGTCGGCCGCGAGCGTCTCGGACGGCGCGCGTCCCAGCAGCCGCTCGGCGGGCACGCCGACGACCTCGGCGAACACGTCGTTGACCCGCAGGACGCGGGTCTGGGTGTCGAAGAAGGCAAAGGCGAACTCTGCCTCGGACAGCAGGCCCTCGAAGAGGGCGGAGTCTGAGACGTCCACATCCGACTCCCGGGGACGGGGAACGGAGGTCTCGGCGCTCATGGTCGGCACCTCCGTCGCGTGCCAGGGTCTCCCACGCGGCACATCTCCATAATCGTGTATCGGCGTAGCGCAGCTCCGGGCGACCGGATTCTGCAGTACATCATCTGCGATGGGCGGGCGCGGACGGAAGCCCCGGCCGCCATACGGTCAACGCATCCTGTCAAAATCGCTCCACGTTGCGCAGCAAGATCAGGCTACTCGGCCTTCGCCGCCCGCTTGGCCGCCTGCTTGGTGGCGCGCACTCTGCCCAGGCTGTCGGCGTCGACCACGTCCGCGACCGAACGGTAGGACCCCTGCTCGCCATAGGGGCCGGCCGCCTCGCGCCATCCTTGCGGCTGGACCCCGAGCTGCTTGCCCAGCAATGCCAAAAATATCTGGGCCTTCTGCTTGCCGTATCCCGGAAGGTCCATCAGTCGTTTGAGCAACTGCTTGCCGTCGGCTGCCTCGGTCCAGATGCGCTCGGGCTTGCCGTCGTAGTGCTCGACGAGGTAGGCGGCGAGCTGCTGGACGCGGGCCGCCATCGACTTGGGGTAGCGGTGGACCGCCGGCTTGGCGGCCAGGAGCGCGGTGAACGCCTCGGGGTCGCAGGCCGCGATCTCCTCGGCGGTGAGCTCGTGCCCGAGCCGTTCGGAGATGGTGTAAGGGCCCGTGAACGCCCACTCCATCGGCACCTGCTGATCGAGCAGCATGCCGACGAGCAGGGCGAGCGGACTGCGGCCGAGCAGTTCGTCGGCCTCCGCGCGCTGGGTGAGCTGGATGCGCATGGGAACAGCTTCGCACGAAAGCCGCTCCCGAGAAGCGAAGACAGCCGTCGTGGAGGCTTGACACCAGCCCGAGAAAAGATGAAATGAGAGCGCAAGTCACCTGCGTCCATTCCTGGGGGTTTGCCCTGGGGCATCCAGAGGAATCTCACACCTATGCTCGCTCTGGCCACACGCTTCCTCAAGGAGCCGGTCAGTCTCAGGCTGGCCGAGGAGTTCCTGACCGTGCCCGTGGACACCATCGACCGGTGCGTCGAGGACGTGTGCGTGTGCGCGCAGCACCTCGGCATCACCGCGACACCCGAGATCGTGGAGCGGATCGCCCGCGAACACCTGCTCGCGATCGTCAACTCCGCGCCGCCGCCGCGCGCCCCTCGATAACATCGGAGTCACCGGGCCGCGTTCTGCGCACCGTTTCCGCCTGGAATGCGAGAGAGTGAGGGCGTGCGCCGACACCGACGAGATCCCCGGGAGAGCCCCCCGCCCGACGACGTGTTCAAGGAGATGGTGCAGGCGGCCCGCGAGCTGCTGGCCGTGCGCAGCCCGCTCGACGCGGAGCTGATGGTCTCCGACATGGTCGGGGCCTGGTGGGGCAGGAAGGTGCGGGGCGGCGACGTCGAGCAGGTGCTCGGTGAGGGGCTGGTCGACTACGCCGCCAAGGCCGGCACCCCCGCCTCCCTGACGCTGCTCATCTGCCTGGCCTACCTCGGCACCGCCCGCCAGGGCGCCAAGGCCGAGGGCGCGGCGCTGGCCATGATGGAGTCCGGCGTGGCCAGGCCCGGCTGGGCCGACCGGGTGGGCGCGGTCAAGCCCACCGGCTGCTACGTCTCCCGCGACGCCTACGGCGACCAGGACACCGTCATCTGCACCTTCGCCTACCGCTGGAACGAGGACTCCACCCCCCGCCACAACCAGGACCGGCACGCGCTGGTCATGGTCGTCGACCACAACATGTCCGGCATGGCGCGCGACGCCTGGGTGTCCTCCCACGTCGACAAGCTGCTGGAGCAGGCCAGGGCCGAGGCCGCGGGCAACCCGATGCTGCTGTTCGAGGAGATCGAGCCGCAGCAGGCCAGGGCACTGCTCGAATCGGCGATGAAGGCCACCGGCGAGCCCAAGACGCCGCCGCCCGTCAGCGACAGCTACAGCGCCTACCACGCCTTCGCCCGCGCCCGCCTCAAGGCGCTGCCGCCCGGCCGCAAGCGGCCCGCCCCGCTGCACATCGAGGCCCCCTACAGCCGCGAGCGGCGGGCGATGCTCGCCGCCGAGTTCCTCGCCTCCGACGCCGCCGAGCACCTGTCGGACCCGTCGGCCGCCTCCCGGTGCGCCGACCACATCATCGACTACGGCTGCGAGCAGGACTTCGGCCGGCCGCTGCGGGTCAGCCCGACCAAGTGCGAGACGTTCCTGCTCGACTGGCTGCCGCGCAAGGTCATGCTCTCGCAGGCCGAGCAGGAGGCGATGCCGCACGCGCTGTCGGCCTGGGTGCGCTTCGCCGCCGCCCGCACCGGCCTGCCCGAGCAGGGGCTCAAGGCCACGCTCGACGCGGTGTGGGGGGCGATCGGCAAGTTCCCCGAGGCCTACCGCGACCCGACGTCGTTCGGCATCGACCGGCCGCTGCTGGAGCGCCTGCTGCCCGACGGCGACCTGTCGGCGCTGGCCAGACGGGCGTTCGCGTTCCCGTTCCTGCAGGGCGTGCACAACGGCGTCGACCTCGACCGGCTCAACCCCGCCGACGCGGCGGACCGCCGTACCCTCCTGGAGATCGACCACGTCGGCGCGATCGACGAGGAGCACCTGGCGTGGCACGAGGAGATCGCCACCCGCCTGTGGGACGGCGACCCGCCGCAGCTGTGGGAGGCCGCCCAGCGGCTGCTCGACCTCGGCCACGACCGCCACGACGTGCTCCACGTGCTCATCGAGATCGCCGAGCGCATCGGCGGCGACCCTGAGGAGCTGGCCGCCGCGCTCGACGACATCGCCGACATCCCCGACGAGATCTGATGGCCATGTACACGCGGCTCGCGCCGGGCCGCTACCGCGCCTCCGAGCACACCCAGGGCCCGTGGGACCCGGCCACGCAGCACCTCGGGCCGGTGACGGCGCTGCTCGTGCACGAGCTGGCGCTCACCGCGCCCCGTCCCGGCCTCGATCTGGCGCGGCTGGCCGTCGACGTGCTCGGTCCCGTCCCCGTCGGCGACCTCGACGTACGCACCGACGTCGTACGCGACGGCAAGCGCGTGCAGTGCCTGTCGGCGTCGGTGAGCGGCGGCGGCCGCGAGCACGTACGGGCCACCGCGTGGCGCATCCGCGAGGCTCCCACGCCCGCCACCCCCGCCGCCGACCCGCCGCCCCTGCCCGGCCCGCAGGGCGAGTCGTGGATCTCGACCGACTTCGGCTACGGGCGCGCCACCGAATGGCGCTTCGCCCGCGGCGGCCCCGACGAGCCCGGCCCCGCCACCGCGTGGGGCCGCTGCCGGGTGCCGCTGGTCGACGGCGAGGAGATCACGCCGATGGAGCGGCTGGCGCTGTTCGCCGACAGCGGCAACGGCATCAGCCTCGCCCTCGGCTTCGACACCCACCTGTTCGTGAACGTCGACCTGACCATCTCCCTGTTCCGCGCGCCCGCCGGCGAGTGGATCTGCCTCGACGCCGCCACCGCCATCGGCCCGTCCGGGCGCGGCCTCACCCGCTCCACCCTGTACGACCTCGACGGCGAAGTCGGCAGCGCGACTCAGACCTTGTTCGTCGCGCCGAGGTAGCCGCTCACGCCATGATGGGGTCATGGTGATGGACCTGAACGCGGACCTCGGCGAAGGCTTCGGCATCTGGCGGCTCGGCGACGACCTGGCGCTGCTCGACATCGTCACCAGCGCCAACGTCGCGTGCGGCTTCCACGCCGGCGACCCGGTGACCATCCGGCGCACCTGCGCCGCCGCCGTCGACCGGGGGGTGTCCATCGGGGCGCAGGTGTCCTACCGCGACCTGGCCCACTTCGGGCGCCGGGAGATGGAGGTCGAGCCCGAGGAGCTCTGCGCCGAGGTGCTCTACCAGCTCGCCGCCGTCGACGGCATCGCCCGCGCCATGGGCGGCCGCGTCTCGTACGTGAAGCCGCACGGCGCCCTCTACAACCGCATCTGCCGCGACCGGGAGCAGGCCGAGGCCGTCGTCGGCGCCATCGCCGACTACGACCCGGCGCTACCGGTGCTCACGCTGCCCGGCTCCGTGGTCCACACCGTCGCCGCCGCCGCGGGCGTCCCCACCGTCGCCGAGGCGTTCGCCGACCGCGCCTACACCGCCGACGGCGCCCTGCTCCCCCGCCGCCTGCCCGGCGCCGTGCTGCACGACGCCGCCGACGTCTCGGCCCGCGCCGTCCGCATGGCCCTGTCCGGGTCGGTCATCTCCGTCGACGGGGCCGAGGTCCCGGTCAAGGCCCGCTCCCTCTGCGTCCACGGCGACACGCCCGACGCCGTCCACCTCGCCCGCACCGTGCGCGACGACCTCCTGGCCGCCGGCGTCGTCCTCCAGGCCTTCGCATGACCGCCCCCTCGCGGCCCCTGCCGCCCCGCCGCCTCCCCTCGCGCGAACTCCCTCCCCGCGAGACGCCCTCCCCCCTCCGCCCGGCCCGCGAGAGCCCCTCCCGCCGCCTCCCACCCCGCCCCCTCCCCTCCCGCCAGACCCCCACCCCCGGTGGACACGCAAAGGCCACCCCCCTGCCGGACCACCGGAACGGCGCCCCCTTCCGGCAAGGGCCCCACCTCCCGGAGGCGGGGCACCGCGCTGCCAAGGGCGCGCCCCCGCTGGATGGCGCGCGCTTCCTGGAGGGTGCGTCCCCGCTGGAGGGCGCGCGGCCTCGCGGGAGGGAGCAGCGGCTGCTTCGGAAGGGGCGTCGCCCGCTCCGGCGGGCGCACCTCCCCGGGGCAGGGCACCGCGCCGCCACGAGCGCGCGCCCGCTGGAGGGCGCGTGGCCTTCGGCGAGAGAGTGGGGGCCACTCCAAGGGGACCGTGGCCCGGTCCGGCCGGGGGGCCTCGTGGGGGCGTCAGCGCGGAGGGGCGGGCGTGGTCGCCGGGAGGCGGGCGGGTGATTCGGCGGGTCGGGGAGCACGGGCTGCTCGTGGAGACGGGCGCGCTGGATGTGTCGCACCGGCTGGACGCCGCGCTGAGGGCCGAACGGCCGCCCGGGGTCGTGGAGGTGGTGCCGGGGCCTGAGACGGTCCTGGTGGTGGCTCCGGGGGCCGAGCAGGGCGGGTTGCGGGCGCGGCTGGGCGAGCTGCTGCGGCGGTGCGCGGCGGCCGGGGTGACGGAGGCGCCCGAGGAGGGGGACGTGGTCCGGGTGCCCGTCGTCTACGACGGGGCGGATCTGGAGTCGGTGGCCGAGCTGGCCGGGGTGCCGGTGGACGAGGTGGTGGCCCGGCACACGGGGCGGGAGCTGGTGGTGGGCTGGCTGGGGTTCGCACCGGGGTTCGCGTATCTGACGGGGCTGGACCCGGTGCTGCACGTGCCCAGGCTGGCGACGCCGCGGACGTCGGTGCCCGCGGGGTCGGTGGCCGTGGCGGGGCCGTACTCGGCCGTCTATCCGGCGGCGTCGCCGGGCGGGTGGCGGCTGCTGGGCAGGACGGGGCTGCGGGTGTGGGACGTGACGGCGCACCCGCCGTCGGCGTTCCGCCCGGGGACCCGCGTGCGCTTCGAGGCCGCATGATCGAGGCTGCATGATCGAGGTGCTCGGGTCCGGTCCGTACGCGACCGTGCAGGATCTGGGGCGCCGGGGGCTGGCGCATCTGGGGGTGCCGCGTTCGGGGGCGGCCGACGAGGCGAGCCTGCGGCTGGCGAACCGGCTCGTCGGCAACCCGGAGGGGCTGGCGGGGATCGAGGCGACGTTCGGCGGGCTGCGGCTGCGGTTCGGGAGTGGCGCGTGGGTGGCGCTGGCGGGCGCGCCGTGCCCGGTGGGGGGTCCCGCGCGGGCGGGCATGGGGGTGCCGTTCTGGGTGCCCGGGGGCGGCGAGCTGGCGCTGGGGGCGCCGGCGTGGGGGCTGCGAACGTACCTGGCGGTGCGCGGCGGGGTGGCGGTGGAGCCGGTGCTGGGCAGCCGGTCGACCGATTCGCTGTCGGGCCTGGGGCCGCCTCCGCTCGCGCCGGGGACGAGGCTGCCGATCGGCGACGCGGCGGATCACGGCGGGATCGGGGTGGACCTGGCGCCGATTCCGGGGCCGGGGCCGGCGGCGCTGCGGGTGCTGAGGGGCCCGCGTGACGACTGGTTCGCCGAGGGGGCCCTGGCGGCGCTGTGCGCGGCCCCGTACGAGGTGAGCCAGGACAGCAACCGGGTGGGGGTGCGGCTGCGCGGCGCGGAGCTGGCGCGCGGCCGGGAGGGGGAGCTGCCGAGCGAGGGCATGGTGGCGGGCGCGGTGCAGGTGCCGCCGAGCGGGCAGCCGATCGTCTTCCTGGCCGACCATCCGCCGACGGGCGGCTACCCGGTGATCGCGGTGGTGCGTGAGGCGGATCTGGGGGTGGCGGCGCAGCTGCGGCCCGGGGACGAGGTGCGCTTCCGCGTCACAGGCTGACGTGGCCGCTGACGCGGGTGACGACCGAGCCGCCCACCCAGACGTCGTCGCCCTCGGCCGTGATGCGGACGCGGCCGGCGCGGCCGAGCGCGGTGCCCTGGCTGACCGTGTAGGGGGCGGTGACGCGGCCGGTGCGCAGGAGCCACTGGGCGACCGAGGCGTTGAGGCTGCCGGTCACCGGGTCCTCGGTCGTGCCGCCGTCGTGGGGGCAGAAGGCCCGCAGCTCGTACGCGTACGGCGATCCGGCGGGGTGCGGGCCCGCCACGCCGACGTCGACGGGCACCCGGCCGGGCCGCAGCGCGAGGACGGCGTCGGCGTCGCGGAGCAGGAGCGCGACCCAGCCGGGGCCGTTGTCGGCCCATTCGGCGTCGACGACGTCGTCCCTGGCGATGCCGAGCGCGGCGGCGAGGCCGGTCAGCAGCGTCTCGTCCACGGGGCCGGAGCGCAGCAGCGGCGGCGCGGCGAAGGCGAGGTCGCCGCGGTCGTCGCCGCGCACGCGGATCAGCCCGGCGCCGCATTCCTGGACGACGGTCCGCGAGTCGCGCGGGACGCCGCCCGCCTCCAGCCAGGCGTGGCAGGTGCCGAGCGTCGGATGCCCGGCGAACGGCAGCTCGGACGTGGTGGTGAAGATCCGTACCCGGTAGTCGGCGCGGGGGTCGGCGGGCGGCAGCAGGAACGTGGTCTCCGACAGGTTCGTCCAGTGGGCGAAGCGCTGCATCTCCTCGCCGGTCAGCCCGCCGGCGTCGAGCACGACGGCGAGCGGGTTGCCGCCGTAGGGCGTCGAGGTGAACACGTCGACCTGGCGGAAGGGGCGCTGCATGCTCGCGAGTCTGTCAGAACCGCCGGGAGCGGCGCAGCGCCGGGGGCCGCCCGTCGGGGTCGACGGCGAGCCGGTAGAGCGGCTGGGCCAGCATCCTGCGCACGCGGCCGAGGCTGGGCTCGGGGTGCGGGCGCAGCCGGCCGGGCGGTCTGGGCCCGCGACGGCCGTCGCGGTGCCAGGCGTCGAGCGCGCGGGCCGAGGCGGCGAACGCCTCGAACGCGTCGCGGGGGTCGCACAGGCCCGACGGGTCGCGGTCGAGGTGCTCGCCCGCCAGGAGCAGCCGCAGGTCGCGGGCGAATTTGCGGGCCCCGGCGGGCGGGCGCGGGTCGGGCTCCTCGTCGACGACGGCGCAGCTCAGCTCCGAGTCGTACGTCCACGAGCGCAGGTTGACGTTGTCGGAGCCGATCGAGGCCCACACGTCGTCGACCACGCACACCTTGGCGTGCACGTAGACGGGGGTGCCGGCGTGGTTCTCCAGGTCGTACACGCCGAGCCGGTCGCCGCCGGCGCGCCGGAGCCTGGCCAGCGCGTCGGCGCGGCCGATGAGGCTGGCCGGGGCGGCGAGCCAGCCGTCCTGGTCGGGGTGGCGCGGCACCACGATGATCATGCGGAGCCCGGGCTCCCGTTCGAGCGCGGCGGCGAACGGCTCGATCACCTCGGTGGACCACAGGTACTGGTCCTCCAGGTAGACCAGGGACCGGGCCCTGGCCAGCACCTTGTGGTAGGCCCTGGCGACGCTGCGCTCGCCCAGGGGCGCGAACGGGTAGGCGGATCGCCGGTAGGGGTAGGTGCGCAGGAGCTGCACGGCGTGGGTGCCGGCCGGGGCGGGCGGCGGGCCGGGGTCGGGCAGGGCGGGCACGTCGTCCATCCGCTCGACGTGGTCGCGCAGGCGGCGCAGCGGCTGGCGGGTCTCGGGGGCGGGGTCGTCCCAGCGCTCGCAGAAGACGGTCTCCACGTCGGCCACGGCGGGGCCGTGCACGGCCACCTGGGCGTCGTGCCAGGGCGGGGTGTCGCCGTAGACGTCCGGCATGGGCGCGGCCTGCGGGTCGCCGCGGTGCGCGGCGTCGTCGCGGCGGCTGTGGCACAGGTCGATGCCGCCGACGTAGGCGACGTCGGCGGCGGCGTCGCCGTCGTGGCGCAGGACGACGAACTTCTGGTGGTGCGAGCCGCCGGGGCGGACCCGGGTGTCGAGCAGGCACTGGCCGCCGGCGGCCTCGATGTCCTCGCCGAGGTGGCGGTTCTCCGCGGCGCTGAAGCGCAGCCGGTCGAGGTGGGAGCGCCAGATCAGGCCCCGGACGAGCGCTCCCCGGTGCGCCGCCGCGGCCATGGCGCTCGCCACGCCGGGGCCGTCGCCGGTCAGCCGCTCGTCGGGGTCGCCTCGCCAGTCGGCGAACAGCAGCAGGTCGCCCTTGCCGAGCCGGTCGAGCGCGGCCCGCAGGTCGGCGAAGTAGGCGGCGCCGTGGACGAGCGGGCGCACGAGGTTGCCGGTCGTCCAGGCGCCGAGCCTGGTGGCCGGGTTGCCCCGCTCCTCGCGGGTGAGGAACCACTCGTCGAGCCGCACCCCGCCCGGCTACCCGGCGGCGGCCCCGGCAATCAGCTTTTCGGCGCGGGAGACGGCGGCGGCGAGCGGATCACCGGGGACGGGCTCGAACAGGTCGGTGGTGACCCGGCCGGCCTTGGCCTCCCACACGCCGGCGACGCGCCCCTGGTGGAGGACGACCGGGGAGATCCAGCCGGCCTGGCGGCTCACCCTGGCCTTGACGGCGGCCGGGACGAGCGGCTCCAGGGAGCGGGGCGCGCCGAGGATGTAGGGGTCGAAGCCGGGCAGCAGGTGGACCTCGTCCGCCGGCCGGGCGGCGGCCAGGTCGTCGAGGTGCTCGGTGAGCGCCAGCAGGGTGTGGCCGCCGGCCTCGACCTCGGTCAGCTCGCCGGCCAGGTCGCGGAACCAGCCCTTGAGCACGGCCTTCCTGGCGACGCCGCCGAACAGCCAGCCGTCGAGCATCTCCGGCGTGGCGGGGCCGTGGGCGGCCAGGAACGCGCGGGCGATCCGCACGCCCGCCTCCTCCTGCGGCGGCAGCTCGGCGGGCCAGCCGGGCAGCCAGGCGCGGGGCGCGGTGAAGGTGACGCGGCCGTCGCGCGGCGGGCCGTAGCACAGCTCGCCGAGGCGGCTGAGCGGCTTGAGCAGCGCCCCCCAGCCGGAGGTGAGCGCCTCCCGCAGGTGGACGTCGCCGGTCACCTCGACGACGGCGTCGACCAGCTCCTCCCTGGTCTTGGGCGTGTCGCCGAGCGCCTGCGGGACGGCCTCGACGATGGCGGCGATCTCGGCGGCGGTGACGCCGTGGCCGCGCTGCCAGGAGCCCTTCTCCCAGAACCGCAGCGTGCTCAGCGCCGCGCAGTAGCCGGGCAGCTCGTCGGCGGGCAGCAGGTGCAGGGTGCCACGCATGACCCAGGTCTTGACCAGGGTGCGCTCGTCCCAGAGCGCCCGCTCGACCTCGCCGGGGTCGGGTGAGACGGCGCGGACGGCGACCGCGTGCTGGGCGGAGGAGGCCACCTGGGCCTGCACCCCGCACAGCCGGCGGGCGATCTCCACGGCGCCCGGCCCGCCGGGGCCGCTCACGAACTGCCGGCGCAGCCGCCAGGCGAGGATCTGCGGCCAGCTCAGATGGATCGTCACGCGGCCAGTTGTACACGGCCGGGCCGACAGTCCGGGTCAGCGGGTGTAGCCGATGTCCTGGTAGCGCAGCGTCTGGAAGCCCCGGGCGCCCGCGTTGGCCAGGTTCTGCCGGGCGGCGACGAGCTGCGGCCGCTGGTAGAGGGGCAGCACGTTGACCTGCTGCCAGATGAGCCGGTCGGCGGTGTTGGCCTCGGCGCGGGCCTCGTCCGGGTCGAGGCTGCGGGCGGCGCGGGCCATGGCGGCGTCGATGTCGGCCGAGCCGGTGCGGCCGAAGTTGGCGTTCCACGTCTTGCCGTCGGCGGCGTGGGCGTAGACGCCGTAGCTGCTCGACACCGGGTACGGGGTGCCGATGTAGGCGAACGGCGCGATGTCGAAGTCGCCGGGGATCACGTACTTGGCGAAGAAGTCGTCGCTGGGCACGGCCCGGATGGCGAGCTTCACGCCGATCGCGGCGAGCATGTTCTGCGCCAGCTCGCCCTCGGACTTGCTGATCTGCACGCCGGACGGCACCACGAAGGTGAGCTCCAGCGGGCGGCCGTCCTTGTGCCGGACCGGGCCGGTGCGGGGGTCGAGCCGCCAGCCCGCCTCGTCGAGCAGCCGGGCGGCGCGTGCCGGGTCGTGGGCGCCGAGGTCGCCGGCGTTGTCGCGATAGCCCTGCTGGGTGGTCATGAAGAAGTGGCTGTTGAGCGGGGTGCTCGGCCAGTCGAGGCCGCGCAGGTCGGAGCGGGCGATGGCCTCCCGGTCGAGGCCGAGCTGGACGGCCTGGCGGACGCGCAGGTCGCGGAGCGGCCCGCGCGAGCCGTTGAGCGTGAAGTGGCGGAAGTCGGGCGCGGCGGCCCGGCGGACCTCGGCGCCTGGCGTGGCGGCGGCGCGGGCGTGGTCGGGGGCGGACGGGCCGATGTCGGCCAGGTCGAGCTCGCCGTTGCCGAACATGCCGATGAGCGAGTCCTGCTCGGCCGCCCGGAAGACGATCCTGTCCAGTTTGGCGCGGTCGCCCCACCAGGCGTCGTCGCGCACGAGCGTGACGGTCTTGGCGGTCTGGTCGATGCCCTGGACCTTGAACGGCCCGGCGGTGACGGGGATGCGGTTGAGCCAGGCGGTGTTGAACGCCTCGGGCGTGGCGTTGGCGGAGGCGGGCAGCAGCGGCCCGAACAGCGCCCGCCAGTCGCCGAACGGCCGCGCGAACGTCACCACGACCTCGTGGTCGCCGCGGCCCCGCTCGACGCTCTCGATGTCCTGGTAGCCGGTGGAGGAGGCGATGGGGAAGGCCGGGTCGCCGCCGTCCAGCGCCTGCCACTGGGCGCGGAAGTCGGCCCAGGTGATGGGCCTGCCGTCGGACCATCGGGCGCGCGGGTTCAGCTCGTAGGTGACGACCTGCTTGGGCGTGGTGGCGGTGACGCGGGCGTCGATCAGGTAGGCGTGGTTGACGGAGATGCGCGCCCTGTCGTCCGACACGAACGGGCGCGGCAGCAGCGCGTCGGTGATGGCCGCGGCCACGGCGAGGTGGCCGTCGACGTGGTGCCTGTTCCACTGGGCGGGGAACTCGTTGACGCCCCAGCGCAGCGTGCCGCCGTCCTTGACCTGCTCGCGCGGCACGGGGTTGAGGTCGGACGCCTTGATCACCGCGTCTCCGGAGGGGCGGACGACCACGGCGCCGCCCCCGCCGCACGCCGCCAGCGCCAGCGCCGCGGTCGCGGCGGCCACGAAATGAGTTGCTTTCAACGGTACTCCTGTCAGACGACGGCGAGCTTCTCGGCGTAGTGGCAGGCGGCGGCCTGGTCCTCGCCGAGCGGCCGCACCTCGGGCTCGGTCTCGACGCACAGGCTGCGCTCCTCGGCCGTCAGCACGCCCCGGAAGGTCGGGCATCGGGTACGGAACCGGCATCCCGACGGCGGGTCGGCCGGGCTGGGCGGCTCGCCGTCGAGCAGGATGCGCTCGCGCGAGCGTTCGCGCACCGGGTCGGGCAGCGGGACCGCCGACAGCAGCGCCTGCGTGTACGGGTGCGCCGGGCTGGCGTAGACGGCCTCGGCGCGCCCGATCTCGGCGATCCTGCCGAGCTGCATGACGGCGACCCGGTCGGCCAGGTGGCGGACCACGGCCAGGTCGTGCGCGACGAACAGGTAGGACAGGCCCAGCCGGTCCTTCAGCGCGCCGAGCAGGTTGAGCACGCCCGCGCGAATCGACGTGTCGAGCGCGGAGACAGGCTCGTCGAGGACGAGCAGCCGGGGTTCTAGGGCGAGCGCGCGGGCGATGGCGACGCGCTGGCACTGGCCGCCGGACAGCTCGCGCGGGTGGCGGGCGGCGCAGGCGGGGTCGAGCCCGGCCAGGGCGAGCAGCTCGGCCACCCGGCCCTCGGGCGCGCCCCGGCGGTGGGCGCGCAGCGGCTCGGCGAGGATGTCGTGAACGGTCATGCGCGGGTCGAGCGAGGCCGCCGGGTCCTGGAAGACCACCTGCATGTCGCGCCGGATCGCGGCGCGCTGCGCGGGCGTGAGCCGGGCGGTGTCGCGGCCGAGGACGACGATGCGGCCCTCCTCGGGCCTGGCCAGCTCCAGGATCTGCGTCAGCGCCGTGGTCTTGCCCGACCCCGACTCGCCGACGAGGCCGAGCGTCTCGCCCTCGCGGATGTCGAAGCTGATCCCGGCCACGGCGTGCACGGTGCCGGTCCGCCGCCTGAACAGCGTGCCGCGCGTCAGCGGGTAGCGCTTGACCAGGCCCTCGACCTCCAGCACCGTGCGCGGGCGGCGGGTCACCGGCTCGCGCGGCGGCGCGGGCCGCTCGGCGCCGTCCCGGCGGACGTCGGCCCTGTGCACGTCGGCCCAGCGGATGCAGGCCGCCCGGTGCCCGGCCTCGACCTCGAACAGCGGCGGCTCCCGGTCGTCGCACGCCTCCACCCGCATCGGGCAGCGCGGCGCGAACGGGCAGCCCGGCGGCAGCCTGCCGGGCTCGGGCGGGCCGCCCTCGATCGGCACCAGCGGCCGCCTCCCGCCGCCGTCGACGCGCGGAACCGAGCCGAGCAGGCCCGCGGTGTACGGCATCCGCGTGCGGTAGTAGACGTCGTCCACGTCGCCGACCTCGACCGGGCGGCCCGCGTACATGACCAGGACGCGGTCGGCGAAGCCGGCGACCACGCCGAGGTCGTGGGTGATCAGGACGATGGCGGCGCCGGTCCGGCGCTGCGCCTTCTTGAGCACCTCCAGCACCTGGGCCTGGACGGTGACGTCGAGCGCGGTCGTGGGCTCGTCGCAGATGATCACGTCGGGGTCGTTGGCGACGGCCATGGCGATGAGCGCGCGCTGCCGCATCCCGCCGGAGAACTCGTGCGGGAAGGCGAGCGCGCGCCGGGCCGGGTCGGGGATGCCGACGAGGTCGAGCAGGTCGACGGCCTTGACGGCGGCCTGCTCGCGGGTGACCCGGTGGTGGGCGCGCACCGCCTCGGCGATCTGGTCGCCGACCCGGTAGACGGGGGTGAGCGCCGACAGCGGGTCCTGGAACACCATCGACACGGACCGGCCCCGTACGCGGGCCAGCTCGCGCTCGGAGGCGCCGACGAGCTCGCGGCCGTGCAGCCGGACCGAGCCGGCGACCTTGGCCTCGGGCGGCAGCAGGCCGAGCACGGCGGCGGCGGCCACGGACTTGCCCGCGCCGGACTCGCCGACGATGCCGAGCACCTCGCCGGCCCGCAGCTCGTAGCTGAGGCCGCGCACGACGGGCACGTCGCCGAAGGCGACCTCCAGGCCGTCGACCTCCAGGACCGGGCTCATCGCGGCCCCTTCGCGCCGGGGTCGAAGGCGTCGCGCAGCGCGTCGCCGGCCAGGTTGACCGCGAGCACGGTGACGACGAGCAGCCCGGCGGCGAACCAGAACGTCCACGGCGCGTAGATCGCGGTCCGGGAGCCGTCGGCGATGACCGTGCCGAGCGACACGTCGGGCGGCTGGATGCCGAGGCCGAAGTACGACAGGGACGTCTCGGCGAGGATGGCGGCGCTGACGTTGACGGTGGCGTCCACGATGAGCAGGGACGACAGGTTGGGCAGCACGTGCGAGAAGATGATCTTCACGGGCGGGACGCCGAGGTAGCGGGCGGCGCGGACGAACTCGCGCTGCCTGAGCGAGATCGTCATCCCCCGGACGATCTTGGCGGTGACCATCCACAGGAACAGCGCCAGCACGATCACGAACAGCGGCCACTGCCCCGACCCGAACAACGGCGACATGATCGCCAGGACGAGGAAGGCGGGCAGCGCGAGCAGCAGGTCGGCGGCCCAGCCGAGCACCCGGTCGGTCCAGCCGCCGAAGTAGCCGGCGAACGCCCCCGCGAGCGCGGCCAGCGCGGTCGACACCAGGGCGGCGAGCAGGCCGACGATCAGCGACCGCCGCAGCCCGCACAGCGTGACCGCGTACACGTCGGCGCCGGTCTGCAGGGTGCCGAACCAGTGCCGGGACGACGGCGGCGCCAGGAACGCGGTGAAGTCCTTGTCCGCGGGCGACCACGGGGTGAGCAGCGGCCCGGCGAACGCGAGCGCGAACATCAGCGCCAGCACCGCGACCCCGGCCCGCCCCTGCCGGGAGGCGAGGAAGCGCCGCGCCAGCACACGCCCGCGGGACGGCGGCGCGGCCACTTCCGGGCCGAGTTCGCCGGCGACCTCCTCCTCCGAGAGCGTCATCCCGCCCTCACCCGGGGATCGAGCGCCGCGTGCAGCAGGTCGGCGGCCAGCGACGCGCACAGCACGGCCAGCGCGGCCAGGCACGAGATCGCCGCGACGGTGTTGACGTCGTTGGTGAAGACGGCGCTGATCAGCCGCTCCCCCAGCCCGTGCCAGCCGAAGATCTTCTCGGTGAAGGCGGCGCCGGTGAGCAGCGTGCCGAACACGAAGGCGAAGTAGGTCGCGACCGGGATGAGCGCGGTGCGCAGCCCGTGGCGGACCAGCGCCCGCCGCCTGCTCAGCCCCTTGGCCCTGGCGGTGCGCAGGTAGTCGGCGCCGAGCACGTCGAGCATCAGGTTGCGCTGGTAGCGGCTGAAGACCGCGATCAGGCCGAGCGACAGCGTCACGGTCGGCAGGACCAGGTGCTGGAGCCGGTCGAGCAGCCCCGCCCAGAGCCCGGCGTCGAGCCCGGCGGACCGCTCACCGCCCACCAGGAGGACCCGGCGGCCGAACAGGTGGTCGTTGGCCCAGGTGCCGCCCAGGATCGCCACGTTCGCCAGCACCACGACGGGGATCGCCAGCAGCAGGTAGGCCAGGCCCGCCGACAGCCGGTCGAACCAGCCGTACTGCCTGACCGCCGCGGCGGCCCCGGCGGCGACGCCGAGCACGCTGCCGCACACCAGCCCGAGCAGGACCAGCCGCAGCGTGACACCGGCCCGCCGCCGCAGGTCGTCGCCGACCGGCGAGCCCGTCACGCTCCTGCCGAAGTCGCCGCGCAGCACCCCGCCCGCCCAGGTCAGGTAGCGCTCGAACAGCGGCGTGCGGTCGTTCAGGTTGAGCGCGGCGAGCTGGGCGTCGACGGCGGCGGGCGGCGGCTGCGGGGTGCGCCCGGCGTAGTTGGCGCGCGGGTCGAGGGCGGCGGCGGCCAGCAGGTAGGCGAGGCTGGCGGCGACGGCGGCCAGCACGACCGAGCCGAGCAGCCTGCGGGCCAGGAACCCCGCCATCGTCCCCCCTTACGAACGGCGTGTGGCCATCGTGCTACATTCCGCGACCATCCGGGCGCAGGCACATGTCAAGGGGGCGTCTGGTTAACGTCCGGAAAGCCCTGGTCAGACCCTCGGCGGGGCGGTCAGCGGCCGGAGAGCTCGTCGACCGCGGTGCGGACGTCGTCGCTGGTGATCGTGGTGAGGTCGGCGGAGCTGGCCGACTCGCCCCGCGAGGCCAGCGCGGCCAGCCGCACGTCGCGGCGCATGGCCGCGCGCTCGAACAGCGACCTGGCGAAGCGGCCGTTGCCGAGCCCGTCGATCAGCCGCTCGCCGCACACCCAGGTGAACACCTCGTCGAGGTCGCCCAGCGCCTCCTCGTCAAACCGGTCGCCCGCCTGCTCGGCCAGCAGCACGGCGATCTCCGACAGCTCGCGCGGCGCGTAGCTGGGGAAGGTCACCCGCTGGTTGAATCGGCTGGCCAGGCCCGGGTTGGAGGCCAGGAAGACGTCCATCTCGCGCTGGTAGCCGGCCAGCACGATGACGAGCCGGTCGCGGTCGTCCTCGGCCCGCTTGAGCAGCGTCTGCACGGCCTCGGCCCCGAACGCGTCGCCGCCCGAGTAACCGGGATTGACCAGGCTGTAGGCCTCGTCGATGAACAGGACGCCGCCGAGCGCCCGGTCGACCAGCTCGTTCGTCTTGATCGCCGTCGCGCCCAGGTGCTGGCCGACCAGGTCGGCGCGGTGCGCCTCGACCACGTCGGGCCGGGCCAGCAGGCCGAGCGCGGCGAACACCCGGCCCACGACGCGGGCGACGGTCGTCTTGCCGGTGCCGGGCGGGCCGACGAACACGAAGTGGCGCGTCTGCGGCGGCGTCGGCAGCCCGCGCTCCTGGCGCATCCGGGCCACCTGGAGCTGGGCGGCGATCGCGTGCACCTGCCGCTTGACCGGGGCCAGCCCAGCCATCCTGTCGAGGTCGGCCAGCGCCTCCTCCAGCGTGGGCGTGGCCACGTAGCCGCGGAAGCGGGCCGTCAGCTCGTCGAACGCCTTGGTCACGTCGGCGGTCGTGGTCGTCACCAGGTCCTCGGTGGTCGGGGTGCCGCCCGCGCCGACCACGCGCACGTCACGGGCCTGGGCGGCGGCCTCGACCAGGCTGCGCGCGAACCGGGCGTTGCCCAGCTCGTCGACCAGGCCGCGCCGCTGCACGTCCTCGAACATGCCGAGCAGCGCCGCCCTGGCCTCCGGGCGCATGGTGTCGCCGCGCTGCCGCTGGAGCAGCTCGGTGATCTCGGCCAGCTCCCCGGCGGAGTAGGTGGGGAAGCGCACGCGGGTGGCGAAGCGGCTGGCCAGGCCGGGGTTGCTGGACAAAAACGCGGTCATCTCCTGCTCGTAGCCGGCCAGGATGATGATCAGCCGGTCGCGGTCGTCCTCGGCCCGCTTGAGCAGCGTCTGCACGGCCTCGGCGCCGAACCGGTCGGGCTGGCCGTCGGAGGAGTTGATCAGGCCGTACGCCTCATCGATGAACAGCACGCCGCCGAGCGCCCGGTCGACCAGCTCGTTCGTCTTGATCGCCGTCGCGCCCAGGAACTCGCCGACCAGGTCGGCCCGCTGCCCCTCGACCACGTACGGGGTCTCCAGCAGGCCGAACGCGTAGAAGATCTTCGCGAGGGTCCGGGCCACGCTGGTCTTGCCGGTGCCGGGCGGGCCCAGGAAGACGAAGTGGCGGGTGGGACGCCCGGCCGTGTAGCCCGCCTCGGCGCGCAGCCGGGACGCCTCGATGGAGGCGGCGATCGAGCGGACCTGCTCCTTGACCGGGGCCAGCCCGATCATGCCGTCGAGCTCGGCCAGCGCCTCCTCGACGGAGATCTGCGGCAGCGCGGGCGCCTTGTCGGCCACCGGCTCCGGCCTGCCCTCGCGCGCCCGTACGCGGACCTGCTCCTCGGCGGTCAGCTCGGACCTGGCGCGGCGGGCCAGCAGGAAGCGGTAGCCGAGCACGGCGGCGGCGGCGCCGTAGGCGACCCAGACGGCCAGGCTCTCGGAGACCAGCGAGACGGCGGCGGCCAGCGCCCCGGCGGGCACCAGCGCCAGCAGCGCCGTCACCCAGGGCGCGACCCACCGGATCAGGTGCGCCCCCGCAGCCACCGGCAGCGCCAGCAGCAGGAGCAGCGTCGAGGTGAACGGTGCCTGAAACAGCAACTCGAACACGGGCAGCAGGCACGCCCATGCGGCCACCACCAGCAGCGTCGCGGCAGCGCGCGGGAAGTGCAGCGCCAGCGCGACGAAAGAGAGCACCGCAAACGTGATCAAGAAGGTCTTGTCCGGCGCGCCACCGAGCGCCACCGACAGGCCGACGGAGCCCACCAGGACGACCACGTACATCACACGGCGGGCGGCCGGCGGAAGCCGGAAATAGCGCACGCGCACCTGTTCGAACAGATCCCGCACCCCGGCCCGCCCCGCCGCCCGGGTCCTGCTGGACTCCTGCATCACGCCTCCCCGGTCCGCCCCTGGTTATACCGCACCGGGCCGTCGATTGGGCGGACCTGACACGCTAGGTGGAGCTGACGAAAGCGGCGATGTGCCGGCCGAGTTCGGCGCCCGCGTCCTCCTGGAGGAAGTGGCCGGCGCCCGTGATGACCGGATGGGCGCGGCCGGCCGCCCCCGGCATGGACCGGCGCAGGACGGGCGCCATCCCGGCGGTGATCGGGTCGCCGTCGGAGAAGGCGACGAGAAAGGGCCGGTCAAGCGTGGTGAGGACCTGCCAGGCGGCGCGGTTGGCGGCCGAGGCGGGGTTGTCCGGCGCGTACGGCACAAGGCCGGGCATCGCCCGCGGGCCCGCTTTGTACGACTCGTCCGGGAAGGGGGCGTCGTAGGCGGCGCGTACCTCCGGCGGCAGTCTCGTGGCGCAGCCCGATTGGACGAACCTGGCGATGTCCAGCTCCGGCGCGGACGCCACCGCGTCCTTGAACCGGTGCCACACCTCCGGCATGGGATTGTCACCGGTCGGCAACCCTGTGTTGGCGGCGACGATCCTGGCCACGCGTCCGGGGTGCTCGGCGGCCAGGCGCAGGCCGATCAGCCCGCCCCAGTCCTGGCCGACGAGGGTGACGCCGGTCAGGCCGAGCGCGTCGTACAGCAGGGCGCGCGTCCACTCGACGTGCCGGGCGTAGCTGTGGTCGCCCTGTTCGGCCGGTTTGTCGGAGCGGCCGAAGCCGATGAGGTCCGGCGCGATCGCGCGCAGCCCGGCGGCGGCCAGCTCGCGCATCACGTCGCGGTAGAGGTACGACCAGGACGGCTCGCCGTGCAGGAGCACCACCGGCTCCCCGTCGGCGGGCCCCGCCTCGGCGTAGGCCATCCGCAGCCCGTCGCCCACGTCGGCGTAGCGGGCCTCGTACGGGAATCCGGGCAGATCGGCGAACCGGTCGTGGGGGGTGCGGAGGATTCGCATAGAACAAGATTCTATGCAGCGGCCCCGGCGCCGCCCAGGGATCAGGCCGCGAACGGTATTCCGGATCAACCGATACCGCTACACCCATCGGGTGACATGGCCTAAGCTGCCACGCAAGTTCATGCGGGCCCGCTTGCGCACGGATCGGCCTGCAAGGAGGTCCATGACCGTCACCCAGGCCGCGCCCCTCGCCCGCCGCGCCGACCACGAACCCCGGGACAACCGCTGGGCCGTCCTGGTCCTGCTCTGCCTGAGCCTGCTGCTGATCACGGTCGACGCCACCGTCCTGCACATCGCGGTCCCCGCCCTCACCGCCGCCCTGGAGCCGTCGGCGGTGCAACTGCTGTGGATCGTGGACGTCTACTCGCTGGTCGTGGCCCCGCTGCTGATCATGTTCGGCTCGCTCGGCGACCGCTACGGGCGCAAACGGCTGGTGCTGGCGGGGTTCGTGCTGTTCGGCCTGGCCTCGGCGGCGGCGGCCCTGTCGACCACGCCGCTGGCGCTCATCCTGTCCAGGGCGGCGCTCGGCGTCAGCGGCGCGATGATCATGCCGGCCACGCTGTCGCTGATCCGCCAGGTGTTCACCGACCGGCGCGAGCGGACGATCGCGCTCGGCGTGTGGAGCGCCGTGGCCGCCGCGGGGGCGGCCGTGGGCCCGCTGGTCGGCGGCCTGCTCGTCGGCTGGTGGTGGGGCGCGGTCTTCCTGGTCAACGTGCCGATCCTGCTCGTGCTGCTGCCCGCCGCCGTGCGCCTGCTGCCGGAGTCGCGCGGGCGCGCCGGTCACCCGTGGGACGCGCCCAGCGCCGCGCTGTCGGTGCTGGGCATCCTGGCGCTGGCGTTCGGGCTGAAGGAGGCGGGCTCGGGCAGCCTGATGCCGTTCGGCGCGGCCGTGGCGGTGTTCCTGACCGGGGTGGCGCTGCTGGTGTGGTTCGTCAGGCGGCAGACCCGGCTGGCCGCGCCGCTGCTGGAGGTCGGCCTGTTCCGGCGGCGGGCGTTCACCACCGGGGTCGCCGGGGTGCTGCTGGGCGTGTTCGCGCTGGTGGGGCTGCAGCTCATGCTGGCGCAGTACCTGCAGCTCGTGCTGGGCGACAGCGAGATCCGGGCGGCGCTGCGGATGCTGCCGCTGGTCGTCTCGGCCGTCGCCGGCGGGCTGGCGGCGGCGCACCTCCTGCCCCGCCTCGGCATGCGCGCCACGATGAGCGGCGGCCTCGGCCTCGTCGCCCTCTCCTTGACCCCGACGCTGACCTGGGGCGTCGAGAGCCATCCGGTCATGCTGGCCTGCTGCTTCGTGGGCATCGGGTTCGGCGTCCAGGTCGCGCTGCTGGCCGCGTCCGACACGATCATGTCGGCGGCTCCCGAGTCCCAGGCGGGCGGCGCCGCCGCGATCGAGGAGACCGCCTACGAGCTGGGCGCCGGTCTCGGCGTCGCCGTGCTCGGCACGATCACCACCATCGTGTACGCCCCCGCGCTGCCGGCCGTGCCCGGCGTCCCCGGCGCGGACATGGACCAGGCCAGGCAGTCGCTCGCCGGCGCCGCCCACGTGGCCGACCGGGTCGGCGGCAGCGCCGGCCACGCGCTGCTCGACGCGGCCCGCTGGGCCTTCGTCAACGCCCTGCACACGACCGTGGTCGTGAGCGTCGTCCTGCTCAGCCTGACCGCCGTCGCCGTGGCCATGCTGCTGCGCCGTGATTGAGGTGTGTGATGTCCCGATTAGGGCAGACAACAACCGTGAGACAGGCCCTCCGTGATCTCGCCGCGCTCGTCGCCCGTGTGGGCGTGGGCGGCATCTTCTTCGCCAACGGCTGGCGCAAGCTGGAGATCGGCCTGGCCCAGACCGGGGTCCAGTTCCAGTCGCAGGGCGCCCCCGCGCCGCGGGCCTGGGCCACGATCACCATGATGACCGAGCTGATCGGCGGCGCGCTGCTGATCGCCGGGCTGCTGGTGTCGGTGATGGGGCTGATCCTGTTCGCCGAGGCCGTGGCCGTGCTGACGGTCGCGCCGCCGCTCAACCCGATCACGCTCAACGAGCTCATCCTGCTGGGGGCGACCTCGCTGCTGCTCGCCGTGGTGGGCGCGGGGCGGCTCTCGGTGGACCACATGGTGGTGATCCGGCGCAGGGAGTCGGAGGCGGCCGGCGAGTTCGCGGCCGACCAGGAGGCCGACGCGGTCATCGCCAGCCTGCGCGACCCTGACGCCCCGCCCCGCCCGTCCACCCCCTCGCACCCGGCCACCCCATCGCGCCCGGCCGCCCCGCCGGAGCAGGCCGACGACCCCGCGCCACCGCCCAGGACACCGCCCAGGACACCGCCCGCCGCCAAGGGCGCGCCGGCAGCCAGGGGCAAGCCCTCGGCCGAGCCCGCGCCGGACGACACGGCCCCGCACCCGCGACCCGGCCGCACGGACCCCGAGCCCGCCGGTGAGCCCGGCCCCACCCCCGGCGACACGCTGGTGGCCGGGCGGAAGAAGCCGCCCGCGCGGGGCCGCCGGACGACCTCGCCCGACTAGGCGGCCGGCGCCGGGGCGCGCTTCTTGAGCGGCCTGATCACGCCCTGGGTGAGCGCGATGGCCGCCAGGATGATCAGCGCCCCGACCGGCTGGTTCCACGTCAGGCCCTCGTCCAGCACGAGCACGCCCGACAGCGCCGCGAACACCGGCAGCAGGTACGTGACGGTCGAGGTCGTGGTCACCCCGGCCTGCTTCTGCACCCAGTAGAGCAGCAGGTACGCCACCCCGGTGCCGAGCCCGCCGAGCGCCAGCAGGCTCCACCAGACGTCCGCGGCCACGTCGGTGTCGACCAGCGGCACCCCGGCCAGCAGCGTGATCACCCCGAGCTGCGCGGTCCCGCTGAGGAGCTGCCCGGTGGCCAGCACGACCGGCGGCTCGCTGCGCCGCCCGGTGACGAACCGCCCCAGGTACGCGCCCCCGATCCCGTAGCACAGGGCCGCGCCGAAGCAGGCGAGGCTGCCGCCGAGCTGCCCGCCGCTGATCGGCTGCCACACGCCCAGCACCACCATCACGCCCGCGAACCCGGCGCCGAGCCCGGCCATCCGCCCGGCGGTCGGCTTCTCGGCCCGCAGCAGCAGCGTGAAGGCCAGGGTGCACAGCGGCGTGGTCGCGTTCCAGATCGACGCGACGACGGAGGACACGTACTGCTCCCCGTAGGCGAACAGCGTGAACGGGAGCGTGGTCAGCACCACGGACGCGACCTGGAAGTGGCCCCACAGCCGGGGGTCGCGCGGCAGCGCGCGGCGGCTGACGGCCAGCGCGGCGAGCAGCACGGCGGCGCCGACGGCCATCCGCCCGAACGACACCTGCAGCGGATGCAGCTCGGTGACGGCGACCTTGATGAAGAAGAAGCTGTTCCCCCAGACGGCCGCCAGCACCAGGAACGCCGGCAGCCACCTCCCTGCTCCGTTGCCGCGCACCCGCGCCCTCCCTGTCATCAGAACCAGGAGGAGCGTAACGACCCACACAGATCCAAAACGATAGGGATATTTCCCTATTTATGGTCGCGCCACAGCGCCCTCAGGCACTGGCGCCGGCCATGACGCGGTCGACGATGCCGCGGGTGCCCTCCTGCCGGGCGCAGTGGGCGCAGCAGTACCAGTGCTCGCCGGACTGGACGCCGTGGCCGATGACCTTGGTGCCGCAGTGCTCGCAGATCGGCGCCATGGCCTGGATCGCGCACTGGAAGGAGTCGAACGTGTGCACCGCGCCCTGGGCGTGCACCTCGAAGGACATGTCGTAGTCGTTGCCGCAGTTCTCGCAGACGGCCATGGTGATCCCCCTTGATCTCGGAGCGCCGGTGGCATTCCGCGCTCAAGGGTTTCCTCTCCCCGATGCGGCGCCCTATTCAGGACCCCGGGAAGCGACGGCCAGGACGACCAGCGGCAGCGCCAGCAGCCCGATGGCCGCGAGCGCGGCGGGCAGGCCGAACCAGGCGGCGAGCGCGGCCATGAGCAGCGGGCTGACCACGAAGCCGGTGTAGGAGATGGCCGACAGGGCGGAGACCTGCGTGCCGGTGGGGTCGCCGGCGGCGGCGCGGCTGAGCATGGCGGGCACCACCGGGCCCAGCGCCAGCCCGGTCAGCGCGAACCCCGCCAGCGACAGGGCGGGCGTCCCGGCCAGGCCCGCCAGCGCGATGCCGCCGCCTCCGCCGAGGCCCGCCACCAGGTAGAGGGCGCGCTCCGGCAGGCGCGGGAGGGCGTGCACGACGAGCCGGCCGGCGGTGAGCGCGGCCATGTAGGCGGCGGGTGCGGCGCCGGCCAGCAGCGGCGAGGCGCCCTGGTGGGTCTCCAGCAGCAGCGCCGACCACTGCTCGACGGCGTTCTCGACGGCGAGCACACCGGCCGCGAGCACGCCGAGCACGACCGCCGCCGTCCAGCGCCGCCGGTGCCCGTCGCCGCCGGAGGGGGCCGGGCCGCGGCCGGGCGGCAGGGCGAGCGCCGTCGCCGCCGCGGCCAGCATGATCGCGGCGGCGGTCACCAGCACCGCCGTCGTCCCGGCGCCGAGGTCGCGGGCCAGGCCGGTGGCGGGCGCGGCGACGATGACCGCGACGGGGAAGGCGGCATGCACCGGCTGGAAGAGCCCGCGCCCGCTCTCACGCTCGGCCCGGCCGGTGGCCAGGTTGAGCGCGATGTCCAGCGCGCCGCTCGTCGCGCCGACCGCGAGCAGCGCCGCCGCGAGCTGGGCGGGCGTGTCGACCCGGCCGACGGCCAGCACGCTCAGCGCGAACAGGGCCGAGCACAGCGCCAGCGCGCCCCGCTCGCGCCCCCGGGCCAGCCGCCCGGCCAGCGCCATCGCCGGGATCGCGCCCACCGGCGTGGCCGCCAGCGCCAGCCCGAGACCGGCCGTGGACGTGCCGAGGTGCTCCTTGACCGCGGGCAGCAGCGCCGACCAGGACCCCCAGAAGACGCCCCAGGCCGCGCACACGGCGACGAGCGGCGGGAGCGGATTTCTCATCCCCTGGATTGTCACATCCGGCCGCCCCGGAACCGTCATTGTGCACGAACCCGCCCGATTCCGGAGGTGTGCGCTGCCTCAGCGGCCGTCGCCGTCCGCGCGACGCCCGGCAGCCCCTAGAAAGGGGCGCGGACCCGCAAATGCCTTGAGCGGCCCCGCAAGCGGGCGCTAGGTTGTCGGCAACCACCCGTCAAGCGGCACGGCGCACACTCGCGCTGTGACCACCGGGGAAGGGGCCGACGATGCGACGAGTGCGGATCAGCAAGCCGGCGAGCAGCCGGCGCCCGGACCAGAACGCGGATCAGAACACGGATCAGAACACGGACGCCGACCTGCGGACGCCATCAGGCCGCCGACTTCCCTACTGACACACCGCTTACACCCGTCTTACAGAGGTATCTGTAGATAACATAGGTAACAAGAACATCACGGGGGGCTCACGTTGAAGAGGCTAGTGGCAGTGCCGCCGCGCGTCGCCAGGCACAAGATCCGCGACATCGGCTCGGCAGGCCGCCGCCATGTCCAGGGACGCGATCCCAAGGTCGTCGACCTGCGCGCCTACACGGGCCGCAATGTGATCCGCTTCCCCGGCGGCCCGGCTCCCGCCGCCTAGCTGTAGAGCTTCTTGGTGTAGGAGGCCTCCGTGTAGTAGGACTCCAGCTCGGCCAGCGACTCCTGCGTCACCTGCACCTCCTTGACGAGGGCGGCGTGGGAGGGCAGCGGGTCGGGGCCCCACTGCTCGGGCTTCCACAGGGCGCTGCGCATGAGCGCCTTGGCGCAGTGGAAGAAGATCTGCTCGATCTCCACGACGAGTGCCAGCTTCGGCCGGTGTCCCTTGACGATCATCTCGTCGAAGAACGGCGCCTCGCGGATCAGCCGGGCCCGGCCGTTGACGCGCAGCGTCTCGTTGCGGCCCGGCAGGAAGAAGATCAGCCCGGCGTGCGGGTTGGACAGGATGTTGCGGAACCCGTCGGCCCTGCGGTTGCCGGGGCGATCGGGGATGGCGATCGTGCTGTCGTCGATCACGTACGTGAAGCCGGCGGGGTCGCCCTTGGGCGAGACGTCGCAGTTGCCGTCGGCGTCGGAGGTGGCGATCAGGCAGAACGGTGAGGCCGCCAGCCACTGGCGGTCACGCTCGTGCAGGCGGGTGCGCTCCTTGGTGGCCGCCCGCGGCATCACCTCGCCCAGCAGCTCGCGCAGCTCGTCTTCGGACCGGATCTCCGCCCAGCTCATTTGTTCTCCCTTCGGGGGGCCGGCGACCATTGTCGCAGGGCCCCTCACATCACCAGCGGCGGGCCACCGCCATCGCGTTGAGCAGCGGGTCGCGTTCGGCGGCGAACCGGTCGGGCGGCAGGTGCTCCCGTTCGGCTCGCAGGTGGAGCATGACGAGCTCGGTGGCCGCCTGCTGGTAGTCGCTCATCGCGCGGCCGAGCCCGGCGGCCCTGGCCTGGCGGCGGGCGGTCCGGCGGGCGGGGATGCTGGTCAGCATGCGGATGTCGGCGTCGGTGACCAGCCCGGTCCGCTCGTAGCCGGGCAGGTAGGCGCCCATCCGGGCGACCAGGTGGCGGCGCTCGCGCGCGGTGATCCCGATCAGCGCGACGAGCGCCACCATGATCACCAGGTACGCGCCGCCGAGCCAGGCGAGTGAGCCCGTGACGGCCGCGCCGTTCCAGAGCCCGTGCAGGAAGACCGCGCCGAGGTAGCCGAGCGGGATCGCGGCGTAGCGGGCGGCGTTGCGCCGGGTCAGCGCGTACGCGACCCCGACCCCGATGAGCGAGGTGTAGATGGGGTGCCCGAGGGGGTCGATCAGCCCGCGGATCACGAAGAGCTGCAGGGCCGCGCCGACGCCCTCCTCGCCGAACGCCGTCAGGTAGTAGCCGACGTTCTCCACGGCCGCGAACCCGAGTCCGGCCATGGACGCGTACACGATGCCGTCGGTCAGCCCGTCGATCTCCCGGCGGCGGCGCAGGAGCAGCACCAGCGCCGCGCCCTTGAGCGCCTCCTCGATCACCGGCGCGAGGAAGACGGCGCCCATCGCGTCGACGGTCTGCGTGCCGTAGCCGGCGCGGGCGAACAGCGCCTGCCCGGCCACGGTGAGCGCGATCGCGATCACCACGGCCACGCCGGCGCCCCAGGCGAAGGCGAAGGCGAGGTGGAGCTTGGGCTCGGGCTCCAGCCGGTCGAGGGAGAGCACGGCCGCCAGCAGCACGGGCAGCGGCGCCACGGCCAGCACGGCCGACAGGCCGAACCCGGCGGGACCGCCGGCCACCAGCAGCACCACGAGCACGCCGAGCGCCAGCAGACTGGAGATCACCAGGGCGATGATCAAAGCTTTGCTGGGACGCTGGGCGAGCATGACGGAGCGTGTCGGAACGGTCATGCACCCACTATGGCGGGCCCGGTTGCCGTTCACTTGCGGGGTAGTGAGTGGTCATGAGGATGTTGTACGAGCGTTGGCTGCTGGAGATGTGGAACGGCGATTTCGAGCTCGCCCACGAGCTGGTCACCCCGGACTTCGCCGGGCACTGGCCGGGCCGGGAGGTGCGCGGCCCGGCGGAGCTGGTGGAGGTGCTGCGACAGGGGCACGAGCCGTTCGCCGACGTGTCCGTCACGCTCGACGTGGGGCCGGTGGTGGACGGCGACCTGGTGGCGGCCAGGTGGACGTTCGCCGGCTCCTACCGGGGCGGCATGCCGGGCGCGACGGCGGCGCCGGGCACCCGGATCGCCTTCAGCGGCCACGATCTCCTGCGGGCCGAGGGCGGCCGGTTCGCAGAATACTGGGTCATCTCCGACGTCCAGACTTTCGCCAGGCTGCTCGGCATGGGCTGACCCCTTGCCAGACGGGTCAGAGAGGCTTACGATCCGCGTAATTGTTAGGAAACTTTCCTTAAAGAAGGGTTCCGTACGTGCGCCGATTAGCCGCCCCCCTGATCGCCGTGCTCGTGATCGTCGCCCTGTGCGCTCTTCCCGCGCAGGCAGCGAGCCGCCTCGTCGCCGTCTTCTCCCTCTCCGGCACCACCGGGACGTTCGTCGTCAGCAACCCCGGCACGACCTCCGTCACCGGCTGGTCGATCGTCTTCGACCTGCCCGCCGGGGTCACCGCGAGCAGCCCCCAGAACGCCACCCTCCGCCAGACCGGCACGAAGGTGACGCTCACCCCCGCCTACTACATCAACACCATCCAGCCGGGCCGCAACACCGAGCCGTTCAGCCCCAAGTTCTCGCTGAGCGCGGCCGCCCAGCCCGCCAACTGCACGATCAACCGGGCCAACTGCGACGGCACCGGTGAGGAACCGCCCGCCCCGCCGCCGGTCAGCGCCACGTACGAGGTCACCGGCAGCTCGGCCAAGTTCGTCGTCGCCAACAACGGCACCGCCGCGCTGAACGGCTGGTCGATCGTCTTCGACCTGCCCGAGGGCGTCACCGCGAGCAACGCGCAGAACGGCTCGCTCAGTCAGAGCGGCCGCACGGTGACCCTCACCCCCGCCCACTACAACACCAACGTCGCGGCGGGCGGCACCACCGAGCCCTACAGCCCGGCGTTCACCGTCAGCAGGTCCGGCGCCGAGCCGACGAGCTGCCGCATCAACGACGTGAACTGCGACGGCACCCCCGACGCACCGCCCGGCGCGCCCGGCAACCTGCGCTCCCCGGTCAAGACGACCAAGACCGTCTCCCTGGCCTGGGACGCCGCCACCCCCGGCAGCCTGCCGATCACCGGGTACGAGGTCTACAACGGCACGGAGCGGGCCATCACGGTCACCGGCACCACCGCGACCGTCACCGGCCTGACCCCCAACACCTCCTACACGTTCACCGTCAAGGCCAAGGACCGCAAGGGCACGCTCTCGCCGGCCTCCTCGCCGGTGACCGTGCGGACCAACAACCCGGCGGACGACACCCAGGCGCCCACCGCCCCGGGCAACCTCCGCAGCACCGGCAAGACCTCCTCCAGCGTCACGCTCGCCTGGAACGCCGCCACGGACAACTCCGGCGTGGCCAGCTACGAGGTCTACACCGGCACCACCCTGGCGACCACCGTCACCGGGACCACCGCGACGGTCTCCGGGCTGTCGCCGTCCACCAAGTACACGTTCACGGTCAAGGCCAGGGACCTGTACGACAACATGTCGCCGGCCAGCGCCGCCGTCGAGGTGACCACCGCGGACATCGTCGAGAACGGGCACGCCCGCGTCGGCTACTTCGTCCAGTGGGGCATCTACGGCCGCCAGTACTTCGTGCGCAACCTCGACACCAGCGGGGCCGCGGCCAAGCTCACCCACATCAACTACGCCTTCGCCAACATCGACCCGGTCAACCTGACCTGCCTGCAGGGCGTCACCAAGGGCACCACGCAGAACCCGCAGGACCCCAACCAGGGCGACGGCGCCGGTGACGCCGAGGCCGACTACGGCAGGCCGTTCAGCTCCGCGCAGTCGGTGGACGGGGTGGCCGACACCGGCTGGGAGAAGCTGCGCGGCAACTTCAACCAGCTCAAGAAGCTCAAGGCCAAGCACCCGCACCTGAAGGTGCTCATCTCGCTGGGCGGCTGGACGTACTCGAAGTACTTCTCCGACGTCGCGGCCACGGACGCGGCGCGCAAGAAGTTCGTCTCCTCCTGCATCGACATCTACATCAAGGGCAACCTGCCCGTGTACAACGCGGCGGGCGGACCGGGGACCGGGGCCGGCATCTTCGACGGCATCGACCTCGACTGGGAGTGGCCGGGCGCCGAGGGGCACCCGGGCAACCACATCAGCCCGCAGGACAAGGAGAACAACACGCTGCTGATCGCCGAGTTCAGGCGGCAGCTCGACGCGCTCACCCAGACCACGGGCAAGCGTTACGACCTGACGGCCTTCACCCCGGCGGACCCGGTCAAGATCGAGGCCGGCTGGGACCTCCCCGAAGTCGCGAAATATCTGGACATCTTCAACGTCCAGGGCTACGACTTCCACGGGGCCGGCAGCGACAACTCCTGGGAGCCGAACCGGACCGGCCACCAGGGCAACCTCTACCTCGACGCCGACAGCCCGTACAACCCGGACTTCAGCGTGGAGAAGGCCGTCGACGTCTACCTGGACGCGGGGGTCAACCCGAGGAAGATCACCATCGGGCTCGCCTACTACGGCCGCGGCTGGCAGCAGGTCGCCGACGGCGGCAAGTCCGGCGAGTGGCAGTCGGCCGTCGGGGCCGCTCCCGGCCAGTTCCAGGAGGAGGCCGGCACCCGCGGCTACAGCAACCTGCTCGCCTCGGTGCCCGGCTGCACGGTCAGGCACGACGAGGCCGCGGTCGCCACCTACTGCTACACCGGCAACAACGGGCAGTGGTGGAGCTTCGACGACGTCTGGTCGATCCAGAAGAAGACCGCCTGGCTCAAGAGCAAGGGCCTGCTCGGCGCGATGGTGTGGGAGATGTCGGGCGACACCGCCTCCGGCACCCTCACCAACGCGCTGGACGCCGGCCTGCGCCAGTAGAAGCGTGCCGGTGGCGGGTGAATTCCGGGCACCCGCCACCGGCCGTCCGCTCGTGCGAGAGTCGGAGGCATGGACCACCTCGCGCACTTCCGCAAGGAGACCACCGCCTTCGCCGCCGCCGCCCGCTCAGCCGGTGCCGCCCTGGTGCGGACCTGCCCCGGCTGGGCGGTGGCCGACCTCGTCCGGCACCTGGGCGGCGTGCACCGCCACGTCGCCCACCTGATCGCGAACCGGCTCACCGAGCCGCCGGCCTCGCCCGGCCCGGCCGTCCTCGCCCTGCCCGCCGACACCACCGGCTGGCCCCGCCCCGGCCACACCCCCACGACCGGCCCGCTGCCGGACGGCATGGTGACCTGGTTCGCCGAGGGCGCCGCCGCCCTGGCCGAGGAGTTCGCGAGCGCCGGGCCCGGCACCCGGGTGTGGACGTGGTCGCAGGACCAGAGCGTCGGCTTCTGGATCCGCATGCAGGCCATCGAGGCCGCCGTCCACCGCTGGGACGCCGAGGACGCCGCCGCCCCCGCCACCGCCCGACCCGTGGACGGCTCGCTGGCTGCCGACGCGATCGGCCAGACCTTCGAGGTCATGGCCCCGCTGCGCCGGGCGATGGCGCAGGCCCCGCCGGGCGCGGGCGAGACGTACGCCTTCCGCCGCGACGACGGGCCCGGCACGTGGACGGTCCGCTTCGACGGCGACGACGTGCGCCTCACCGAAGGGCCCGCCGACGTGGAGCTCACCGGCACGGCCTCGGACCTGATGCTCTGGCTGTGGCAGCGCGTCAGCGCCGACCGGCTCGCGGTGCGCGGCGACCGGGCCCTGCTCGATCGCTACTTCACCCTCGTCCCGCCGCTCTGAGCACCCGCTCCGGCACAGGCCGGGGGCCCGGGCGCGCGCCCGGGCCCCCGGGTGCCGTCAGCTGCAGCCGCTGGTGGAGCCGCAGCCCTCGCAGACGTAGCAGCTGCCCGCCGGGCGCATCTTGGTGCCGCACGTCATGCAGAGCGGCGCGTCGGCCGTGAAGCGCTGGTGGCTCTCCAGCGTCAGCTCCTTGGACGGCTCCGGCTTCGGCTTCTCCTCGATGGGCGCCGACTGGGCCAGCGCCTCGCGGTCGACCGTCTCCTGCAGCGCCGCCGGGTCCTCGCCGCGCTGCTGCGCCGCCCGCTCGGCCGCCGAGAAGATGCCCAGCGCCGCCCGCTCCTCGTAGGGCAGGTGGTCGAGCGCCAGGCGGCGGAAGATGTAGTCCATCACCGACGTGGCCATCCGGATGTCCGGGTCGTCCGTCATGCCCGCCGGCTCGAACCGCATGTTGACGAACTTGCTCATGTACGTCTCCAGCGGCACCCCGTACTGGAGACCGATGGAGATCGCCACCGAGAAGGCGTCCATGACGCCCGCCAGCGTGGAGCCCTGCTTGGACATCTTGAGGAAGACCTCGCCCAGCCCGTCGTCCGGGTAGGACGAAGCGGTCATGTAGCCCTTGGCGCCGCCGACCGTGAAGCGGGTCGTGGTGCTCGGCCGCTGGTTGGGCATCCGGCGCCGGGTCGGCCGGTTGACCTCGATGACCTTGACCTCGGGCTCGGCGTCCGGCTTGGCCTCGTCCTTCTTGGTGCCGCCGGCCGACAGCGGCTGGCCGACCTTGCAGTTGTCGCGGTAGACGGCCAGGGCCTTGAGGCCGAGCCGCCAGCCCTCCATGTAGACCTGCTCGATGTCGTCGATCGAGGCCGACTCGGGCAGGTTGACGGTCTTGGAGATGGCGCCCGACAGGAACGGCTGCGTGGCGGCCATCATCCGCACGTGGCCCATGGGCGCGATCGCCCGCTCGCCCATCGCGCAGTCGAACACCTCGTAGTGCTCATGCCGCAGGCCGGGGGCGTCGACGACGTGGCCGTGCTCGGCGATGTACTCGACGATGGCCTCGATCTGCTCCTGCTGGTAGCCGAGCTGGCGCAGCGCGCGCGGGATCGTCTGGTTGACGATCTGCATGGAGCCGCCGCCGACCAGCTTCTTGAACTTGACCAGCGCCAGGTCCGGCTCGATGCCGGTGGTGTCGCAGTCCATCATCAGGCCGATGGTGCCCGTCGGGGCCAGCAGGCTGGCCTGGGCGTTGCGGTAGCCGTTCTTCTCGCCGACCTTGAGGCACTCCGACCACTGGCGGGTCGCCTCGGCGT
This sequence comes from Nonomuraea sp. NPDC049725, assembly GCF_040674795.1. Classification (NCBI taxonomy): domain Bacteria; kingdom Bacillati; phylum Actinomycetota; class Actinomycetes; order Streptosporangiales; family Streptosporangiaceae; genus Nonomuraea; species Nonomuraea sp. NPDC049725. Next base: position 149,930 of record NZ_JBFANJ010000019.1, on the reverse strand, counting down.
GGATCTTGGCGTCCATCGAGCCGATCGTGCGCAGCCCGTCGTTGGCGGAGGCGTGCTTGCGCATCACGCGCTTGTGCGGCTCGGCGTTGCGGGCGTAGCCGTCGTACGCGCCCACGACCCCGGCCAGCTCGGCGCTGCGGCGGTAGGACACGCCGGTCATCAGCGACGTGATCGCCCCGGCCACCGCCCGGCCGCCGTCGGAGTCGTACGCGTGGCCGGTCGCCATCAGCAGCGCGCCCAGGTTGGCGTAGCCGATGCCGAGCTGGCGGTAGGCGCGGGTGGTCTCGCCGATCTTCTCCGTCGGGAAGTCGGCGAAGCAGATCGAGATGTCCATCGCGGTGATGATCAGCTCGGTCAGCTTGACGAAGTTCGCGACGTCGAAGGAGTTGTCGTCCTTCAGGAACTTCAGCAGGTTGATGCTGGCCAGGTTGCAGGAGGAGTTGTCCAGGTGGACGTACTCGCTGCACGGGTTGGAGGCGGTGATGCGACCGGTCTCGGGGGTGGTGTGCCAGTCGTTGATCGTGTCGTCGTACTGCACGCCCGGGTCGGCGCACTCCCACGCGGCCTTGGCCATCTTACGGAACAGGTCGCGGGCGTCGACGGTCTCGATCACCTCGCCGCTGAGACGGGCGCGCAGCCCGAACTCGCCGCCCTTCTCCACCGCGCGCATGAACTCGTCGGAGACGCGCACCGAGTTGTTGGCGTTCTGGTACTGGACGGAGACGATGTCCTTGCCGCCCAGGTCCATGTCGAACCCGGCGTCGCGCAGCGCGCGGACCTTGTCCTCCTCACGCGCCTTGGTCTCGATGAACTCCTCGATGTCGGGGTGGTCCACGTCGAGCACGACCATCTTGGCGGCCCGGCGGGTGGCGCCGCCGGACTTGATCGTGCCGGCGCTCGCGTCGGCGCCGCGCATGAACGACACGGGGCCGCTGGCGGTGCCGCCGCTGGAGAGCAGTTCCTTGGACGAGCGGATGCGCGACAGGTTGACGCCCGATCCGGAACCGCCCTTGAAGATCACGCCCTCTTCCTTGTACCACTCCAGGATCGACTCCATCTGGTCGTCCACGGAGAGGATGAAGCACGCCGACACCTGCTGCGGCGACTGGGTGCCCACGTTGAACCAGACCGGCGAGTTGAAGGCGAACACCTGGTGGATCAGGGCGTGCTTCAGCTCGTGGTCGAAGATCTCGGCGTCCTCGTCGGTGGCGAAGTAGCCGTGCTCGACGCCCGTGCGCGTGTAGACGCCCACGACGCGGTCCACGAGCTGGCGCAGGCTGAACTCGCGCTGCGGGGTGCCGACGGCGCCGCGGAAGTACTTGGTCGTCACGATGTTGGCGGCGTTGACCGACCAGAACTCGGGGAACTCGACCCCCCGCTGCTCGAAGTTGACCGAGCCGTCGCGCCAGTTGGTCATGACGACGTCACGGCGCTCCCACGTCACGTCGTCGTACGGATGCACGCCGGGCTTGGTGAAGATCCGCTTCATCTTCAGGCCCTTGCGCGGGCGCTTTCCACCGTTTCCTCCGCGCGTGACTGAACCGCTGGCCGTCTCCGTCATGACTCCCCCTTCTCCGCCTTCAACTGAGAGATCTCGGCTTCGAAGTCCGCCAGGCTTTCGAAGCCGCGATATACCGATGCGAAACGCAAATAGGCCACCTCGTCGAGCGCGCGCAGCGGCCCGAGGATCGCCAGCCCCACCTCGTTGGAGGGGATCTCCGCCGCGCCCTTGGCGCGGATGGCCTCCTCCACGCTCTGGCCGAGCTGGGCCAGCGAGTCCTCGCTCACCGGCCTGCCCTGGCAGGCCCGCCGCACGCCCGCGACGACCTTGTCCCTGGAGAAGGGCTCGGTCACCCCGCTGCGTTTGCTCACCATGAGGAGTACGGTCTCCTGGGTGGTGAAGCGTCGCCCGCAGTCGGGGCACGTGCGACGGCGTCTGATCGCCGCGCCGTCCTCCGTGGAGCGGCTGTCGATGACCCTCGTGTCGGGGTGGCGACAGAACGGACAATGCACGCGCGTACGCCTCCTCGGACCCCGGGTCACCACATGCGCCGAACCCGCGCCCCGGTACGCTCGCGCACACTCCACGGCTGTCCGTGGAGCGGTCGCGTAAACACAAGGTGTGGTGAACTACATCGGTGTAACTACTAGATGTTGTGGTCCAACCGTAGAAGCGCGCGACCATGAACGCAAGTTGAGCGACCCCCCGCCGCGGAAGTCGCTGATCAGGCGCGGCACTGCCGCCCTCCCCGGGCGTGTCGCCCCCGGCGATGTCACATCCGTCACCGCAGCGGTCCCCTGTCACGCCGTTTGCGCCCCCGCTCGCGCGTGAACCAGCGTCACACCGCTTCCCCCGTGTGACGCCCTCGCCCCTCAGTTCACGGCGACGCCGGCACGTACAACTTGGTGCCCGTCCGGATGAGCGAATCGGGCAACCCGTTGAGCCGCCTGATCTCCGCCACGATCGCCATCGGGTCCTCACCCTCCCCGGCCATGGCGTCGGCGATCGTCCAGATCGTGTCGCCGCGCTGCACCTCGATCCACGGCGCGCCGACCTGGGCCGGGGTCGCGGGCTCGGCCTCCGCCATGCTCGCCGCCCGCGTCCCCAGCCAGAACCCGGCCAGCGACAGCAGCGCCACCCCCATCACCAGCACCGCCCTCCCCCGCCGCGTCAACCGCACCGGCACCCTCTGCCCTTGCCGCGTCGCCTTGCCTCCCGGCCGCACCGCCTTGCCTCCCCGCCGTGCCGCCTTGCCTCCCTGTCGCGCCAGCGCCGCGCTTCCCCGCCGCGCCGACGCCTTGCCCCCGCACTGCGCCGGAGCCTCACCTCCCCACCACACCGAAGCCTGGCCACCTCGCCTCACCCGCACCCTGCGCCCTCGCCGCCCCGGAGCCGCGTCTCCCTGGCGCCCTGGCACGCCCTCCTCCCCGGAGCGCCACGCCGCCCCGTCCGCCGAGCGTCGCGCGGCACCCTTGCCCGAGCCCTGCACGAGCACCATGCCCGGCCGCCCCGGGGACGCCGCGCCCTCCGGCTTCACGAGCCGCACCGGTGCACCTCCGCGCCGCCGCGCCGCCCGTACGCCTCCTCGAACCCGCCGACCTTCTCGGCCCGTACTGTCCATCCCGTCGCCCCCCACCTCGGCCCGGGGCGGCGGCACCAGCCACAACCGAGGCCGCTCCCCAGCACCCCCGCCCGTACGCCCACCCACGCCCCGTCCCGGCGCGCCAGGCCCGCCCGCGCCCCGGCCCGCCCCGCCGGGGTCGCCCACGTCGGCAGGTCCGCCCGTGCCCTGTCTCGCCACACCAGACCCGTCCGCGCCACGACCTGCCACACCAGGCCCACCCGCGCCACGACCCGCCACGCCTGGCCCGCCCGTGCCCCGTCCCGCCGCGCCGGGGTCGCCTACACCACGCCCCCGCGCTTGCCCACGCTCCCCCATGCCACGACTCCCTGCCGATCCGCGCTCCCCAGCGCCACCACCCGCGGAGCCGGTCACGCCACGGCTCCCCGAACCTCCCGCCGAAAGGCCGGCGCGCCGAATGCCCTCCCCGTCCCCGTATGACCGCCCAGCGCCTCCCCCGCGAGTTCTCGAACGCCCGCTCACCTTCCCCCTCGCTCGCCCCCCGGCCTCCCCGCCCCCTGCCTCCGCGTCCCCGCCCCCGGATTCCCCGTGCGCCCGGGCGGGGCGTCTGTCCTGGGTGGCGTCGGCGATGAGGGTGAGATGATTGACGTCGTCGCTGGTCGCGTCTGTGATTGTGGTCGTTCGCACGATTGACCTCCCGCCGTCGCGGCCCGCGAAACGGGCCACATAAAGATCGGCATATCGAACACGATGTCGATCGAACTCCCGTACGATGTTGTACACCACGCCGCGACCGATTTCGAGGAAGACTCGAACAATTGTTTGAAGATGATCTTCAAGAGCGATACGGTCGCTGTGTGCGACATCAAGACCACGGACCGGGAGGGGTGCCGGTAAGGCGGCCCGCCGGGCGAGGAGGCAGAGCATGAGCGAGCGGGACGACGCAAACGGGGTCACCGACCTCGCGGTGCGCCGACGTGACTCCCTGGGGCTGACCCCGAGGCAGCGCAAGATCCTTGAGGTGATCCGCGACTCGGTGCAGCAGCGCGGCTATCCGCCGTCCATGCGCGAGATCGGCGAAGCCGTGCAGTTGACGAGCACGTCCAGCGTGTCGCACCAGTTGACCGCCCTGCAGCGCAAGGGCTATCTGCGGCGTGACCCACACCGCCCGCGCGCGCTTGAGGTCCGCCTGCCGGGCGAGCCGGTGCTCTGGGTCGACCCCGACGCCTCCAACGACGAGTCGCCCGTCAGCCGGCCCACCGCCGCCTACGTCCCGCTCGTGGGCCGCATCGCCGCCGGTGGCCCGATCCTCGCCGAGGAGAGCGTCGAGGACGTCTTCGCCCTGCCCAAGCAGCTTGTCGGCGAGGGCACGCTGTTCCTCCTCCAGGTCGCCGGTGACTCGATGATCGACGCCGCCATCGCCGACGGCGACTGGGTCGTGGTCCGCCAGCAGCCGGTCGCCGAGAGCGGCGACATCGTGGCCGCCATGATCGAGGGCGAGGCCACGGTCAAGACGTTCAAGCGCAAGGACGGCCACGTCTGGCTGGTGCCGCACAACCCCAACTACGAGCCCATCCCGGGCGACGAGGCCAGTGTCCTCGGCAAGGTCGTAGCGGTCCTCCGCCGCCTCTGACCTTCGACGCCGGCCCGGGCCCCCACCCTCTTGCCCGAGCCGGTCGACACGAGCCCCCTCCCGGCGTGCCCGCGGATGCCCCCTCCTGCATCCGCGGCACGCACGCTTTCCGCTGCCTCCGGCTCACCCCTGGCCCCACCTACCGACGACGGCGCCAGCCCGGCCACAGCTGCGGCCCAGGCCCGCCCCGGCCCCTCGCCCTGCAGCCCCGTCCCAGCCCTCGGTCCCGCCTCAGTCGCCGCCCGACGCCAGGCGCGGCCCAGGCCCGCCCCGGCCCTTCGCCCGCTGCCCCGTCCCAGTCGCCGCCCCAGCCCCCGGTCCCGGCCTCAGGCGCCGTCCGACCCAAGGCGCGGCCCGGCCCAAGGCGCGGCCCGGCCCAAGGCGCGGCCCCAGCCTTAGTCGCCTCCCCGGCCCCTGTCCCAGGCCCGGCCCCAGCCGCCGCAGGCCCAGTCCGGGCCGCCGCACGGTGCCACTGCCGCACGGCGCCCGTGCCGACCCTCGGCCCCTCCTCCTCGTGCCCTCCCTCCCCTCCGATCCACTGGCCCGTGCTCCAGTCTGAGGTTCGGCGGGAGATGAGCGTGGTCCTCGTACTAGGGGGCAACTCGCGGCTGCCTGCGCCCACCCCTGTGCGGCTTCCCGGTCGGGGCGTGCTTCTCTCGTTCGGCTCGGCGGGCGTGTGCGGGGGTGGTGCATCTAGGTGCACCCTGGTCCGGTAGGCAGGGCGATTCCGCGTCCTGCAGGGGCTTCGTAGCGTCGGTTGCATGGACAAGAGCAAGGTGGGCGGGTTCGCTCTGTGGGTGCTGCAGGTGGTCGCGGCGGGCTGGTTCGTAATGGGGGCGTTGGCGAAGTTCGCTGAGGCGGAGCCTGCGGCGTCGACGTTCGAGGCGATCGGCTGGGGAGACTGGTTCCGGCAGCTGGTCGGGGTGCTGGAGGTGGCGGGGGCCGTGGCGCTGCTGGTGCCGGCGCTGGCGGGGCTCGCGGGGCTGGCGTTCGTGGGGCTGATGGCGGGGGCCGTGGTGACGGAGGCGTTCGTGTCCGGGGGCAGTGTGGTGCTGCCGTTGGCGCTCCTCGTGGTGAGTGGTGTGATCGCGTGGGGGCGGCGGCGGAGTACGGCGCGGCTGCTGCGCCGTCTAACCTCGGCGACGTGAACCTCGGCGACGTGAAAGCCGCCGCGCGCCGTAGAGGCCGCTGGGCACGGTCAAGGCCGCTGGGGGTGCTCAAGGCTGCTGGGGGCGGTGAAGGGCGCTGGGTGAAGTAGCCCCTGGTCCGCCGCTGGGCGAGGTGGAGGCCTCTGGGCGAGGGGAAGGCCGAGGCGGCCGCCCTTGGCGACGTGAGGCGCGAGAAGGCCGGTCGGCCTGAGGGGGCGGACCGGCTCGGTGGACGGACCGGCTCGGCGGGCGGACCGGCTCGGTGGACGAATGCGGATGTTTCTACACTGATCGGGTGAGCGACGCATTCGTGGGCAAGGACTTCAAGGCATCCAATGACGGACTGAAGTGGGCGAAGGCCGCCCCGGGGGTGATTCCCGCGTGGGTGGCCGACATGGACTTCCGCACGGCCCCGGCGGTGCGTGAGGCGCTGCGGCGGCGGGCCGACGGGGACCTGGGCTACCCGGTGTGGCTGGACAGCCCGCAGTGCGAGCCGCTGGCGGAGGCGTTCGCGGAGCGGATGGCCGCGCGGTTCGGCTGGGCGGCGGACGCGGGGTCGGTGCGCACGTACTCCGACCTGAACCAGGCCCTGCAGGTGCTCCTGCACGTCTGCACCGAGCGGGGTGACGCGGTGGCGCTGCACACTCCGGCCTATCACCCGTTCCTGGGCACGCTGGAGTCGATGGGCCGGCCGCTGCGGCCGGTGCCGATGGTGGCGGACGGGGATTCGTGGCGGTTCGAGGTGCCGGATCTGACGGGATGCCGGGTGCTGCTGCTGGTCAATCCGCACAATCCGACCGGCAGGGTGTTCACCCGGGCGGAGCTGGAGGAGCTGGCGGAGCACGCGGAGCGGCACGACCTGCTGGTGATCTCGGACGAGATCCACGCCGACCTGGTGTACGAGCCGCACCGGCACATCCCGTTCGCGACGATCCTGCCGAACCGTACCGTGACGCTGACGTCGGCCACGAAGGCGTTCAACCTGGGGGGGATCCGCTGCTCGGTGGCGCACGTGGGAGCGCCGGCGGCGCGTAAGGCGCTGGACGCGCAGCCGGAGTTCGTGTTCGGGTCGCCGAGCGTGTTCGGCGTGGAGGCGACGGTCGCGGCGTGGCGGCACGGCGACGCGTGGCTGGAGGAGACGCGGGCGCTGCTGGACCACAACCGGCACCTGATCGCGTCCGGCCTGCCGGAAGGCGTCACGTACCGCGTGCCGGAGGCCACCTATCTGGCATGGCTGGGTTACGGCCGGCCGGGGATGGCGGAGGTGCTGGAGCGGGAGGCCGGGGTGCTGCTGAGTGACGGGGCGGCGTTCGGGCCGGGCGGGGAGACGTTCGTCCGGCTGAACTTCGCGACCGGCCGGCCCGTTCTGGAGGAGATCCTGCGTAGAATCGCCTCGGTGACGATATGATCGTCATTCCTCACTCCGCGTAACCCCCAGCCGAGGATGAATGACGACAGAGCCACGCGACGACGACGACCCCGCGGTCAAAGCCGCGCGCGAGGGGCGCAACGGGCAGATCCTGGCCGCGGTGATCACCGCGTTGGCGGGCGTGGTCGTGGCCTACATGACCTACCTGGCCGGTAAGGACGAGGGGGCCAGCCAGGCGGCGCAGGTGACGCCGTCGCCGGCGGCCACGGTGACGGTCACCGCGACGGCGACCATCACGGAGCCGGCGGGCACGTCGCCGGAGCCGGGCCGGTCGGCGCTCACGGAGGGCGCCCTCCTCCTGTCGAGCCTGACCCCGACCGAGTCCGCGCCGATCAAGGGCACGCAGCGGATCGGCGGGCACACCTACCGGCACAGCCTCGGCTTCGCGACCGACTGCGGGACGAACATGGCGACGACGGTCTTCCCGCTCGGCAAGGGCTACCAGCGGTTCGAGGCCACGGTGGGGCTCGCCGAGGCCGAGGACAGTGAGCAGGCGGTGACGTTCACGGTCTTCGCCGACCGGGACGAGGACGGCCAGCCCGACTCCGACGAGGAGGTCGGCTCGGTCGCCGCCCAGCTCAAGCGGCCGGCGACGATGGACGTGACCCTCGACGGGGCCAGCGTCGTGATCCTGCGGACGGAGGCGGAAACCTGCTTCACCTCGACCGCCGTGTGGGGCGACCCTCGGGTGTCGTGAGGGCCGCCGGGCGGGGCGACCCTCGGGCGTCGTCGTGAAACCGGCCGTACGGGGCGCCCCGCATGTCTCGGGTCAGGGCAGGGGCGGCAGGTCCGGGGCGGTGGCCGCCGGGGTCTCCTCCAGCGCGGTGAGCGCGAGCTCGACGGCCTTCTCCAGCTGCGGGTCGCGCCCGGCGACACGGTCCTGCGGGGTGATGACGACCTCGACGTCGGGGTCGACGCCGTGGTTCTCCACCCCCCATCCGGGCCCTTCGAGCCAGAACGAGTAGCGCGGCTGCGTGACGGCGGTGCCGTCGACCAGCGAGTAGCGGGAGTCGATGCCGATCACGCCGCCCCAGGTGCGGACGCCGACGAGCGGGCCGATGGCGCGGTTCTTGATCCCGGCGCTGACGATGTCGCCGTCGGATCCGGCGTACTCGTCGGTGACGGCGACGACGGGGCCGCGCGGCGAGTCCTCGGGGTAGCGCATCGGCTGGTTGCCGCGCACCTGGATCCAGCCGGTGACCCGGCGTGACAGCTTCTCCAGCACGAGCTCGGAGACGTGCCCGCCGCCGTTCTCGCGCACGTCCACGACCAGGCCCTCGCGGGCCATCTCCGTACGCAGGTCGCGGTGGAACTGCGCCCAGCCGGCGGCGACCATGTCGGGCACGTGCAGGTAGCCGAGCCGGCCGCCGGACGCCTCGCGGACGTAGGCGCGCCGGTTCTCCACCCAGTCGTGGTAGCGCAGCCGGAGCTCGTCGGCGATGGGCGTCACCACGACCTTGCGCGGCTCGCCGCCGGTGCCGGCCCGTACGGTGAGCTCGACGGGGTGGCCCGCCGTGCCCGCGAGCAGGGGCAGCGGGCCGCGCGCCGGGTCGACGGGCCGGCCGTTCACGGCCACGATCGCGTCACCGGCGCGGACGGCGACGCCGGGCGCGAGCAGCGGCGAGCGGGCGTCGTGGTCGGAGGTCTCGCCCGGCAGGATGCGGGCGACGCGCCAGGTGCCGTCGTCGTCGCGGGACAGGTCGGCGCCGAGCAGGCCCTGGCGGCGGCGCGGGTCGACGGGGGCTCCGTTGGCGATGGCGTAGGCGTGGGAGGTGCCGAGCTCGCCCTGCACCTCCCACAGCAGGTCGACCAGCTCGGAGTGGGAGCCGATCCGCTCGACCAGCGGCTCGTAGCGGTCGAGCACGGCCTGCCAGTCGACGCCGTTCATGTCGGCGCGCCAGAAGTGGTCGCGCATGAGCCGCCCGGCCTCGCGGTAGCCCTGCCGCCATTCGGCGACGGGGTCGAGCTGGACGGAGACCCGGTCGAGGTCGATGGTGACGACGTCGTCGCCGTCGCCGGCCGGGCGGGTCTGGAGGCCGTTCTTGCCGTTGAGGACGAGGCGGGTGCCGTCGCCGCTCACCTCGAAGGCGCGGATCTCCTTGCCGAGCTCGGACTTGGCGCGCTTGGCCAGGTCGTAGCGCTCCAGGACGACCTCGCCGGTCTGCTCGGTGCCGTCGCCGAGCTGGCCGGACAGCGGGTGGCGCAGCCAGAGCAGCGCGTCCTTGGCGGTGCGCAGGTTGCCGTAGCGGGCGGCGGGGACCGGAACGGGCACGACGCGGGAGGCGAGCCCTTCGGGGTCGACCTCGGTGCGCGGCGGTGTGTCGTCCTTGTCCTTCTTCTTCTCTTCCGGCGTGGGGTGGTCGTCCTCGCCGTTGAAGCCGCGCCCCTGGAGGCTCGGGTCGAACGGGGAGGGCGTGCCCGCGCGCAGCGGCACCAGGTACGGCCGGCAGCCGGCGGGGAACGACAGATCGAAGACGTGCGCGTCGTAGACCGGGTCGAAGGTGCGTACCGACAGGAACGCCAGGTGCTTGCCGTCCTTGGTGAAAACGGGGTCGTAGTCGGCGAAGCGGAGCGGCGTCACCTCGATGACGGAGGTGCCGTCGAGGCGGCCCATCTTGATCTGCGAGAGCGGGTTGTGGTGCGGGTGCACCCAGGCGAGCCAGGCGGAGTCGGGCGAGAACGTCAGCCCGCTGATGTCGCCGTAGCCGGTGCGGTCGAGCTCGCGCAGGTCGCCGGTCTCCAGGTCGGCGACGAGGAGCCGGCCGTCGTGGGTGGCGACGGCGGCGTGCTTGCCGTCGGGGGCGGCCTCCAGTTCGAGGACGCGGCCGAGCTCGCCGGCGGCCAGGGTGCGGATCTCGCCGCCGGGCGTGCCGATCTCCAGGCCGTCCTCGCCGGTGGCGTCGGAGACCCAGATCGCGCGGCCGTCGGAGCCGAGGGCGCGCGGCAGGCGGACGCGGACGCCGGGCTCGACGCGCAGCGCGCCGGCGGGGCCGTCGCGGTGGGTGAGCCAGTGGGCGGTGCCGCGGATCTCGACGGCGCTCGCGCGTCCGGACGTGTCGGGTGAGAAGCCGCCGACGCGGGCGGGGGCGGGCCGCCGGGCGCGGGCCGGCCGGGGGCCGCCGAGGCGGATGTCGAGCGGGTACGGCTCGGCGTCCAGGCTTTCCAGCAGCCACAGGTCTCCGGCGTGGGAGTAGACGACACGCTCGCCGTCGGTGGCGGCGTGGCGGGCGTAGAACGCGTCGTGTGAGCTGTGGCGGCGCAGGTCGGAGCCGTCGGGCAGGGCGGAGTAGAGGTTGCCGGTGCCGTCGGTGTCGGCGAGGAAGGCGATGCGGTCGCCGATCCACATGGCGGCCCAGTGCTGGGCGGCGCTGTCGGCGAACAGCCGGGTGAACTCGCCGGTGCCGTCGGCGTCGATCCAGATCTTGCCCGCGGTGCCGCCCCGGTAGCGCTTCCAGCCGGACGGCTCGCGCCACATCGGCGACACGGTGACCACGCGATCGCCGCTGGTGGACAGGTCGCTCACCCAGCCGTACGGCAGGCGGGTGGCGGGGCCGCCGTCGAGCGGGATCTCGTACGCCCACGTCCTGTTGCGCCCGCCCTGGCCGGTGGCGCTGATCGCGCGGGGCCTGCCGTCGTCGCTCCAGCCGCGCGCCTGCGTGGAGGCGGAGCCCCAGTGGGTGAGCCGCTCGCCCTCGCCGCCGTCGAGCTCGGCCGCGAACACCTCGGGGGCGCCTTCGCGGGTGCTGGTCCAGGCGATGCGGCTGCCGTCGGGGGAGAAACGCGGGGCCGAGACGGGGGTCCGGTCGGCGGTGAACCGCCAGGCCCGGCCGCCGGTCACGGGGGCGAGCCAGACATCGTCGTCGGCGACGAAGGTGACGAGGTCACCGTTTAGGTGCGGGAATCTCAGGTAAGCGCCAGTTGTCACAGCTGAACACTAATGCGCAGCCCATCGAACCGTAGAGGATAATTTCCGCGCTCAGCGGACAGCCGCGCACGTCAGGGGCAGGAGCAGGGCATGAGACTCTGCGCACGCGCTCACCAGATGCCGCCCAGGATCGCCGCCGGGGCGATCATCCTGAACTCCGGCCTGTCCAAGGCGCACGCCGACGAACAGACCGCCGCCGGGGTGCACGGGATGGCGACGGTCCCGTATCCGTTCCTGGGCAAGCTGGAGCCGCAGCGGTTCGTCAAGCTGCTGTCGAAGGCCGAGATCGCGCTCGGCGCCGCCCTGCTGCTGCCCGTGGTGCCGTCGCTGCTGGCCGGGGTGGCGCTGACCGGGTTCGCGGGCGGGCTGATCGGGCTCTACCTGAAGACGCCGGGCCTGCGCCAGGAGGGCAGCCTGCGCCCGTCGCAGGAGGGCATCGGCATCGTCAAGGACATCTGGCTGCTGGGCATCGGGCTCGGCCTGGTGGTGGAGGAACTGGCGGACCATCATTGATCTCCACCGGCCGGTAACTAGCCTGTACGAAGCCGGGTAGTCCGGACATCATGGCAGAATTCGGCTACACCCTGATGTGCGAGCAGACGCCCGCCCGGCAGCTCGTCGACTTCGCCGCCCGGGCCGAACAGGCGGGCTTCGACTACGCGGTCATCTCCGACCACTACTTCCCGTGGGTCGAGGAGATGGGCCATTCACCGTACGCCTGGTCGGTGCTCGGCGCCGCGGCCCAGGCCACCGCCCGGCTGCCGCTCATGACGTACGTGACCTGCCCGATCATGCGTTACCACCCGGCGGTGGTGGCGCAGAAGGCGGCCACGATGGGCGTGCTGAGCGGCGGCCGGTTCACGCTCGGCCTCGGCGCCGGCGAGAACCTCAACGAGCACGTCATCGGCGAGGGCTGGCCGTCCGCCGACGTGCGGCACCGCATGCTGCGCGAGGCCGTGCAGATCATCCGCGAGCTGTTCGGCGGCGGCTACGTCACCTACCAGGGCGAGTTCTACGACGTCGACTCGGCCAAGCTGTACGACCTGCCCGAGGAGCCGGTGCCGATCGCGATCGCCGCCTCGGGCTCCAGCTCGGCGCGGCTCGCCGCCGAGTACGGGGACATCCTGGTCATCAACGACCCGATGCCGGAGGTGGTGAGCGCGTTCGCCGACGCCGGAGGCTCGGGCAAGCCGGTGTACGGGCAGCTCGCGCTCTCCTACGACACCGACGCCGAGGCGGCCAAGGAACGCGCGCACCGGCTGTGGCGCTGGTCGGGCGTCGGCGGCTGGAAGGTCATGGCCGAGCTGCCCGGCCCGGTCAACTTCGCGGCCGCCGCCTCGACCGTACGCCCCGACGACGTCGCGCAGAGCGTGCCGTGCGGCAACGACGTGGACGCGGTCGTGGAGGCGGTGCGCGCCTACCTCGACGGCGGCTACACCCACGTCGCGCTCGTGCAGATCGGCGCCGACCAGCAGGAGCCCTTCTTCGCCTGGGCGGAGAAGGACCTCCTGCCGGCCCTGCGCCGGCTGTGAGCGTCAGGGGACGATGTTGACCAGCTTGGGCGCCCGCACGATCACCTTGCGCGGGGTGCCCTGGAGGTAGCCCTGGACCTTCTCGGAGGCCAGGGCCAGCTCGCGCAGCTCGTCCTCGGAGATGCCGGGCGGGACCTCCAGCCGCTCGCGCACCTTGCCCGCGACCTGCACGACGCAGGTGACCGACTCCTGGACGAGCAGCGCCGGGTCGGCGACCGGCCAGCCCGCCTTGGCGACGGTGCCGCCGGTGTGGCCCAGCCGCTCCCAGCCCTCCTCGGCGGTGTAGGGGGCGACCAGCGACAGCATGACGGCCAGCGCCTCGGCGGCCTCGCGCACCGCCGGGTCGGCGGCGCCGGGGCCGGAGTCGATCGCCCGGCGGGCGGCCGTGGTCAGCTCCATCATGCGCGCCACCGCGACGTTGAAGCGGTAGGAGTCGACCAGCTTGGTGACCTCGTCGATGGTCCGGTGGGTGATCTTGCGCAGCTCCAGGTCGCCGCCCTCGAAGGAGACGCCCGGCTCGCTGGCCGTCTCGTCCATCACCCGGAAGGCGCGGGCCAGGAACTTCTGCGACGCCGCCGGCGACACGTCGGCCCAGTCGATGTCGTCCTCCGGCGGGCCGGCGAACACCATCGTCAGGCGGACCGCGTCGACGCCGTAGTCGTCGATCTGCTGGCCCAGGTCGACGCCGTTGCCCAGGGACTTCGACATCGCCTTGCCGCCGTTGATCACCTGGCCCTGGTTGAGCAGGCGCAGGAACGGCTCGGTGAAGCTCACCATGCCCATGTCGTACAGGACCTTGGTGAAGAAGCGCGAGTAGAGCAGGTGCAGCACCGCGTGCTCGACGCCGCCCACGTACTGGTCGATGGGGCCCCACTTGCGGACCTGCTCGACGTCGAACGGGCCCTCGGTGTAGCCGGGCGAGCAGTAGCGCAGGAAGTACCAGGACGAGTCGACGAAGGTGTCCATGGTGTCGGTGTCGCGCTTGGCCGGGCCGCCGCACTTGGGGCACTCGACGTTGACCCAGTCGGTGGCGCTGGCCAGCGGGGAGACGCCCTTGGGCGACAGCGCCTCGCCGCGCAGGTCGGGCAGCGTGACCGGCAGCTGGTCGTCGGGGACGGGCACCTCGCCGCAGTCGCCGCAGTGGATGATCGGGATCGGCGTGCCCCAGAACCGCTGCCGCGACAGCAGCCAGTCGCGCAGCCGGAAGTTGACCGCGCCGGCGCCCTTGCCATCGACCTCCAGGATCTCGATGATCTTGGCGATGGCCTCGGCCTTGGTCAGGCCGTCGAGCGGGCCGGAGTTGACCAGCCGGCCCTCGCCGGGCGTGGCCTCGCCGGTCTCGCCGGGATCGGCCAGCCCGGTGTGCACGACGACCTTGACCGGCAGCCCGAACTTGCGGGCGAAGTCGAGGTCGCGCTGGTCGTGGGCGGGCACGGCCATGATGGCGCCGTGGCCGTAGTCGGACAGCACGTAGTCGGCGGCCCAGACGGGGATGCGCTCGCCGTTGACCGGGTTGATCGCGTGGCGGCCCAGGAAGACGCCGGTCTTCTCCTTGTCGGTGGACAGCCGCTCGATGTCGCTCAGCTTGGCGACCTCGGCGCGGTAGGCCTCGAACGCGGGGCGCTGCTCGTCGGTGACGATCTCGTCGGCCAGCGCGGCGTCGACCGCGACCACGAAGAACGTGGCGCCGAACAGCGTGTCGGGGCGCGTGGTGTAGACGTGCACGGGCTCGTCGCGGCCCTCGATCTGGAACAGCACGTCGGCGCCCTCGGAGCGGCCGATCCAGTTGCGCTGCATGGTCATGACGCGCTCGGGCCAGCCGCCTTCGAGCTGGTCCATGTCGTCCAGCAGGCGCTGCGCGTAGTCAGTGATCTTGAAGTACCACTGCGTCAGCTCGCGCCTGACGACGTCCGCGCCGCACCGCTCGCACTTGCCGGCCACGACCTGCTCGTTGGCCAGCACGGTCTGGTCGTTGGGGCACCAGTTGACCAGGCCGCCCTTGCGGTAGGCCAGGCCGCGCTCGAAGAAGCGGTTGAACAGCCACTGGTTCCAGTGGAAGTAGTCGGCGTCGCTGGTGTGCAGGCGGCGCGACCAGTCGAAGGAGATGCCGTAGCGCTTGAACGAGTTGGCCTGCGTCTCGATGTTGGCGTAGGTCCACTCCGCGGGGTGGGCGTTGCGCTTGATCGCGGCGTTCTCGGCGGGCAGGCCGAAGGAGTCCCAGCCGATGGGGTGCAGGACGTTGTAGCCGCGCTGGAACCAGTAGCGCGCGACCACGTCGGCGATCGCGAACACCTCGCCGTGGCCCATGTGAAGGTCGCCGGAGGGGTAGGGGAACATGTCGAGCATGTAGCGCCGCTCGCGCGGGTCGGCGGCGTCCTCGCTCGCCCGGAACGGGTCCAGCTCCTCCCATCGCTGCTGCCATTTGGCCTGCAGCGCCTGCGGGTCGTACTCACTCACGGCGGTTGTCCTTCTGATTGACTCGGACCCATAGAAAAACCCCTCGTATGCAGGACGAGGGGCAGCCGCGACGGCGAGATCTTCAGGGCCGTCGCGGCCCGCTAAGAAGCAGGGTCGCGGAACGCATAGGTCAAGCCTAGCGCACCTCTTCAACCGAATGCAGGCGCTCAAGCGGCGCGGGCGGGCACAATGGAGCCTTCAGGCCGGTGAGACCTGATGGTGATAGATCCGTTGTGACCTCATATGTCCCATTAGAATACTCTCGTCGCCGTGGTGCATTCAGCTGAGCCGGAACGACCGGAGGCCGACCTGCCCCAGCAGGATCCGCCGACCGATCCGCACGGCTTCGCCCGTTTCCCTGCGGAGCCGGCTGGGTCTCCTGGAAAATCCCATGAGATCATGCACAGCACGTCGAATCCGGACATAACCACAGGAGGGCCGGCAGCAATGGCAACGGAGCATTCCGGAGCACCTCACCTGCCACCGTCCTGGCCCGAGGCCCCGCGCGAGGATGTCCCGACCTCCTGGCCCGAAACGCCTCCGGCGGCCCAGCAGCCGCCCACCGCCTGGCCCGAGGCTCCCCCCGCCGCCGCCTGGCCCGAGCCGCCCGGCCGGTCGTCGCAGCCCGAGCAGTTCTCCTGGGCGGACGCCACCCGGCCCGAGGCCCAGCCCGCCCAGCGCGACGCCGAGCCGGTGCCGACGTCCTGGCCCACCACCGGACAGCACACCGCTGGACAGCCGTCCCCCGGGCAGCCCGCGGACCCGGCGCCCGCGTGGTCGGAGCCGCCCGCAGCGCAGCCCGGCGCCTGGGCGAACCTCAGCTCCCCCGCCCCCTGGCCGCCGCAGGACTCCGCCGCGCCCCGCCACCAGTCCCCCTCGCCGCTGGACACCCCGTACAGCGCGCCCCCGCCCGACCAGCCGGTGGTGCCGACCTCGCAGGCCGCCGACGAGCGCACGATGACGTACTCCCAGGTCCAGGCGCAGGGCCACGCACACCCGCAGGGCCACGGACAGACCCCCGGGCACACGCAATCCCCCGGCCACACGCAGCCCCCCGGGCACGGGCAGCCGCACGCCGCGCCCGTCGCCGAGCCGCAGCAGCAGCCGATCCAGCCCCTCGACCAGGCGCACGACCCGCACCAGCAGCCGGGCGAGCACCAGGCGCAGCACGGCAGGCCGGGCGCGAACCTGAGCCGCGACCCGTCCGACCCGGACCGCCCGTTCGTCACGGCCGGCCAGATCAGCGGCTCGCGCACCCCTCCCCCCGAGCGCCAGCAGCAGCTCTGGGACACCGTCTTCGGCGACGACTACAACGAGATGGGCGAGCCCGAGACCCTGGAGGAGGGCAAGCCCATCTGGATCTACGCGCTGGCCGGCTCGGTCGCGATCGCGCTGGTCGCGGGCCTGCTCTGGGCGTTCCTCGCCGGTCCGCTCGCCGGGGCGAAGGAGACGCCGCCCGCCGCCCAGGAGACCGCGAAGACGCCGCCGCCCGGACCGCAGAAGACCACCTCGACGATCCCCCGGCTGCCGAAGTTCCCCGGCAAGGCGTCGGGCGTGACGGGCACGCTGCCCGACGCCGCCGCCGGCATCTCCGTCCCGCGCCTCGGCGGCACCTGGCGGCTGGACGAGCGGCCCACGGTGAAGGGCACGTACGGCTTCGAGACCCGCCAGTACGCGATGGTCGGCACCAACCTGGCCGCGCAGGTGCTCACCGGGCCGCTCCCGGAGCGGCTGGCCTCGTCCTACGCCAAGCCGGGCGAGCTGGAGCCGGCGATCAAGGCGGTCGTGGTCGACGCGCGCAAGCGCCTGTTCGAGATGCCCAACCGGGTCAAGAAGATCGCCCAGCAGGAGCTGACCGTGGGCGACGCCAAGGGCATGCTCATCGCGTACGCGCTCACGTCCGCGAGCGAGAAGGCCACGATCGTCACGGCCGCGCTCGACACGGGCGCCGAGCTGCCGGCCGTCGTCTACATGTCGGTCCCGGAGGAGGGCGAGAACCTGCGCCCCGACCTCAACACCGTGATCAACCGGCTGAAGGTGACCGCCCAGGGGTAGGCCCGGGCGCTAGAAGGCGCACTCCATGTGCTTGATCCCGTTGATGAAGCTGGAGTGCAGCCGGTCCGGCGTGCCGCCCTCGATGCCGGGGACGCGGCGCAGCAGCTCGCGGAACATCACCGTGATCTCGCGGCGGGCCAGGTGGGCGCCCAGGCAGAAGTGCGGGCCCGGGCCGCCGAAGCCGACGTGCGGGTTCGGGTGGCGGGTGATGTCGAACCGCTCCGGGTCCTCGAACACCGCCGGGTCGCGGTTGGCCGCCCAGTAGTAGAGGACGGCCTTCTCTCCCTTGCGGTAGAGGTGGCCGTTCATCGTGTGGTCGCGGGTGACCTTGCGGCGCATGAAGTTGACCGGCGAGGCGAGGCGGACGATCTCCTCGACCGCCGTGCCGGTATACGCCTCCGGGTCGCTCAGCCACAGCGCGCGCTGGTCAGGGTTCGTGGTGAGCAGGCGCAGGCCGTGCGAGATCGCGTTGCGGGTGGTCTCGTTGCCGGCCACGACGAGCAGGATGAAGAACGAGCCGAGCTCCTGAAGGGTGAGCTGCTCGCCGTCGATGTTGGCGTTGACCAGGGACGAGGTCAGGTCGTTCGTCGGGTGTTCGGCGCGGTGCGCGGCCAGGTCCTGGACGAGCTGCTGCAGCTCCATGCCGGCGGTGAGCAGCTTCTCGGCGAGCTGACCGAGGTCGGGGCCGGTGTATTCGGGGTCGAAGCCGCCGAGGATGATGTTCGACCGGTCGAAGACGAAGCCGTAGTCGCGCTCCGGGATGCCCATCATGTCGCAGATGATCTTCAGGGGCAGCCGGGCGGCGACCTCGGTGACGAAGTCGCAGCCGGGACCCTTGGCCAGCAGGTCGTCGACGATCCTGACGGCCGCCGACTCCACGTCGGTCTCGAACTGCTTGATCATCTTCGGCGTGAACGCGCGCGAGACGATCCGGCGCAGGCGGGCGTGCCGGGGATCGTCCATGTTGATCATCGACCCGAAGTACTCGGCGAACTCGGCCGGCATGTCCGGGATGTTCGTCGCGCCGCCCTCCCCCGACGAGAACACCTCCGGGGTGCGGCTGGCCTCGAGGATGTCCGCGTGCCGGACCAGGGCGTAGTAGCCGGGGCCCTTCGGGGCGAACGAGATCTCCGGCTCCTCGAAGAAGGCCGGGCTGTCCAGGCGGCGCAGCCGGTCGAACGCCTCCCGGCGCTCGCCCATGGGCCTGGCCCAGAAATCGCGGTCGGACAGGTCGAAGTCAACGACGCTCATGGGGCCATCATTCGAGCCTCGGTGCCGGTACGTCAATGCTTTCGACGTACACCGTACGTACGTGGCCGGAAAATGTGTGGCGAGCCGGGCCGGACGGTGGCTACGGTGACCGGCATGACGTTCTTCTTCCTCCTCGGCTAGCGATCCGCCGGCGGGTCGCGGATGACCCACCGCCGGCGATGCGGGACGGCCGGCCGCCGTCCCGGGTCGCTCCATGGGAGAAGGACACGTGCACACCCTTGCCGTGGCCAGGACGGTGCATGGCACCGAACCCCTGGTCGCAGCTGAGATCCACCGTTCCCGGCTCGGCTCCGTCCGCGGGTTGCGCCACCGCGAGGTCTGGTTCGACACGGCCGACCCCGGCCCCGGGCTGCTGGGGCTGCGGACGGCCGACGACGTGCTGCTGGTGGCGGCCGTGGTGGACGGGGTCGGCCACGGCCGCCTCGCCCTGCGCCGCCTGTCGGCCGCCGCCCGCGCCCTCCGCGCCCTCCGCGCCCTGCCGCCCCGCCCGCTCCCGCACCGGGATGCGCTCGGGGTCGAGGTGTCGGCCACGTTCGTCGGGCGGCGCGCCTACACGCGCCACGACATCGAGGACGCGGTCGGGGCCGAGCTGGGCCGCCGGCTGCGGCTGCCCTACCATTCGCGCACCGGCGGCGCCGTGCCGCCCGCCGGATGCCTGGCGTTCCGGGTGACGATCGAGGGCGAGCGCGCCGTCATCGGCCTGCGCCTGGCGGCCCGGCCCCTGCACCGCCGGCCGTACAAGCTCGGGTCCGTGCCGGGCAGCCTGCACCCGCCGCTCGCCGCCGCCATGGCGGCCCTCGCCCGCCTCGACGGCGCCCGCACCGTGCTCGACCCCTGCTGCGGCGCCGGCACCACCCTCCTCGAGGCCGCCGCCCTCGCCCCCCACGCCCGCTTCCTCGGCCTGGACCACAACCCGGCCGCCATCACGGCCGCCACCACCAACGCCACCCACCTGCACACCGCCCCAACGCCTTCCTTCGACGGGATGACGCCCACCGGAGACGGCCCCGCGCCGGACAGGCCACGGTCCCCGGAGAACGGGCACACCCCGCGCACGCCCGCCGAAACCAGGCCGGGCGGGCCGCTGCGCCCGGAGTCGGCGGACGCCCACCGGCCGCCCGCCGGCGAGCCCGCCGTCACCCGCGCCCCCGCGGAGGAGCTCGCCGCCGCCGGGGCCGTCTCCAGGGCAGACGGGCCCGTGGCGGTCGCTTCCGGTGGGTTCTGGTGGGGGGTGGCGGATGGAGGGCGGGTTCCGCTGGGGGACGGGGTGGTGGATCGGGTGCTGGTGAATCCGCCGTGGGGGCGTCAGGTCGCGGCGGGCGGGCTGCTGGCCGGGGATCCCGGGAGGCTGTGGCGGGAGGTGCGGCGGGTGCTGGCGGCGGACGGGCTGGTGGTGGCGCTGGTGCACGACGGGGTGCCGGACGGCTTCACCGTACGGGAGAGGGTGCGGGTGAGTTTGTCGGGCCGGCACCCGGAGCTGGTCGTGCTCAGCCCCGGGCGGGCCCGAGCCAGGACAGGACGAGGTCGTTGACGGCCGCCGGGCGCTCCAGGTGGAGGAAGTGCCCGGCGCCGGCGACGGGTTCGGCGCGGGAGCCGGGCGGCAGCGCGGCGGCGGCGTCCTTGACCAGGTCGGCGCCGATGCAGCCGTCGCGTTCGCCGTGGAGGTAGAGGATCGGCGTGGCGGCGGCGGCTCCGGCGGCGGGGTGGCGGCCGGAGGGCGGGGTGGCGCCGAGCATGGCCCGGTAGTAGCCGATGGCGGCCGACAGGTGGGCGGGGTCGCCGATGCTGCGGCGGACGAGCTCCAGGTCGTGGGTGGCGTCGTAGCCGGGTGACCAGTCGGCCCAGAGCCCTTCGAGGAACCCGGGCGCCGACGCGGCGGTCTCGGCCAGCCCGGTCTGGAAGAGGAACACGTAGAACGACCGTTTGAGCTGCTCGTAGTGCAGGAAGGCGGCGCGGAGGACGGCGGGCGGCGGGACGGCGAGGGCGACGGCGGCGCGGAAGCGGTCGGCGGTGGCGTACACGGGGACGGCGCCCCAGTCGTGGCCGACGATGACGGCCGAGTCGTCGCCGCCGAGCCGCTCGTGCAGGGCGAGGGCGTCGGCGGCGAGCGCGTCGCCGCCGTAGGCGGCGTCGGCGGGGATCTCGGTGGGCGCGTAGCCGCGCATGAACGGCGCGACGGCGCGGTAGCCGCGGGCGGCGAGCGCGGGCACGAGGTGGCGCCAGGTGTGTGCGGTGTCGGGGAAGCCGTGCAGGCAGAGGGCGAGCGGCCCGTCCCCGGCGGTGAGGTACGCGAACTCCACCCCGTTGGCGTGGATCGTCCGGATCTCCACGGGTCAGCCTGCCGCGATGAGGTCGGCCGCCTTCTCGCCGATCATGATGGCGGGGGCGTGGGTGTGTCCGCGGTTGAGCGTCGGCATGATCGACGCGTCGGCGATCCGGAGCCCGTCGAGGCCGCGCACGCGCAGTTGCGGGTCCACGACGGCGTCCTCGTCGGCGCCCATGCGGCAGCTGCCGACCGGGTGGTAGAGGGTCTCGCCGCGCTCGCGTACCCATTGGGCCAGCTCGTCGTCGGTCTCGGGCGCGGTGTAGGGGGGCATCGGGCCGCCGGCGTACGGCTTCATGGCGGCGCTGGCGAACACCTGCTTGGCCACCTTGAGCCCGGCCACGAGCCGTTTCACGTCGGCTTCCTTGGTCAGGTAGCCGGGGTCGACGAGGACTTCGCGGCCGTTGAGCCCGATGCGGCCCCGGCTCTCGGGCTGGAGCAGGATGACGCCGACGGTCAGGCCGTGGCCGGTGGGCGGGGTGAGGCCGTGGTCGATGAACGGGCCGGGCGCGAAGATCAGCTCGATGTCGGGGGCGGGCTCGGCGGGCGTGGTGCGGATGAACGCGACGGCCTCGCCGACGTTCGTGGTGAGCATGCCGGAGCGCAGCACGATGTAGCGGAGCAGGTTGCCCAGGGACTCGGCCTTGGTCAGCGTGACCGGCTGCTTGCAGGCGACGAACACGCCGGACGACAGGTGGTCCTGGAGGTTCTTGCCCACTTCGGGCAGTTCGTGGACGACGGCGATCCCGGCGTCGCGCAGTTCGTCGGCGGCGCCGACGCCGGAGCGCATGAGCAGGTAGGGGGAGCCGATGGCGCCCGCCGACAGGATGACCTCCCGCCGGGCCCTGACCTGGGCGCCGCCGCTGTGCTCGATGCCGACGGCGCGCCTGCCGTCGAAGACGACGCGGTTCACGTCCGCCTCGGTGATCAGGGTGAGGTTGGGGCGTTTGAGCGCGGGGCGCAGGTAGCCGTCGGCGGCGCTCCAGCGGCGGCCGCGGTCCTGGTTGACGGGGGTGGGGCCGTAGCCGTCGTTGACGTGGCCGTTGATCTCGTCGGCGCGCCGCAGGCCGAGCTCGTCGCACGCCTTGAGGAAGGCGGCGGTGGTGACGTTGGGGCTGCGCAGCCCGGAGATGAACAGCGGCCCGTCGGTGCCGTAGACGCCGCCGTGGTTGCTGCCGACCCGGCGCTCGGCGCGTTTGAAGTAGGGCAGCACGTCCTCGTACGTCCAGCCGGGCACGCCCCACTGGTCGTAGTCGAGCGCGCAGCCGCGCACCCACATCTGGGCGTTGATCGACGAGGAGCCGCCGAGGACCCGGCCGCGCGGCCAGTAGAGCTCACGCCCGGCCATCTCACTCTGCTTGGCCGTGGTGTAGTCCCAGTCGTAGCCGGTCTTGAACAGCTTGGCGAAGCCCGCGGGCATGCGGATCTCCAGCTTGTCGTCGCGGCCTCCGGCCTCGATGAGGGCGACGGTCACCGCCGGGTCCGCCGACAGCCTGTTGGCCAGCACGCACCCTGCCGAACCGGCTCCGACGATCACGTAGTCGTACTCCATGGCCACTCCTCAGTGATGTGCTACTTGCTTACTCCAGGCGACGGGGCGCGTCCATACATACTTGTGACCTCTGTTACCTACCAGTCGGTATGGTCAGGCTGACAGGATGTGCCCAAGCACCTGGATGAGGGAGGAAAGGCATGCTCAACCTGTCGAGCGTCCTGGAGGACAGCGCGCGCAACACCCCGGATGCCACCGCGATCGTCTTCGGGGACATGCGACTGCCCTACTCCATGATCGACACGGTGGCCTGCCAGGTCGCGAACCTGCTCGTGTCGCGCGGCATCGGCAAGGGCGACAAGGTGGCGATCGCCTGTCCCAACCTGCCCTACTTCCCGTTCGTCTACTTCGGCATCCTCAAGGCCGGGGCGACGGTGGTGCCGCTCAACGTGCTGCTGCAGTCGCGGGAGATCGCCTACCACCTCGACGACAGCGACGCCAAGGCGCTGTTCTGCTTCGAGGGCACGCCGGAGCTGCCGCTGGGCGAGCGCGGCAAGGCGGGGTTCGAGGCGGCCGAGGGGTGCGAGCACTTCTTCGTGCTGCCCGCCACGGCGCTGGCCACGGAGTCGGAGTACGGCGAGTCGATCTGGGCGGCGCTGGGCGGGATGTCGGGCGAGTTCGAGACCGTGCAGACCGCGCCCGACGACACCGCGGTCATCCTCTACACCTCGGGCACCACGGGCCGCCCCAAGGGCGCCGAGCTCAGCCACCAGAACATGGTCATGAACGTCATGGTCAACGACAAGATGTTTCCGCGCACCGAGGGCGGCGACACCTATCTGGCGGTGCTGCCGCTGTTCCACTCCTTCGGGCAGACGGTCATCCTCAACACCGGTTTCATGCGCGGCGCGACGCTGGTGCTGATGCCGCGCTTCGAGCCGGGCGAGGCGCTGGCCATCATGCGCGCCGAGGGGGTCACGTTCTTCGCGGGCGTGCCGACCATGTACTGGGCCCTGCTCACCAAGATCCACGCCGACGGCGAGGAGGCCCCGTCCACGCTGCGGATCGCGGTGGCGGGCGGCTCGGCCTCGCCGGTCGAGGTGCTCAAGGACTTCGAGAAGACGTTCGGCATCCCGATCCTGGAGGGCTACGGCCTGTCGGAGACCTCGCCGGTGGCGAGCTTCAACCAGCTCGGCCGGCCCACCAAGCCGGGCACGATCGGCACCCCGATCTGGGGCGTGGAGATGCGGCTGGTCGACCCCGACTGGAAGACCGTCGAGGGCGAGGGCCCGGGCGAGATCGCGGTGCGCGGCCACAACGTCATGAAGGGCTACTACGGCCGCCCCGAGGCCACCGCCGAGGTGATGCGCGACGGCTGGTTCCGCACCGGCGACATCGCCACCCGGGACGCCGACGGCTACTACTCCATCATCGACCGGGCCAAGGACATGATCATCCGCGGCGGGTTCAACGTCTACCCGCGCGAGGTGGAGGAGGTCCTCATGGGCCACGAGGAGGTCTCGCTGGCCGCCGTCGTCGGCGTCCCGCACGACTCCCACGGCGAGGAGATCAAGGCGTACGTGATCCGCACCCCGGGATCGTCGCTGACCGAGGACGACCTGATCGCCTGGAGCCGCGAGGCCATGGCGGCCTACAAGTACCCGCGGGTGGTCGAGTTCCGTGACGCGCTCCCGATGACGGCGACGGGCAAGATCCTCAAGCGCGAGCTGCGCTGACGCCGAAACTTTCATCGGCCGACGCCCTCCCAGCTGCGTGCCGGGAGGGCGTCATCGTCCGGGCATTGCTCGATCGAAATTTTCTGTCCACACTCGAAATGTTTCAGTTCGAGGGAGAGGAACTCGATGAGCATCAGATCCCGGATCGCGGGAGCCGTGGCGGCGGCCGTGGCGATCGCCGCGGCGGCGCTGGCCCTGGCGCCGCCTGCCGCCTCGGCCCAGCTGACGGAGGTCACCGGCTTCGGCACGAACCCCACCGGCCTGCGCATGCACCTGTACGTGCCCGACGGCGTCGGCGCGCGCCCGGCGGTGCTGGTGGCCGTGCACTACTGCACCGGGTCCGGGCCGGCGTTCTACTCCGGCACGGAGTTCGCCTCGCTGGCCGACCGGCACAAGTTCATCGTCATCTACCCGTCGGCCACCAGGAGCGGCTCCTGCTACGACGTCTCCTCGCCGCAGGCGCTGCGGCACGACGGCGGCAGCGACCCGGTCGGCATCGTGTCCATGGTCCGCTGGGTCGAGCAGCGCTACGGCGCCGACCCCGGCCGCACCTACGCGGTGGGCGCCTCGTCCGGCGGCATGATGACGAACGTGCTGCTCGGCGCCTACCCTGACGTGTTCGAGGCGGGCGCGTCGTACATGGGCGTGCCGTTCGGCTGCTTCGCCACCACCGACGGGTCGAGCTGGAACAGCGCGTGCGCCAACGGCCAGATCAGCCGGACGCCGCAGCAGTGGGGCGACCTGGTCCGCGCCGCCTACCCGGGCTACGGCGGCGCCCGGCCGCGCATGCAGATCTGGCACGGCACCGAGGACAGCACGCTGCGCTACCCGAACTTCCAGGAGCAGATCAAGCAGTGGACGAACGTCCACGGCCTGAGCCAGACGCCCGCCCGCACCGACCAGCCGCAGCCGTCCTGGACCAGGACCCGCTACGGCGGCACCGGCACGAACGTGGCCGTCGAGGCCGTCAGCCTCCAGGGCGTGGGCCACAGCCTGCCGGTCGGCGGGATGGCCGGGGCCACGATCGACTTCCTCGGCCTGTCGGAGCCCGGCCCGACGACCTCCCCGAGCATCACGCCCACGGCCACGACCACGGCGACGCCGCCGCCGGGCGGGTGCCGCGTCACGTACACGATGAGCACCTGGAACACCGGGTTCACGACCGCGGTCACCATCACGAACACCGGCTCCACCCCGGTGTCGGCCTGGTCGCTGGCCTTCACGCTGCCGCAGGGCCAGAGCGTCACGGGCGCGTGGAACGCCACGCTGTCGCCGTCGAGCGGCCAGGTGACGGCCAGGAACGTCGCCTACAACGGGGCGATCGCGCCGGGCGCGTCGGCGTCGTTCGGCTTCCAGGCCACCCACTCGGGCAACACCGCCGAGCCGGCCGCCTTCACCCTCAACGGCTCCCCCTGCGCGACGGCCTGACCACCGGGCGGTGGGATGGTTGTCCCATGTACGTCGTCTTCACCGGCGGGCCCGGGTCCGGCAAGAGCACGCTCGTCGAGGCTCTGCGCGGACGCGGGCTCGCCGCCATGCCGGAGGCGGGCCGGGCGATCATCCGGGAGCAGGCGGCCATCGGCGGCGCCGCGCTGCCGTGGGCCGATCCCGGGCTGTTCGCCGAGCTGATGCTCTCCTTCGACCTGCGCTCCTACCGGGAGGCCCCTGAGGAGGGCACGGTGCTGTTCGACCGGGGCGTGGTGGACGTGGCCGCCTACCTCACGCTGTCGGGGCTGCCGGTCCCGCCGCACGTGCGCGCCGCCGCCCGGGCCGTGCGCTACGGGCGGGTGTTCGCGGCGCCGCCGTGGCCGGAGATCTACGAGCGGGACGCCGAGCGCAAGCAGGATCTCGCCGAGGCCGAGCGCACCTACGAGGCCTGCGTGGCGGCGTACCAGGAATATGGCTACGAGCTGGTCGTGCTGCCCCGGGCGAGCGTCGAGGAGCGGGCCGGGTTCGTGGCGCGCGAGCTCGGGACGGGCGGCTAGAAGTCGGCTAGAAGAGGGCCTCGATGCGGTCGAGGTGCTCTTCTCCCCAGGTGCCGAGCGGCGCGAGGGCGGTGTTGAGCGACTGGCCGAACTCCGTCAGCGAGTACTCGACCTTCGGCGGCACCTGGTGGTAGACCTCGCGATGCACCAGGCCGTTCGCCTCCATCTCGCGCAGTTGCTGGATCAGCACCCGTTCGCTGATGCCGGGCACCGCGCGCCGCAGCTCGCCGAACCGCACCGGGCCCTCGCCCAGCGCGAACAGGATCAGGCCCTTCCACTTGCCGCCCATGACGGCGATGGCGGCGTCGAGCCCGCAGGTGAAGGTCCGTGTCATCAGCGCCTCACTTACCTCGATGTCAGTACCCGACAAAATAGTAGGTACTTGAGCAAATGTCAGCGAAGGGGCCAGCATGTGACCTGATCAACCGATGGGAGAATACCTATGACCGACGTGACCGTTCTCGGCCTGGGCTCGATGGGCGCGGCGCTGGCCGGGGCCTTCGTCGACGCCGGGCTCCGGACGACCGTGTGGAACCGCACCCCGGAGAAGGCCGCGCCCCTGGTCGCCCGGGGAGCCGAGCGGGCGGCGGACGTCGCCGGCGCGGTCGCGGCGAGCCCGCTCGTCGTCGCCTGCCTGACCACGTACGCCGCCACCCGGGAGGCGCTGGAGCCGGCCGCCGGGGCGCTGGCCGGGCGCACCCTGGTCACCCTGAACAGCGGGACGCCCGCGGCGGCCCGCGACCTGGCGGCCTGGGCCGCCGGGCACGGCGCCCGCTTCCTCGACGGCGCGGTGAAGAACGTGCCCTCCGCCGTGGGCGCGCCGGACACGCTGCTCTACTACAGCGGCGACCGGGCGGTGTTCGACGAGCACGAGAAGACGCTGCGCGTCCTCGGCGGCGACACCGTGCACCTGGGCGAGGAGCCGGACCTGGCGGCGCTGTACGAGAGCGCGGTGGGCGGCATCCTGCTGCCGGCGCTGCTGGGGTTCCTTCAGGGCGCGGCGCTGGTGACCGCCCGGGGCCTGGAGGCGCGCACGCTGGTGCCGTACTCCGTCAAATGGCTGGAGATGATCGGGTCCGTGCTGCCGGAGCTGGCCAGGGAGATCGACTCCGGCGACTACGGCGAGCCCGCCTCCGCCATCGGGCTCTTCCACGCGAGCCTGGACGAGGAGCGCGCGCTCGGCGACGAGGCGCGGGTGGACGTCTCCTGGCAGGCGCCGATGCACGACCTGATCGAGCGGGCCGTGGCGCAGGGGCGCGGCGACCAGAGCATCTCGGCGCTGATCGAGCTGCTCAGGGCGGCGTGAGCCCGGTCAGCGGCGGTCGAGGCCGGACAGCTGCCAGGCCAGGCGGCGGCGCACGGCCGGGAGGCGGCCCGCGGCCGTCAGGACGAGGTTGCGCAGCGGACGCCAGGCGGCGCGGGCGGTGGCCAGGCGGGTGAGGCGGCCCGCCAGCGCGACGACCTTCCCGGCGACGGGCCGCCGGGTGGCCGTGTGGGTGTCGAGCAGGGTGTCGGGCTCGCCGTCGAGGACGCGGGCGAGCAGCTCGGCGAGGGTGACGGCGTCCTCGATGCCGAGGTTCATGCCCTGGCCGCCGGCCGGGGAGTGCACGTGCGCGGCGTCCCCGGCGAGCAGGACGCGGCCCCGGCGGAAGGTGCCGGCGACGCGGTGGTGGACGCGGAAGCGCGAGCCCCACACGACCTCGTGCACGACGGCGGGCGACGCCTTCGGGCCCCGGGCGTCGAGCAGCGCCTGGACGAACGCGGTGTCCGGCTCGCGCGGAGCCTCGGCGACGGTGGCGACGACGCGGTGCAGGCCGCCGGGGAGCGGCGCGACCACGACGAGCCCGGCGGGCGAGAAGTAGAGGATGACCTCGTCGTGCGGCACGCCGCCGCTCAGCCGCACGTCGGCGAGGGTGAACGACTCGGCGTACGTGCCTCCGTCGAAGGGGATGCCGGTGGCCTCCCGTACCGTGCTGTGCATGCCGTCGGCGCCGATCAGGTAGGCGGCGCGCAGCCGCCGGCCGTCGTCGAGCGTGGCGGTGACGCCGCCCGCGTCCTGCTCCAGGGCGGTCAGCGTGACCGGGCGCAGGACCTTTCCGCCGAGCTCCTCCAGGCGGGCCAGCAGGAACGCCTCCGTGTCGGCCTGGGAGATCATCAGCGTGTACGGGTAGCGGGTGGGCAGGTCGCCGAACGGGACGGGCACGAGCAGCCGGTCGCGGTCGCGGATGGTGAAGCGGGGCGTGTGGACGCCACGCCCGGCCAGGGCGGCGGCCACTCCGTACGGCTCCAGCAGCTCCAGGGTGCGGGCGTGGACGACGGCGGCGCGCGAGGTGTTGGCGCCTTCGGCCTGGGCGTCGAGAATGGTCACCGCGTGTCCGCGCTGGGTGAGCACGAGGGCGGCGGTGAGGCCGACGGGACCGGCTCCGACGATGAGGACGTCCATGGGTTCCTCCAATTGCCAACGCTTGTAGGCATCACGCTAGACAGCGCGGCCAACGAAGTCAACAGTTGTTGGCCTACAGTTGTTGGCATCACGGAGAAACGTCCCGGCTCCCACGGACGATCAGAACGGGAAACAGGTCAATCACGGGGAGACGACGATGGACAGCGGCAGGCTCGCGGTGCCCGGGGCGGAGCTGTACTACGAGGTGCGGGGAGCCGGACCGGTCCTGCTGCTGATCAACGGCGGCGACGGCGACGCCGGCCTGTACGCGCCGCTCGCCCAGCAGCTCGCCGACCTCTACACGGTGATCACCTACGACCCGCGCGGCAACTCCCGCAGCCGCCTGACCGGGCCGGCGGGCGAGCAGCGGCTGCCCGAGCACGCCCGCGACGCCCACCTGCTCGTGCGCGCACTCACCGCCGAGCCCGCCTACGTGTTCGGCACCAGCTACGGCGGCATGGTCGGCATGCACCTGCTCGCCCAGCGGCCCGAGCAGGTGCGGGCGCTGGTGGCGCACGAGCCGCTGCTGACCGAGCTGCTACCCGACGCCGCGCGCTGGCGGGCGCTCTTCGCGGAGGTGCGCGACTCCCTCGACCGCGACGGCGCCGGGCCCGCGGTGCGGCGGCTGTCGGAGGCGCTGGGCGTGCCGGCCCCGCCCGACCCGGACCCGGCGCTGCCCGCGCCGGTCGCCGAGATGCTCGCCCGGGTGGCGGCCAACCTGGAGTTCTGCCTGCGCTACGAGCTGTGCTCGTTCACCGGCTACCTGCCGGACGAGGAGGCCCTGCGCCAGGGCCCGTTCACGCTGGCGAGCGGCGCCGAGACGCATCACACGCCAGGCCGCCGCACCGCCGAGATCCTGGCCGAGCGGCTCGGCATCGACATCGCCGAGTTTCCCGGCGGGCACGTGGGCTTCCTCACGCACCCGGCCGAGTTCGCCAAGACGCTGCACGAAGTGCTGGACCGCTGATCAGGGCCAGTCGCGGGCCGGGCGCAGCGGCATGCCGGAGCGGCCGTCCTCGTCCAGCTTGACGCCCAGCACCTGATGGAGCTGCACCTTGTTGCGCTCGAAGCCGACGATGCAGCCGGCCATGTACAGCGCCCACACGCGGGCGGTGCCCATGCCGACCTCCTCGACCGCGTCGGCCCAGTTGGCGTCGAGGTTGTCGCACCAGACCCGCAGGGTCTTGGCGTAGTGCTCGCGCAGGTTCTCCTCGTGGCGGATCTCGAAGCCGAGGTCCTCCATGTGGCGGATCAGCGTGCCCACCGACTCCAGCTCCCCGTCCGGGAAGACGTAGCGGTTGATGAAGCCGCCCTTGTTGAACGTCCTCTCGGTCCCCGTCGGCCGCGTGATGCAGTGGTTGAGCATCCGCCCGCCCGGCTTGAGCTTGCCGTTGAGGAACGTGAAGTAGGAGCGCAGGTTGGCCGCGCCGATGTGCTCCGTCAGGCCGATCGAGCTCACCGCGTCGAATCCCGACTCGGTGACGTCGCGGTAGTCCATGTAGCGGACCTCCGCCAGGTCCTGCAACCCGGCGTCGGCGATCGCCTTCTGGGCCCACTCGGCCTGCTGCTTGCTCAGCGTCACGCCGAGCGCCTTGACCCCGTAGTGCTCGGCCGCGTGCATGACCATGCCGCCCCAGCCGCACCCGACGTCGAGCAGCCGCATCCCGGGCTTGAGCCCGAGCTTCCTGGCCACCAGGTCGAACTTGGCGAACTGCGCCTCCTCCAGCGTGGAGTCCTCCTCAGGGAAGGCCGCGCACGTGTAGGCCATGCTCGGACCGAGCACCCAGCGGTAGAAGCGGTTGGACACGTCGTAGTGGTGGTGGATCGCCTCGGCGTCACGCTGCTTGGCGTGCCGCGAGCCGAGCCGGGCCAGCGTGCTCTGCCGCATCTCCTGCGGAGGCGGCGGCACCCGCATGAGCAGCGGCTTGACGCCCAGCGACCGCACCGCGGCGAGCTTCTCCGCGGTCGTCAGGTCGTTGGTCGTGATGTTCCACATGCGGTCGAGCAGGGTGTAGAGGTCGCCGTGCACGTCGATGTGACCGGAGACATACGCCCTGGCCAGACCCAGCTCACCCGGAGCCTGGGCCAGATAGGCGACCGCGATCGGGGACTTGACCTCTATCGCGATGTCGGCGCCGTCAGGCCCCGCCTTGGTGCCGTCATACGCCATGAACGCGATGTTGGCGTCCGAGCCTACGATTTTCTCGAAGATGGACGCGAGAGCCATCTGCCATCACCTTCCCCGTACACACTTGTCGTACAGGTCGAGCAGGCGACCGCCCGGGTCGTATTCCCGCTTGACCGGCCAGTAACCGTCACCGTTGTACAGCTCCCAGAACTGATCACGGGCGTAGAAGGACGTCGAGTAGAGCGACTTGTGCCCGTCGAGCTCGTGCACCGCGTTCTCGATCAACCGGTTGTAGTAGCCGTCGAACTGTCCCCGGGGCAGCGGGACCATGCCCCAGAAGCCGAAGTTCACGTAGAGCTTGCCCGGCTCCAGCGGATAGAGGGGCCAGCGTGAGCCGGCGCGCAGCGGGCACATCCACACCGGCGTCATGCCGACCTTGTCGTGGAAGAACTCCAGGAACGCCGCGCCGCGCTCGACCGGGACCTCCACGTCCTGGATGACCGGCTCGTGCACCGGCTGCCCGCGCCACCGGTCGATCCTGGCCGTCACCCCGTACTGGCGGTCCAGGGCGACGAGCTTGCGGTAGACGTCGGAGCGCATCCACCGGCGCGGCATCAGCGAGCGCACCACGGGCTGCTGCACGCCGAACGCGCGCGAGCACCAGAACCAGTCGGTGTCCCAGCGCCACAGGTAGTCGCGCACGGTCAGCCAGTCGCGGTTGCGCTTGCGGATCGACTGGTAGTAGATCCGCATGCCGGTGTAGTCGGAGACGTACGGGGCGCGGTCGGCGAAGCGGCCGACCGTGATGTACAGCTCCTGCGGGTCGAAGAAGACGCCGTCGACGAAGTCGACCCGCTCGCCGTCGTGGACCATGCTCTCACTGATCTCCTGCATGGCGAGCATGCACTTGGCGGCGTCGGTGAACCTGATGTGGGTCAGGTGCACGTACGGCTCGACCTTGCGGAGCTTGATCCGGATGCGCAGCGCGTAGCCCAGCGTGCCGTAGGAGTTGGGGAACGCGCGGAACAGGTCGCGGTGCTCGTTGTCGTCACGCGCGACGATCACCCGGCCGTCGCCGGTGAGGATCTCCAGCTCCTCGACCGACTCGTGCGGCAGGCCGTCGCGGAAACTGGTGGACTCGATGCCGAGCCCGGTCACGGCGCCGCCGAGCGTGATGGTCTTCAGCTGCGGCACCACGTACGGCATCAGGCCGTGCGGGAGCGTGGCGTCGACCAGGTGCTCGTAGGTGGTCATGCCCTGGACCTCGGCGGTCATCGTCTCAGGGTCGACGCTGATGACCTCGTCGAGGTCGCGTGCCGACAGCTTGGCCGTCTTGCCCGCGTCGCGGAACCTGAACAGGTTGGACGTGGCCTTGGCCAGGCGCGGCGCGGCGTCGCCCGGGATCTCGGCATAGGACCGCCGGATGTCCTCTACTGCCCGCCGGTGTGTGGACATCGTCGTCATCACGCAAGCACCCCCTTGAGCCCGGTAGAGATCGTCGACAAGACCGTATCTCTCCGGCACATCCCCGGAACAGACCGGGGTCGTTAAACGCACGAAAACTCTTCATCGTGTCAGCTCGAAACCCTACAAGACAGGCGAATCCGCGAATTTCCTCCGGATGATCGGAGAAACGCCGTTCACCACGTGGGCCACCGGCCGCCCGTCGAGCGCCGCCGCGAGGTTGTCCAGGGTGGCCGTGAGCAGCCTTCCGGTGGCCTCGGAGGTGACCCCGGCGACGTGCGGCGACAGCAGCACGCCCGGCAGCTCGCGCAGCGAGTCGCCCGCTGGCAGCGGCTCGGTGTCGAAGACGTCGAGCGCCGCGCCGCCGAGCCGGCCCTCGCGCAGCGCGGCGACGAGCCCTTCCTGGTCGACCACCCCGCCCCTGGCCGCGTTGACCAGCAGCGCGCCCTGCCTCAGCCGCCGGGGGTCGACCAGGCCGCGCGTCTCCTCCGACAGCGCGATCGCCACGACCACCACGTCGCTGGAGCCGAGCAGCGCGTCCAGGTCGCGGTAGCCGGGCTCCTCGCGGGGCGTGCGCGTCCAGTAGGACACCTCGCAGCCGAGCGCCCGGAACAGCCCGGCGCAGGCCACGCCGATCGGGCCGTAGCCGACGACGCCGACCTCGCGCCCGCGCAGCTCGGCCGGGCGCAGCGCCTGCTGCGGCCACTCGCCGGCGCGGACGGCGGCATCGGCCTCGGCCAGCTTGCGCGACAGCGCGAGCGCGGCGGCCAGGCACCACTCGGCCACGGCGGTCGCGCTGACGCCCGCCGTGTTGGCCACCGGCACGCCGGCCGCCGCCAGCGCGGCGAGGTCGTGGCCGTCCACGCCCACGGACGGCTGCTGCAGGAACGCCAGCCGGGGCGCCGCCGCCACCGCCCGCGCGTCGAGCGTCAGCTCGCCCGTCCAGTCGCCGAGCACGATCTCCGCGCCGGCGAGCGCGGCCAGCAGCGCGTCACGGTCGCGGGCGGCGGGCGCGCGCACCGACACCCGCTCGCCCAGCGGGGCGAGCATCTTGCGCAGGAGTTCCTCGGGCAGGGGCGGGAGTGCCAGCAGGTTCCACGGCGTCATGCGCCTACGGTAAAGCTCCCGATCACCTGGCGCATCAGGCGGGTGTTGCGCCGCCACTGGGTCTCGTCGAACGTCCACGACAGGATGTAGGCGGTGTCGCCCACGGCCAGCGCGCGGCGCACCTCCCTGTAGCGGGTGCCCGGCGCCGCCCACGGCGCGCCCTCCCCCGCGGTCCAGGTGAACTCCCACTCCACGGCCTTGGTCCCGTGGTGCATGACGGTCCGGCGGCCCAGGTTCCGCACCTCGGCGCCGTTCTGCCGGAAGACCTCCTCGGCGTCGCGCAGGAGCTGGTGCGGGTCGAGCTTGGCGTAGACGGCCTCGACGCCCAGGTGGCCGGCCCGGTCGCGGCGGGTCCACTCGGTGAACGACTCGTTGAGCGCGCCCCGCCAGCCGATGGGCCGCCTGATCGTCCAGCCGTCGCGCGAGACGTAGGCGCGCACCGGCGGCCGCGTCCGGGTGGGCGTGGGCGTCGGGGTGGTGGTGACGGTGGGCGTGGGCGCCTGCGTGGTGGCCGGCGGGCTCGGCATCGGGCTCGTCGCGGCCGCGTGCGCCACCTGCTTGCGCGCGACCTCGGGCGGCGCGGAGGCGCGCAGGTAGGTGATCGTGCCCGCCGCCACGACCACGACCGCCGCCGTGACGGCCGCGATGAGCGTACGGCCGGACCGGCCCGGCTTCTTGTCCGGGACGTGCTGGTCGGCGTGGGCGGGCCGGGTCGCGCCGATGGCGGCCAGCAGTTCGTCGGCCTGCTCGGCGGTCAGCCGCTCCTCCGGCTCCTTGCGCAGCAGCCCCTTGAGCACGGGGTGCATGGCGGGCGGGATCCTGCGGTAGTCCGGCTCCTCGTTGAGCAGCGCGTTGAGCGTGGCCATGGGCTCGCCCCGCTCGAACGGCGAGCGGCCGAGCATCGTGGCGTACAGGGTGGCGCCCAGCGACCACAGGTCGGAGGCGGGCCCGGCCTCGGCGGCGCGGACCCGTTCCGGGGCCAGGAAGCTGGGCGAGCCGGTCACCATGCCGGTGCTGGTCAGCGAGGAGTCGCCCTCGGCGGTGGCGATGCCGAAGTCGGTGAGCACCGCCCGGCCCTCGCCGGTCAGCAGGATGTTGGCGGGCTTGACGTCGCGGTGCAGGACGCCCAGCTCGTGCGCGGCGCGCAGCGCGGACAGCACCTGCCGTCCCACGTCGGCGGCCTCGCGCACGGGCAGCGCGCCGGAGGCGGCCACGACCTGCTCGACCGAAGGGGCGGGCACCAGCTCCATGATGATCCAGGGCCGGCCGTCCTCCTCCACCACGTCGTAGATCGCCACGACGGACGGATGGTTGAGCTTGGCCGCCGTGCGCGCCTCCCGCGCGGTGCGCACCAGCATGCGGTCCCGCTCGGCCTTGGGCAGGCCGTCGGGCAGCACGACCTCCTTGATCGCGCAGGGCCGGTTGAGCAGCGTGTCCCGGCCTTCCCAGACCACGCCCATGCCCCCGCGGCCGAGCTCGCGCAGTAACCGGTAGCGCTTGGCGATCAGCTCGCTGCTCTCCGAATCCATGTCCTACCCCTGTAGACCACCCGAATAGTGGGCAAGTTTCCCATACCTCACACGTCTCTGATGGCCTGTCCGGCGAGCGTCTTGCCACGACTCACCGAATGTTGTTCTACTAGGGGGATGCCGATGACCGAGGGACGCCAGGGCCCGCTGGCCGGAGTCCGGGTGCTGGAGCTGGCCGGGCTCGCGCCGGGGCCGTTCGCCGGGATGATGCTCGCCGACCACGGCGCCGAGGTGCTGCGCGTCGACCGGGTCGGCGCGGTCTCCGACCGGCCCAGGACCGACGTGATGGACCGCGGCAAGCGCACGATCGGGCTCGACCTCAAGTCGCCCGACGGCGTGGCGGCGTTCAAGGACCTGGCCCGCGCCGCCGACGTGGTCATCGAGGTGTTCCGGCCCGGCGTGGCCGAACGGCTCGGCATCGGCCCGGACGACCTCCACGCGGTCAACGAGCGCCTGATCTACGGCCGGATGACCGGCTGGGGCCAGGACGGCCCGCTGGCGCCCACCGCCGGGCACGACATCGACTACATCGCGATCTCCGGCGTGCTGTCCATGCTCGGCCGCGAGGGCGACAAGCCCACCCCGCCGATCAACATCCTGGGCGACTTCGCCGGCGGCGGCCTCATGCTCGCCTACGGCGTGCTGCTGGCCCTGTTCGAACGCGAGCGCACCGGCCAGGGCAAGGTCATCGACGCCGCCATGGTCGACGGCGCCGCGATCCTGTTCGCGATGTTCTACCAGGGCGTGCGCGGCGGCTTCTGGGGGCCGCGCGGCACCAACCTGCTCGACACCGGCGCCCCCATGTACGACACGTACGAGACCGCCGACGGCCAGTACCTGGCGGTGGGGGCGCTGGAGCCGCAGTTCTGGGACACGATGGTGCGGCTGATGGGCCTGACCGGCCTGCCCGACCGCGACGACCGGGCCCAGTGGCCGGCCCTGCGCGAGCGGCTGGCCGCCGAGTTCCGGACCCGGACCAGGGCCGAGTGGGAGGCCGTGTTCGACGGCTCCGACGCCTGCGTCTCGCCGGTGCTGTCGATGGCCGAGGCGCCCGATCATCCCCACAACGTGGCCAGGGGCGCCTTCGTCGAGTCCGGCGGTCTCAGCCAGCCCGCGCCCGCGCCGCGCCTGGTGGGCGCGCCCGCCCCCGACCTGTCGCCCGCGACCCGGCTCGCCGACCTGTCCGCGTGGGGGATCAACGCCGAGGCCGCGGCCAAGCTGCGCGCCCAGGGCGTGCTGGCCTGACCGTGCTCAGGGACGCGCCGCCGTACGGACCTCGTGGGCGGTGTAGTCCTTGAGCGCGATCTCGTCGTGCAGCCTGACCCCCCGGGCGCCCAGCTTCGACACCGCCCGGGTCACCCCGGCGGGCATCAGGCCGATCAGCCCGGCGGCGGCGCGCAGCGCCCACAGACCCCCCGGGCTGCCCGGCACCAGCTTCCTGGCCGCCGACACGGCGAACGAGCGGCTGCGGCGCACGTACTCGCCGATCTCGGCCTCGTAGGCCGGGAAGGCCCGCGCGGGGTCCCCGCCGGCCGCGGCGAGCTCGCCCGCCAGCACGTACGCGCCCACCACGGCCAGGCTGGTGCTGCCGCCGACGGCCGGGCCCGGACAGTAACCGGCGTCGCCGACCAGCGTGACGCGCCCGCGTGACCACGAGTCCAGGCGCAGCTGGGTGATCGAGTCGAAGTAGAACGCCGGGGTGGTGTCGAGCTCGGCCAGCAGCCGGGGCACGTGCCAGCCGAAGCCGGCGAAGTGCTCGCGCAGCAGGTCCTTCTGCCGCTCCACGTCGCGGTAGTGGTAGTCGATCGGCTCGGCGGGACGGAACATGAACAGCGCCCGCGCGTCGGGCAGGCGGGCCGCGCCGTACAGCGCCGCCATCCTGCCGACGCCGCTCAGCCCCTCCACCGTGGCGTCCAGGCCGAGGAAGTTGGGGACGGAGACGACGGCCAGGTAGGCGCCGATCCAGGTGGAGAAGTCCGATTCGGGGCCGAAGACCAGGCGGCGCACGTTGGAGTGCAGCCCGTCGGCGCCCACCACCAGGTCGAACCGCCGCGCCGGGCCGCGCTCGAACGTCACCTCGCCGTCGCCGGAGATCGCGGTGATGGAGTCGCCGAAGACGTACTCGGCGTCGTCCCGGGTGGCGTCGAAGAAGATCTCGCCCAGGTCGTCGCGCATGATCTCGGCGTGCCGGTCGGAGACCCCGGCCATCATCCTGCGCAGCTCGACCACCACCGGGCGCTCGTGGCCCTCGGTGTACATGGTCAGCCGCTCCGTGCCGGTCTTCATCTCCTGGATCCGGTCCAGGACGCCCATCCGCCCGGCGATGTCCAGGGCGGGCCTGAACAGGTCGACCGCGTGGCCGCCCGTCTTGCGCAGCGCGGGGGCGCGCTCGACGACCGTGACCTCGAATCCGTATCGGGTGAGCCAGTAAGCCAGTGCGGGTCCGGCGACGCTGGCGCCGGAGATGAGTACGCGCATGGCAGCACCTCCTTACTTAACGGATGGTAAGTGGGTGCACGGCGAAGGCGCAAGGGCTTACTTAACGGGAGGTAAGGATTACGCTTGGAGCATGGCCAGGCCCAGCGACACCAAGACCCGCATCCAGGCAGTGGCGCGCGAGCTGTTCGCGCTCCAGGGCATCCAGCAGACGAGCCTGCGCCAGATCTCCGACCGGCTCGGCATCACCAAGCCGGCCCTCTACTACCACTTCGCCTCACGCGACGACCTGGTCCGCAGCATCATCGAGCCGATGATCGACGACATCGACCGGTTCGTCACGGGCCGGGAGCGGGGCGACCCCAGGCGGCTGCTGGAGGACTACTTCGACCTCGTCTGGCGGCACCGCGAGGTCATCTCCATGATGCTGCGCGACCTCAACACGCTCTCCTACCTCGACATGGGCGAGCGCTTCATGGCCTGGCGGCGGCGGCTGGTCTTCCTGCTGCTGGGCGACGAGCTCACCGTGGCCCAGCAGGTCCGCGCCACCGTCGGGCTCGGCGGGATGTCCGACTGCGCCGTGGAGTACGCCCACCTGGCCCTGGACGAGGTCAAGCCCGTCGCCGTCGAGGCCGCCGCCGCCGCACTCGGGCTGCCCTAGACGGCCACGTAGAGGTCGGCGCCGCCCGGGTGGTGCACCTCCAGGTCCGTGCCGAACGAACGGGCCGGCGTGCCGCCCGACTCGGTGTGCTTCCACACCCGCTGCCACGCCTCCACGATCGCCTGCGGCATCGGGCCGCGCGCCTCCACCAGCAGCGACTGCGCCGCCGGCACCCGCACCGCCACCATGCCCTCCGGCAGCCTCGGCACCGTGCGGACGGCGATGCCGACGATCTGCGTGTAGGCGCCGTGGTGGTCGCTCTCGTAGTCGGTCAGCACCGCGTACAGGTTCTCGTCCACCCGGCCCGGCACGTGCGCGAACGCGCCCGGCGCCCCCGCCCGCTGCCACAGCGCGGGCAGCTTGGCCCGCGCGGGATCCATCTCGTCGGCGTTCGTGGTGCGCACCGCGAACCCCACGACGAGCATCTCGTCCCGATTGGTGACGTCCACACGCCCCTCCATCCCCCAGAAGTGTCCGGGCCGATCATAAGCCCACCACAAAGGGGGAATTCCCTAGGTAGGACCTGTTACCTCATAAGATGGATGAACGTGAAATTTCTCAACGGCATGGAGCCGCAGTACGACCTGACCTACAGCGACGTCTTCATGGTGCCGTCGCGTTCCTCGGTCAACTCCCGTCTCGCGGTCGACCTGTCGACGCACGACGGAACCGGCACCACGATCCCGGTCGTCGTGGCCAACATGACCGCGGTCGCCGGCCGCCGCATGGCCGAGACCATCGCCCGCCGCGGCGGCATCGCCGTGATCCCGCAGGACATCCCCTTCGACGTGGTCGCCGACGTCGTCGACTGGGTCAAGAAGCGCGACCTCGTGCACGACACCCCCCTCACCCTCACCGCCCACGACACCGTCGGCGAGGCGCTGCAGCTGCTGCCCAAGCGGGCGCACAACGCGGTCATCGTCGTCGACTGGGAGAACCGGCCCGTCGGCGTCGTCACCGACGCCGACTGCCAGGGCGTGGACATGTTCACGCAGCTCTCCCAGGTGATGTCCAGCGAGCTGCTCACCCTGCCCGCCGGGCTCGACCCGCGCACCGCCTTCGACCGGCTGCACGAGGGACGCCACCGGCTGGCCCCCATCGTCGACGCCGAGGGCCGCCTCGTCGGCATCCTCACCCGCACCGGCGCGCTGCGCGCCACCCTCTACCAGCCCGCCGTGGACAACCAGGGCAGGCTGCGGATCGCCGCCGCCGTCGGCGTCAACGGCGACGTCGCCGCCAAGGCCAAGGAGCTCCTCGACGCGGGGGTCGACTGCCTGGTCGTCGACACCGCCCACGGGCACCAGGAGAAGATGATCGCCGCGCTGCGCGCCGTGCGCGCGCTCGAACCCGGCGTGCCCGTCGCGGCCGGCAACGTGGTGACCGCCTCCGGGGTCCGCGACCTGGTCGACGCAGGCGCCGACATCGTCAAGGTCGGCGTCGGGCCGGGCGCCATGTGCACCACGCGCATGATGACCGGCGTCGGCCGGCCGCAGTTCTCCGCCGTCCTGGAGTGCTCGGCCGAGGCGCGCCGGCTCGGCCGGCACGTGTGGGCCGACGGCGGCGTCCGCCACCCCCGCGACGTGGCGCTCGCCCTGGCCGCCGGGGCCGCGAACGTCATGATCGGCTCCTGGTTCGCCGGGACGTACGAGTCGCCGGGCGACGCCCGCACCGACGCCGACGGCCGCCGCTACAAGGAGAACTTCGGCATGGCCTCCGCCCGCGCCGTCCGGCTGCGCACCGCCGAGGACAGCGCGTTCGACCGGGCCAGGAAGGCGCTGTTCGAGGAGGGCATCTCCACCTCCCGCATGTACCTCGACCCGCGCCGGCCCAGCGTGGAGGACCAGATCGACGCCATCGTGGCCGGGCTGCGCTCCTCGTGCACGTACGCCGGGGCGGGCACCCTGGAGGAGTTCCACGAGCAGGCCGTCGTCGGCATCCAGAGCTCCTCCGGCTACGCGGAGGGGATGCCGCTGCACCAGAGCTGGTGACGTCAGCCTCTGACGCGCAGGGTGACGCCGGAGACCCCGGCCGACAGCGGGCCCGCCAGGAAGAGCGCCGGGCCCGCCGGGTCGGCCTCCGGAGTCTCCAGGACGAGCGCGTTCACGCGGACGCCGCGCGGGCGCAGCTCCGCCGCCAGCGACCCGGTCAGGCTCTCCACCAGGGCGCGCACCGGGCCGTCGCCTGACACGACATTCACGATCGACGCGCCCGCGCCCATCAGCGGCAGCAGGCGCCGCACCATGCCGGTGACGCGGGTGAACCCCTCGTCGACCAGCCGGCGCCCGTCCCGCTCCGGCAGCTCCGCGAGCGGGACGGGCCTCGCCTCGGGCCCGGCGTTGACCAGCACGTCCACCCGGCCCCACCGCTCCTCCACGGCCCGCGCGAACACCCCGGCCGCCACCGGATCCCGTACGTCCACCGTCATCGCCGGCCCGCCCGCCGGCTCGGGCCTCACCCCGCCGTACGACCCGCCGCGCCGGGAGCCGTCAGGCGGCGCGGGACGGCCGGCATCCGGCGGGGTGGGGCGGGGGTCGTGCCGTGGGGTGGCGCGGTCGCAGGTCGCCAGGTGGGCGCCGAGGGCGCGCAGGGTCTCGGCGATCGCCCGCCCGCTCCGGGAGGCGGCCCCGGTGACCACGGCGACGCGCCCGGACAGCAGGATCGCATCGGGTGAAAGGGCGGGCATGGACGATGACGATATCCCGACGGCATAGAGTCGTCAGGTTCATTCACATCGTCAACAGGAGCACTTCGTGGCACTCGAGAAGCCGGAGATCGACTTCCCGGCGGGCAACCCGCCTGCCGACCTGGAGATCGAGGACATCACCGTAGGGGACGGCCCCGAGGCCAAGCCTGGTCAGAACGTCAGCGTCCACTACGTGGGCGTCGCCTTCTCCACCGGCGAGGAGTTCGACGCGTCGTGGAACCGCGGCCAGGCGTTCGAGTTCCCGCTCGGCGCGGGCCGCGTCATCGCGGGCTGGGACCAGGGCGTGGCCGGCATGAAGGTCGGCGGCCGGCGCAAGCTCGTCATCCCGCCGCACCTCGGCTACGGCGCCGCCGGCGCGGGCGCGCGGATCAAGGGCGGGGAGACCCTCATCTTCGTGGTCGACCTGCTCGGCGTTCGCTGACCGCACGCCGCACCGGCGCAGGGGCGGCCCCCGTCCGCTCCTGCGCCGCGGCACCTCCGGCAGCTCGCCGCCCGTCCGCCGCGGCACCTCTGACGGTCGCCGCAGGTTCCGCCGCGGCGCGTCCGGCGGTCGCCGCAGGACATTCGGCGGTTTCGTGGGTGCCCGGCAGCGGAATTTGTCGGCTGGGTGAGGCACGATAGCGGTGTGCTTCTGATCGACGTGGTGCGAGTGTCGGAGGCCGTGACGCGCACGTCCGCGCGGCTCGGCAAGATCGGCCATCTGGCCGAGCTGCTCGGCCGGGTCGGCCCCGGCGAGGCGGAGATCGCCATCGCCTATCTGTCGGGCGAGCTGCCGCAGCGCCAGATCGGCGTGGGCTGGCGCACGCTCCAGGAGCTGCCCGGCCCCAAGCTGGCCGCCACCGCGACCCTCACCACCGTCGATGCCCTGCTCACGAGGATCAAGGCCGTCTCCGGCCAGGGCTCCCAGGCGGCCCGCAAGGCGCTGGTCGCCGAGCTGTTCGCGGGGCTGACGAGCCAGGAGCAGGCGTTCATGCTCAAGCTGCTCGGCGGCGAGCTGCGGCAGGGCGCGCTCGACGGCGTCATGATCGAGGCGGTCGCCAAGGCGTCCGGCGCGCCGTCGGCCGACGTCCGCCGGGCCCTGACGCTGCGCGGCTGGCTGCCCGCGGTCGGCGCGGCGGCGCTGGCGGGCGGCGTGGACAAGCTGCGCGAGTTCCGCCTGGAGGTAAGCCGGCCCGTCTCCCCGATGCTCGCGGGCAGCGCGCCCAACGTGGCCGCCGCCCTGGAGAAGGCCCGCACCCCGGCCGCGCTGGAGTGGAAGCTCGACGGCATCCGCGTGCAGGCGCACCGCTCGGGGGCCGAGGTCCGCGTGTTCACCCGCACCCTCGACGACATCACCGCGCAGGTGCCGGAGCTGGCCGAGGCGGTGCTGGGGCTGCCCGCCGACGACCTGGTGCTCGACGGCGAGGTGATCGCGTTGCGCCCCGACGGCCGGCCGCATCCGTTCCAGGTGACGGCCGCGCGCACCAGCAGCCGGACCAACGTGGCCGAGCTGCGCGAGAAGACGCCGCTGCACGTGTTCTTCTTCGACGCGCTGCGGGTGGATGGCGCCGACCTGCTCGACCTGCCCTACTCCGAGCGGCAGGAGGTCCTGGCCCGCACCGTGCCGCCCGGCCTGCTCACGCCCCGCCTGGTCACCTCCGACGTGGCCGAGGCGGAGAAGTTCTTCACCGACGTGGTCAGGGCCGGGCACGAGGGCCTGGTGGTCAAGTCCCTGGCCTCCCCCTACGCCGCCGGCCGCCGGGGCGCGGGCTGGATCAAGGTCAAGCCCCGCCACACGCTCGACCTGGTGGTCCTGGCCGCCGAATGGGGTCACGGCCGCCGCGAGGGCAAGCTGTCCAACCTTCACCTGGGCGCCCGCGACCCGGAGACGGGCGGATTCGTCATGCTCGGCAAGACGTTCAAGGGCCTGACCGACGAGCTGCTCGCCTGGCAGACCGAGCGCTTCCTGGAGCTGGCCGACGGTCCCGTCGACGGGTGGACGGTCACGCTGCGGCCGGAGCTGGTGGTGGAGATCGCCTTCGACGGCGTGCAGCGGTCGCCGCGCTATCCGGGCGGCATGGCGCTGCGGTTCGCCCGCGTGCTGCGTTACCGGCTCGACAAGCGGGCCGCCGACGCCGACACGGTGGAGACCGTCCGATCTTTGATGATTTGATCCACTTTGGGCGATTTATCCCCATTTGAGTGACTTACGTCACTTAACCAGGCATTAGGTTGCCTTTGCCTGTTGTTTGTCGCGTATGTTCGTGCACGTCGCGGGGCATCCCCCTCCCCGCCTGTGGATCGGCCGACGTGCGCCCCCCTCTGCCCCGGTTCTGGCCTTTCCGTGCCCCTTCCCCTACCGAGGACCGTGGTTTACCTTGGGCCAGCACAACCTCCCCCACACCCCTTCCAGCCGTACGTCCCCCGCCAGGCGCCGCTGGGTGGCCGTCGCGGCAGGGGCGGCCGTCATCGCCGTCGCCTCCACCACCGCCTGGGCCGCCGTCTCCCATGACGACTCGCACAAGCAGCCCACCGCCCTCTCCCCCGCCGACGCACCCGCGGGCCCCGCTACCGGCCCCGCCGCCGGCACCCCTTCTGGCACCCCTTCCGGCACCCCGGCTCCGGCCGACGACGCCCCGGCTCTCGGCGCGGCCCCCGCCCCCGCCACCACCTCCCCCTCCCCTTCGGCCTCCCCCTCCGCCTCGGCCAAACCCACCAGATCGGCGACGGCGGCGCGGAAGGCGGCTGCCAGGAAACCCCGCGTGATCTCCTCGGGCTCCTGCGGCGCGTCGTTCTACCACGAGCCGCAGATGACGGCCAGCGGCGAGCGCTTCGACCCGTCGGCCATGACGGCCGCCCACAAGACCCTGAAGCTCGGCAGCAAGGTCCGCGTCACGAACCCGTCCACCGGCAAGTCGGTCACGGTGCGCATCAACGACCGCGGCCCGTACATCGGCGGGC
Organism: Nonomuraea sp. NPDC049725; assembly: GCF_040674795.1. NCBI lineage: Bacteria > Bacillati > Actinomycetota > Actinomycetes > Streptosporangiales > Streptosporangiaceae > Nonomuraea > Nonomuraea sp. NPDC049725. The sequence continues at coordinate 106,448 of NZ_JBFANJ010000019.1, read as the reverse complement.
GCTGCCTGGACCTGTCCCGGGCCGCCTTCGCCCGGATCGGCAACACGAACGCCGGCCACATGCGCGTCACGTACGAGGTCCTGGCCCGCTGACGCGGGATATTCCCAAGACTCGTTGGGAAATGCCATAATCCCAACATGTCTTGGGAAACGGACCAGGGTCTCGTCCCGTTGCGGGCCCTGGCCAACCCGCTCCGGATCCGCATCGTGTCCCTGCTGACCGGCGCCTCGCTGTCGGCCGCCGAGGTCGCGGACGAGCTCGGCATCGCGCACGCCTCGGCCAGCTACCACCTGCGCCAGCTCGCCGAGGCCGGGTTCCTGGAACGGGTGGACGAGCAGCAGCCCCGCGAGGGCAAGGGGCGCCCGCCCCGCCGCTACCGCTACGACCCCTCCAGCGCCGCCCGGCTCGACCGCGCCGACGGCCGCCGCCTGCTGCACGAGGCGCTGAGCGCCGACCTGTCGCGGCGGCTGGCCGAGGCCACCGAGCAGCGCCTGTCGATGGACGCCGAGGTGTGGCTCGACCGGGAGGTCTGGGAAGAGGTCGTGGGCCTGATCGACCAGGCCGTCGCCCTGGTCCACGGCAAGGCGGGCCCGCCCCGGTCCGGCGACCGGGTCAAGGTCAGCATGACCGCGCTGCTCCTCGAACTCCCGGGCACCCGTCCCGCCGGCCGTCCCCCCAGGAGCACGCCATGACCGTTCCCGCCGCCGAGCTGTCCCGTTACGCCGACGTGGTGCTCGACGTCGCCGCGCCGATCACGGCCGGCGACCTGGTGCTGATCAACGCCGAGATCGAGCACGCCCCGCTGGCCCGCGCCCTCACCGAGGCCGCCTACGCCCGGGGCGCCCGCTATGTCGACATCTGGTACTTCGACCCGTACGCCAAGCTCTCCCGCGTCCGTCACGCCGACGGCGGGACGCTGGGCGAGGTCCCGGCCTGGCTCGACGCCCGCAACGAGGAGCTGGCCCGGCAGTGCGGCGTCCTGCTCAACCTGCGCGGCGCCGCCGCCCCCGACCTGCTCGCCGGACAGGACCAGGTCCGCGCCGGCCTGGACCGCATGCCGCACCTGATCTCCAGGCAGCGGCTGCAACTGGAGAACCTGGCCCGCTGGGTCATCGTGCCCTGCCCGACCGCCGAGTGGGCCCGCGCGATCTTCGGCGAGCCGGACGTGACCCGGCTGTGGGAGTGCCTGCGCCCCATCCTGCGCCTCGACCACCCGGACCCCGTCGCCGCCTGGAAGCAGCGGATCGCCGAACTGCTCGACCGGGCCGCCACGCTCACCTCCCTGCGCCTGGACGCCGTACGCTTCCAGGGCCCCGGCACCGACCTGACCGTCGGCCTGCTGCCCGGCGCGCACTGGACCGCCGCCCGGCTGGAATCGGTCCAGGGCCACGCGTTCCAGGCGAACCTGCCCACCGAGGAGGTGTTCACCACGCCCGACCACCGGCGCGTGGAAGGCACCGTCCGCTCGACCCGCCCGCTCTCGCTCGACGGCAGCGTCATCCGCGACCTGGAACTGACCTTCGCCGGCGGCGTCGTGACCGAGGTGCGCGCCACCTCCGGCGCCGACGTCGTACGCACCCACCAGGCCACCGACCCGGGCGCCGCCAGGCTCGGCGAACTGGCGCTCGTCGACGGCTCCTCGCCGGTCGGGCGGTCCGGCGTCACGTACCTGGAGACGCTGCTGGACGAGAACGCCACCTGCCACCTGGCCTGGGGCGCTGGGCTGCCGCCCGGCGTGCCCGCCCACCTGCGCGACCTCGCCCCCGCCGAACGCGCGGCAGCCGGGATCAACGTCTCCGCCGTGCACGTCGACTTCATGGTCGGCGGCCCCGACGTCACCGTCACCGGCATCACCCACGACGGCGCCACCGTCGAGCTGCTGCGTGACGACGCCTGGCAGATCTGACCGCTCCGCCATAGCCACCGGCTATGGAAGCAGGTATTGGATCTCCGAGCCGGTCCCGTACCAGGATGTCCCCCGTGTCACGCAGTTCCCGGCAAGAGGAGACGTCATGATCCTGGTAACCGGCGCCACGGGCAACGTCGGCGGCGAGGTGGTGCGCGCGCTCGCCGCCGAAGGCGCCCCCGTACGCGCGGTCACCCGCTCCCACCGGGCCCCCGAGCCCGGCGTCGAATGGGTCACCGGCGACCTCACCGAACCGGAGTCCCTGCGCCCCGCGCTCGACGGCGCCCGCGCGCTCTTCCTGCTGCCCGGCTACCCCGGCGCGCCCGCCCTCCTGGCCGCCGCCCGCCAGGCCGGCGTCCAGCGCGTGGTGCTGCTGTCGGGCGGCTCCGCCGCCCTCGGCGGCCCGGCCAACGCCGTCACCCGCTACATGGCCGAGTCCGAACGCGCCGTACGGGAGTCCGGGCTGGCCTGGACCTTCCTGCGGCCCGGCGCGTTCATGTCCAACGCCTTCCAGTGGCTGCCGCAGCTCGCCGCGGGCGACGTCGTACGGGTCCCGTTCGCGGGCGTCCGCCAGGCGGTCGTCGACCCGGCCGACATCGCCGCCGTGGCGGTGCGCGCCTTGCTGGACGACGGCCACGCCGAGCGCGTCTACCAGCCAACCGGGCCCGAACCGCTGCTGCCCGCCGACCGGGTCCGCATCCTCGGCGCCGTACTCGGCCGCGACCTCACCGTCCAGGCCCTGCCCGACGACGAGGCCCGCGCCGAGATGCTGCGCACCACGCCGGAGGAGTACGTGGACGCCTTCTTCGACTTCTACGTCACCGGCACCCTGGACGAATCGACCGTCCACCCCGACGTCGAAACGGTAACCGGCCGCCCACCCCGCACCTTCCACCAGTGGGCCCAATCCCACGCCACGGCCTTCCTCCCCACATCCCCCTGACCTCCCACCGTCCTTCCCGCCTTGCTGCCCCTTGCCCCGCCGTCACGCCTCTCTGGCCCTTACCCTCCCGGCCGTCCTCTTGCCTCCCCGTCCCCTGCCTCCCCGCCCCCTTGCCTTCCCGCTGTCCCGTGGCCTCCTCACCACCCCGCCCACCCCGGCACCCCCTGGCCTCCCCCGCCCCTAGACCACGGAGCCCGCTGCACCAGGGCAGCCCGCCTGCACTTCAGGGGCACGCTGCTGGCCCCGGCCGCGCCGGGCTACCCTGGGCCGCCCCGACCGCCCCGCCGTCCCGACCGGCCCGGCGCCCTGGCCGTTGGCCGTGGTGGCCGTTGTGGCCGTTTGTGGCCTTCCCGACCGTCGTGGCCTTCCCGACCGTCGTGGCCTTCCCGACCGTCGTGGCCTTCCGGACCGTCGTGACCGTCCTGGGGCACGGAAGGCTCAGCTAGCGGGCGCACCCCCTCGCAAACGAGCGCGCCACCTCTTCCGGACTGCCCGCACCGCCCGTGGACCGCGCGTTCCGGGCGCGACCCACGGGACGAGGTCACGGCGGGACGCAAACGCAGCGCAGGAGGCGGAGGCGCGAACGCCGCAGGGCGGGGCAGCGGCGTGCTAGTGCAGCCGCGAGGACGAGGCAGCCGACGCGCGGGTGCGGGTGCCGGTGCGGGTGCCGGTGCGGGTGCCGGTGCGGGTGCCGGTGCGGGTGCCGGTGCGGGTGCCGGTGCGGGTGCCGGTGCGGGTGCGGGTGCGGGTGCGGGTGCGGGTGCGGGTGCGGGTGCGGGTGCGGGGAGTGTGCCGCGCGGCATGCGGGGTTCTGGCGCAGGCGCGCGGGGTGCGGGCGCGAGCCCAGGCGGGCCCAGTACGGGGTGCGGGCGCAGGCGCGCGGAGCGTGGGGCGGGAACTTGGCACGCCAGTGCGGGCGCACACGCACCTAAGGGCGCGTGTGCGCGGCCGTGCTGCGCACACGCGCGGGTGCGCGTGCGCGGGGCGAGCCGCAGGGGTGCGGGGTGGGAGGTGCGGGCAGGCGCTGGGCGGGCGGCGCTCGGGACGGGGGCGCGGGTGTGCAGCAGGCGCAGGCGCAGGTGCGCGCAGCGTGGGACGCCGGGCCCGCGCGGTGCCGCGGGCCCGGAAAGCCGAGGCGTCGTGAGCGGTGGTGCCGCGAAGGCGAGGCAGCGTGAGCGGTGGTGTGGCACGCCTGATGCAGGGACCGGGTACGACCACGAGGTGCCAGAGGGAGGCGCTGCGGGCTGCGACACCCCGGGCTGGCCAGCGACCGCAGGGCCCCAACCGCGAGCAGGCAGGCGACCGTAGTTCCCCAACCGCGAACTGCTCCCCCAGGATGCCGCCGACCGGGGCCGCTGTGGGCAGCGGGGGCGGGCTGGCAGGCGGGTGGCGGCGGTTGGGGGGTCGGTGGTGGGCCAGGGGCCTTGGGGTGCGGGCTACTTGATCAGGCGGAGGGTCAAGGGGTAGCGGAAGGTGCCTTCGGAGAGGGCGGAGACGCCGCCGACGATGGAGAGGATGACGGCGCCCACCCAGATGAAGGGCAGGAGCACGACGCCGATGACGGTGAAGGGCAGCAGGAACGTGGCGCCCGTGACCGTCAGGTGGAAGTTGAGCGCCTCCATGGCGTGGCGTCGGATGTACGGGGACGTCTTGCCGCCGGTGAGGAGCAGGACGAGCGGGCCCAGGATGGGGAAGCCGACGAGGGCGAGCAGGTGGGCGGCGGAGGCGCCGAGGCGCTCGTTGCTCTCCGGCGGGGCCTCCGGGCGGGCGGCGGGCATGCGCGGGGGCGCGGCCAGGCGGGGCACGGCGTTGGCGCCGTAGAGCTCCGTCATGATGGGCATCAGGTCGCCGTGCGTGCGTGCCGTCATCGCGCGCTCCAGCCGCTCGTCGAACTCGAGCTTGTCGAAGCGGCCCTCGCTGTAGGCGGCCTTGACGTGCTCGACGACGTGTTCGCGGTCCTCGTTGGTGACGCGCAGATGAGCCGGCGGCAGCTGCCCCGGGGGTGTCGGTACCCCAGCCATAACGCCCATGCCTCTCCTTCGGTAGCGCCGCCCCCTCGCCGGAACCTGCCGGCCGCAGCGCTGACGGTCTCCTCACATACTGCGTCACGGCGGCCGGTCGTGGCATCGGGTGATACCCCGAGGCATCCCCGAGATCGCGACCCCGGGATTCAGGGTGATGGGTGACCGGATTCGTCCTGTGTGGGCGAATGGTCTTCGGGGTGGTGGTGTTCGGGGGTGATATTCGGGGTGGGCGCAAGAAACGGGGCTTCGGAAACCGTCATCCGGGGAGGGGATCGTGGCAGGCAATTTGGTAAATGCGGAGGGGCTGGATCGGGGCTTGAGCTGGGCGGATGGCGGGAATAGGCACTTTTCGCAGAGGTGGGGCAACGCTTGGCATGCGCACTAGTACCACTTGACGGTATAAAAAGGATGCATGAGATGGCGAGACCGCTACGGCCTCCGGCGGCGGCGCGGCCCGAAGATCGCTAAGTTCGATCGTGAGGCGACCGACGCCGACATCGAAGCGCTGATCGCCTTCGCCCGGTCGCGGCGCGGCGTGGAGTTCTACGTCGAGCCCGAGACGTTCGCGACCGACACCACCGCCGTGGCCGTCGCCGACGACGGGGAGTGGACGCGGCGCCGGGTCGGCTCGCCCGCGGTGATCCACAAGGTGGCGCGCGACCTCGCCCTTCCGGTCTACGACGTGCAGCTGACCGGGTATCCGCCCCGGATGCGGGCCTACAACGAGCGGCGGCGGCGCGAGGAGGGCGGGCTCTGACCCGCAGCCACGCCGGAACGGCTCAGGCGCAGGCCTGGTCGCCGTCGTCGAGGGTGGCGAGCAGGGGGACGAGCCAGCCGATGTGAGGCTCGCCCATCGCCGTGTCGAGCTCCGCCGGTGTCGGGAGGCGGGCGTCGACCATGCCGGGTGAGAGCAGGTTCTGCAGGGCGTGCATGAGCAGGTTGGCCATCGAGTAATGCGGGTCGGCCTTCAGTGCGCGTTCGAGGGCGATGGTGGCGGTGATGCTGTCGCCCGCCCGCCAGGCCGCCATCGCCAGCAGCGTGGCCGCCGGCGGTACGTAGCGGGGCTCCAGGCGGCGGGTGAGGTCCTTCCAGAGGGCGGCATGGGAGCCGTCCATCAGCGTCCACGCCTCGTCACGCACCCGGATGACGGCCAGGTCGAGGCCGAGCCGGGAGGCGTCGGCGTCGCTGAGCCGGTCGTCGCGTGCGAGGGCGGCGTGGAGCCTGGCCAGGCCGCCGGTCACGAAGCGGCGGGCGTACGCGTCGGGGTCAGGGTCTGCCGCGAGCCCGCTGGTCAGCTCGGCGACGGCGGCTGAGGTCGCCCGGCGCATCGCCATCCGGACGGGGCCGGTGACCGGGGCGAGGGTGCGTTCGAGGGTCTGGCGGTCGGGGAGGGCGACCAGGCCGCGCACGGTCGCCTCGGCGGCGACGCGGCTCGACGTCGGGTCGTAGGGGGTGCCTTCGGGCGGGCAGCAGCGGGTGCTGTCGCAGACGTAGGACCAGTAGCGGCCGCCGTCGGCGCGCATGGCCTCGGCGACCTCCACGCCCGCCCTCGCCGCCACGGCCCTGGCCTCGTCGACGGCCGGGGTGACGCGCTCGCCCGGGCCGTAGCCGACCACGACGACCTGGGCCAGCTTCTCGCGGGCGATCAGCGCCGCCAGAGGGTCGAGGGTGCCGGGCGGGAACGGCAGCCCCCAGCGGGCGGCGACCTTGGCCTGGCCCTGGGCGATGCCGAGCACGATGAGGCTGTCGGCCGGGTGGAAGCCGACCAGGTAGGGCACGGCGGCCAGGATGTCGGCGGGGCTGGTCAGGGTGAGGCAGGGCTCGGAGGTGTTCGTCGTCATGGCATGGAGGATGCCGGGGACGAGGGGTGCGGGAGGCGGGTGGAACGGGTTCTGTGGACGGACGGCGCAGCGGGGGTGCGGCCTGTGGACAAGCGGCGTGGAGAGGGCACCCCGGTGAACAAACGGCAAGGGCGCCCTGCGAACAAGCCCGCCAGGTGCTACAGCTCGCTCACGGCTGGGCCGGGGGCGGGGTGGCGGGCGCTCCGGGGGCGAGGCGGTGCCTGACCAGCAAGGCCGCGCCCGCCACCGCCGCCGGCATCGCGATCACCGCCACGAACGGCACCAGGAACAGCACGAACACCACCACCCCGAACCCGAGCGACGCCGCCTTGCTGCCCCGCAGCAGCGCGAACCGCTGCTTCCTGACGAGCCCGCGCCGCTCCAGCGCCAGCGTGGTCAGCTCGACGGTGAGGAAGAACCCGGACACCGCCGCCCCCACCACCGGCACCACGGTCTGCCCGATGACCGGCACGAACCCGAGGAAGAACAGCGGGATCGTGAACAGCAGCACGTATCCCAGCGTGACGAGACTGTCGCGGATGGAGCGCGGCAGCGTGCGCCACCAGGGCTGCTCCTCGGCGTCGGGCAGCGGGTCGGCGGCGGCCGACAGCTTCTCGTAGAACGGCTCCCCGATGGCCAGCGTCAGCGCGGTGAACGTGAGCACGGCCAGGGCGAGCCCGCCGAGGAAGAGCGCGACGGCGATCGCGGTGCGGAACGCCTCACGCCACGACCAGGTGTCGGCGAACGGCGTCAGGAACTCCGCCAGCGTGCCGGCGTTGGTGCCGAGGAGGTACAGCGCCGCCACGTAGACGGCGAACGCGATGAGCGCCGGGATGAGCCCGAACAGCCACCACCGCCCGTTTCTGGCGACCCAGCCCACGCCTTGCAGGAAAAAGCCGACGCCGGCGGCGAAGTCGCGCATTGATCGCATGTCGCAAACGCTAGCGCCAGAGCGGCGTGACCGCGTAGCCGAGCTCGTCGAGCAGGCGGCGCAGCAGCGGCAGCGACAGGCCGAGCACGTTGCCGTGGTCGCCTTCGATGCCGTCGACGAACCAGCCGCCGCGTCCTTCGATGCTGAACGCGCCGGCGAGGTTGAGCGGCTCGCCGGTCTCGGCGTAGGCGGCGATCTCCTCTTCGGTGGGCTGGCCGAAGTGGACGACGGTGGTGGCGGTCTCGGCGGCCTGGCGGCCGGCGGCGACGTCGATGACGCAGTGGCCGGTGACGAGCCTGCCGGTGCGCCCGCGCATGATCCGCCAGCGCTCGGCGACCTCCTCGGCGGAGGCGGGCTTGCCGTAGGGGCGGCCGTCGAGCTCCAGGATGGAGTCGCAGCCGATGACCAGCCCTTCGTCCAGCCGTTCGGCGACGGCGGTGGCCTTGGCCTTGGCCAGCACGAGGGCGAGGGCGGCGGGGGTGTGGGCGGTGAACGCCTCTTCGTCGACCCCGCTCACGATCACCTTGGGGTCGAGTCCGGCGCTGCGCAGCAGGGCCAGGCGGGCGGCAGAAGCTGAGGCCAGAACGATCACCGGGTCAGCCTACCGGTCACCATTCGGCGTGCGGCGACCGCGTGGGCGAGGACGGGGCGCCGAGGAGGTCGGCGAGCAGGGGCTCGAGGGCGGCGGGGACGGCGGCGCGCTCGCGGCGGAGTTCGGCGGTCATGTCCTGGGTGCTCATGCCGGCGCGTTCGGCGCGGTCGGCGAGCAGTGACATGACCATGGGGGCGAGCAGGAGCAGCACCTTGACCAGGGCGGCGGAGTCGAGGCCGGTCAGGTCGGCGAGCGCGTCGGCGGCGTGGTCGGCGCCCTGGCCGCCGAGGACGTGGGCGAGGATGTTCTGCCCGTCGCGGGCCAGGGTGGCGACGTCGCCGTTGAAGGGGTCGGCGTCGACGTGGTCGTCGAGCGCGCCGCGCAGCGCCTCGGCGCCGTCGGGGTGCTCGGAGCTGCGGACCATGCCGGCGACGACGACGCCGGTCGCCGCCCTGAGGACCTCGCGGACCGTGGCCGGGTCGGTGCCGAGCATCCCGGCGAGCTGCTCCAGGCCGGGATCGCCGAGCTCGGCGACGAGCTGGTCCGTCAGAGTCACGCCAAGTCCTCCCGATCGTCGTTCCGATGGTCGTTCCCCGGCGTGGGCCGAGCCTACGTCGGCCCCTCGCTAACTTTTGGCCAAACCGGCGGCTCCGTAGGCGGTGGCCTCGTCGAGGGTCTCGTGCTCCAGCAGGGCGGCGACGATGCCTTCGAGCTTGTCGCGGTTCTCGCGCAGGATGCGCACGGCGTCGGCGTAGCACTCGTCCACGATCCGCCGCGCCTCCTCGTCGACGATGGCGAGGGTGGCGGGCGACGCCTGCGGCTGGCCGTCGCTGGGCAGGATGGTGAGCGGGCCGACCTTGGCCGACATGCCCCAGCGGCCGACCATGCCGCGGGCGATCATGGTGACCTGCTCCAGATCGTTCTCGGCGCCGGTGGTGATGACGCCGTAGATGACGTCCTCGGCCGCCATGCCGCCGAGCGCGCCGGTGATGCGGCCGCGCAGGTACTTCTCGTCGTAGGCGTAGCGGTCGGTGTCGGGGGTGGACAGCGTGACGCCGAGCGCCCGGCCGCGCGGGATGATGGAGATCTTCCTGACCGGGTCGGCGCCGGGCTGGAGCATGCCGAGCAGGGCGTGCCCGGCCTCGTGGTAGGCGGTGCGGGTGCGCTCGTCCTCGGGCATGACGATGCTGCGGGCGGCGCCGAGCTGGAGCTTCTCCAGCGCGTCGGCGAAGTCGGCCATGCCGACCTTCTCCTTGCCGCGCTTGGCGGCGAGCAGGGCCGCCTCGTTGACGAGGTTGGCGAGGTCGGCGCCGGTCATGCCGGGCGTGGTCTTGGCGAGCTGGTCGAGGCTGACGGCGCCGTCGAGCGGCACTCCCCTGCTGTGGACGCCGAGGATGGCGGTGCGGCCGGCCTGGTCGGGCAGGCCGACCTGGACGGTGCGGTCGAAGCGGCCGGGCCGCAGCAGGGCCGGGTCGAGGACCTCGGGCCGGTTGGTGGCGCCGATGACGATGACGCCTTCGGCGCCGGAGAAGCCGTCCATCTCGGTGAGGATCTGGTTGAGCGTCTGCTCGCGCTCGTCGTGGCCGCCGATGCCGCCCGCGCCGCCGCGTGCCCGGCCGATGGCGTCGATCTCGTCGATGAACACGATCGACGGGGCGACCTTGCGCGCCTCCTCGAACAGGTCGCGGACCCGGGACGCGCCGACGCCGACGATCATCTCGATGAACTCGGACGCGCTGGCCGAGAAGTAGGGCACCTTGGCCTCGCCGGCGACGGCCCGCGCGAGCAACGTCTTGCCGGTGCCGGGCGGGCCGGCGAGCAGCACGCCCTTGGGCAGCTTGGCGCCGAGCCTGCGGTACTTGTCGGGATCCTTGAGGTAGTCGACGATCTCGACGAGTTCGTTCTCCACCTCGTCGATGCCCGCCACGTCCTCGAACGTGACCCGCACCTGCCCCGCTTCGAGGGGTTTGGCCGCCTTCGACTTGCCGAGGCCGCCGAGCCCGCCGCCGCCCATCATGCTGGCGCCGCGGCGCATGATCCAGATCCACAGCCCGGCCAGCAGCAGCACGGGCAGCAGCGACAGCAGGAGGTTGAGGAAGAAGCCGCGGCCCGAGGTGAGCGGCTCCGCCTTGATCTCCACGCCTGCCGCGTTGAGCTGCTGCGAGAGCTGGTCGGTGTTGGCGAAGGTGGGGATCTCGGTGCGGAAGTCCGTATAGGACTGGTTGCCGCTGCCGGGGTCCTTGGCCGCGCTCTTGAGATGACCTTCGACCGACAGGCCGGTGGCGTAGATCTCCTTGACGTTCCCGCCGTTCACCTGCTTGGTGAACTCGGTGTAGGAGACGGTCTCGACCTGGTTGCTGTCGAAGAAGGACGAGACGAAGAAGAACGCCGCGTAGACGACCAGCAGGGTGACGGCGAACCGCCACCAGTTGATCTTCGGGCGGCCGCCTGGGGTGCCGGGCAGCCCTTCGGCCCGCCAGGGCGGCTTGACCTTGCCCTTCTTCGGCACCTGCGGCGATCCAGTCCGTTCTTCCACGGCGCCACTCCCCCAAATCGCCGCAATGATGATCAATTAGCCTAGGACACGCACCCCGGAGACCACACGCGTGATGTCGCGCCACCTCTTGCGCTGCGAGTCAGGCACTGTCACAAACGCCAAACCCGGCTTGGCCATTCCGCTGTCGGCCACCACGACGGCCGCGCGCGAGCTGCGCTTGCCGTACGAGACCTGGTAGACGAGCATCCAGCCGCGCTTGACCGGCTGGGAGGCCAGCCAGCGGACCTTGGCGCCCTCGGGGTGGTGGTTGAGCGTCCAGCGGGCGGCCAGCAGCGCGGTGTCGCGGGGGGACTTCTGCGGCTTGATCGGCACCGGGCAGCTCACGAGCATGCCGCGCCTGCTGTCGCCGCGCAGCTTGGGCAGCACTTGCTTGCTGGTGAACGGCGCGGCTCCGTACGTCTTCCAGGGGCGGCCGAGGTCCGGCAGGGCGAGGCCGGCGCGCTTGTCCTTCAGCAGGCGCTTGGCGGGAGCGGGCAGCTTCAGCCGCCGGATCTTGGCGGGCAGTCTCGGCAGGCGGTCGTCGGCGTACAGGGCCTCCATCGCCGTGTAGCCGGGCGCGAGCGACGAGCCCGGCTTGGGGGTGGGGGTGGAGTCGACGGCGACGGGCGTCGGAGCCGGATCGAGCGAGGCCGGCGGGGTGGACGCGGGTGGCGCGGACGAGGCGGGCACGGCCGATGGCGCGGCGATCGGCCGCTGCCCTGCCTCGTCCGGGTCGGAGGGGCGGACGAGCACCACGGTGACGGCGGCGACGGCCACGACCGCCACGACGGCGAGCCCGCGGTAGACCACCCCCATGCGCAGGTCCCCGATGCGGGAGCGCTTGGGCGGAGGGCTGCCAGGCCGGATCTTGGTCTTCACTCGGGCACCCTCTGTCCCGTCTTCCCCATCGAGCACGACGGGAGCGTACGGCATAACAGCCCTTTAAGTGGCGGAAGCTATCGAAGTGTCATCATGACTGCGTGGAACAGGTAGAGCTCCGCTTCGACCTCGCGTCCCGGACCGCCCGGACGCACACGAACCTGTCGGCGGTCCGGCAGAGCCCGCACGGGCTGTGGGTGGCCGGCGACGAGACCGCCACGTTCGAGCACCTGTCGTGGACGGGCGAGCACTACGGTGACCAGCGCGGTCACCGGCTGGCCGACTACGTGGACCTGCCCGCCGGGCCGGACGACGAGGCCGACATCGAGGGCCTGGCCAGGTCCGACGGCTTCCTGTGGCTGACCGGCTCGCACGCGCTCAAGCGCAAGAAGGTCAAGTCCAAGGACCCCGGACGCGCCTCCGCCCGGCTGGCCACGGTGGTGCGGGAGGAGAACCGGTTCATCCTCGTCCGGCTGCCGCTGGACCCGCGGACCGGCGCGCCGCAGCCCGGCGCGATCATGTCGGGGCCGCGCGAGCTGACCGGCCACCTGCGCGACGACCCGCACCTGGGGCCGTTCCTGGCGCTGCCGGGCAAGGACAACGGCTTCGACGTGGAGGGCATCGCGGTCACCGCCGGCCGCGTCTACCTGGGACTGCGCGGGCCGGTGCTGCGCGGCTGGGCGGTGGTGCTGGAGCTGCGGCCGCAGGAGGCGGGCCTGGGCCGGCTGAGCCTGGCCGAGCCGTGCCGCAAGCACTTCCTGGACCTGGGCGGGCTCGGCGTGCGCGACATGTGCCCGGACCGGGGCTCGCTCCTGCTGCTGGCCGGGCCGACGATGGACCTGGACGGGCCGGTGCGGGTGGTGCGCTGGCGGATCGGCGCCCGGCGCGAGCTCCTGGTCCCGGCGGACGAGCTGGAGACGGTCCTGGAGCTTCCGTACGGTGTCGGCTGCGACCATCCGGAGGGCCTGGCGCTGCTCGACGACGGGCGGCTGATGGTCGTCTACGACAGCCCGTCACCGGCGCGGATCACGCCCGCGGGCGGGGTGCTGGCGGACGTCTTCACGCTCTAGCCGAGTCGGCCCGCAGCCACGGGACGTCGGCGACGAACGTGCTGGAGCCGGGCTCGATCTCGGTGAACCCGGCGTCGCGCACCACCGGCAGCCCGGCGGCGGCCAGGGCGTCGAACGGCTCGCGGGCGGCGGCGCGCACCGACACGGTCAGGCCGCGTTCCCGCCAGGCCGCCCGCCCGGCGTCGTCGCTGGCCCACCAGGCGAGCTGGGCGGCGTGCCCGGCCTGCGCCATCGCCTTGCCCGCGGACATGGCCAGGCGCGCGTTCTCCCACAGGACCGGCGGCTCGGCCGGGCCGGGCTCGCGCGTGTCGGCGAGCTCGGTGCCGGACACCTGCAGCCGGGCCAGGTCGCGCGGCCAGTCGTCGAGCGGCACCGGCGGGTGCACGCGCACCTCGGCGCTGCGGTGCTCGATCGTGCGGCCGGGCAGCGCGAGCGCCCGGCGCCACTCGGCGCCCCTGGCCCGCCGCACCACCTTGCGGATCTTGCCGGTGGACTGCCAGGCATGCAGCTCGGCGGCCCACTCGCCGGGGTCGTCGAGCAGGCTCAGCACGGCCGTCGCCGCGGCCTCCAGGGCGTCGGTGCGCTCGGGGGGCGTGGCCCGTTCGATCCTGACCACGAGGGGCAGGACCATCAGCTCTGCGTCGTTCATCGCCCCTTACTATGCCTGATCGCCAGGGACATGCCGGTGGCCAGGAGGCAGAGGGCGCCGGAGGCGTACCAGGCGACGTCGTACGCGCCGAGCTGGTCGCGGGCGAGCCCGGCGCCGACGGCGGCGATCGCGGCGCCGACCTGGTGCGCGCCGAACACCCAGCCGAACACCACGGCCCCGTCGGTCCCGTAGACGCTGCGGCACAGCGCGACCGTGGGCGGCACGGTCGCCACCCAGTCCAGCCCGTAGAACACGATGAAGATCAGCATGCTGGGCTCGGCGGTGGCGGCGAACAGGCTCGGCAGCACCATGAGCGACAGCCCGCGCAGCGCGTAGTAGACGCCGAGCAGGATGCGCGGGTCCACCTTGTCGCTGAGCCAGCCGGAGGCGACGGTGCCGACGATGTCGAAGATCCCGATCACGGCCAGCAGCCCGGCGGCCATCGGCTCGGGCATGCCGTGGTCGTGCGCCGCCGGGATGAAGTGGGTGCTGACGAGCCCGTTCGTGCTGGCGCCGCAGATCGCGAACCCGCCCGCGAGATACCAGAACGGGCGCGTACGGGCCGCCGACCGCAGCACGGTGAGCGCGCGGACGGCGGCGTTCACGGTGGAGGCCGGGGTACGCGGCGCGTCCGGGTCGGCGCCGAGCGCGGTGGTGCCCACGTCCTCGGGCCGGTCGCGCAGCAGCCACCACACGAACGGCACCACGGCCAGGGCCGACCCGGCGACGGCCAGGGAGGCGACCCGCCAGCCGGGCCCCTGGGCCAGGTGGGCGAGCACGGGCAGGAAGACGAGCTGCCCGGTGGCGCCCGCCGCGGTGAGCACGCCGGTGACGAGGCCGCGGTGCCGGACGAACCACCGGTCGGTCACCGTGGCCGCGAACACCAGCGCCATGGACCCGGTGCCGAGCCCGACGAGCACGCCCCACAGCAGCATCAGGTGCCAGGTCGCGGTCATCAGCACCGTGAGCCCGCTGCCCACGGCGACGAGCAGCAGCGCCAGCGAGACGACGCGGCGCATGCCGAAGCGGTCCATCAGCGCGGCGGCGAACGGCGCGGTCAGGCCGTAGAGCACCAGGTTGATCGAGACGGCCAGCGAGATCACGCCCTTGCCCCAGCCGAACTCCTCCTGGAGCGGTGTGATCAGGACGCCGGGGGTGGCGCGGAAGCCGGCGGCGCCGAGGATGGCGACGAACGCGACGGCCGCGACGAACCAGGCCCGGTGCACCCGGACGCGCCTGGCAGGGGTGGTGCTCACAGTCATGCGTCCATCCTTGGACAACTGCCGATATGGCCGCGAGTGGCCGGTTGGCCATGATGTGAAAGAATCCGGCCATGGCGCATCGGATCGCGGTCGTCGTGCTCGACCAGTTCGCCCCGCTCGACCTGGGCGTGCCGGGCCAGGTGTTCTGGACCGCGGAGTCGCCGGCCGGGGAGAAGCTGTACGAGGTGGTGACGTGCTCGCCGGGCCGGGCGCCGGTGCGCTGCTCGGCCGGCTACAGCGTGCTGCCCGACCACGACCTGGACGTGCTCGACACCGCCGGCACGGTCGTGGTCACGGGTGTGCACGGCGGCCAGGTGATGCGCGACGGCACGATCCCCGGCGAGCTGCGCGAGGCGCTGCGCGGGCGGCCCCGGGTGATGTCGATCTGCACCGGCGCGTACGTGCTGGCGGCAGCGGGGCTGCTCGACGGCCGCCGGGCCACCACCCACTGGCGCGACGCCGCCCGTTTCGCCGCCCTGTTCCCGAAGGTCAGGCTCGATCCCGACGTGCTGTTCATCGACGACGGCGACGTGCTCACCTCGGCCGGGGTCGCCGCCGGGCTCGACCTGTGCCTGCACGTGGTCAGGCGCGACCACGGCAGCGAGGTGGCCAACCGCGCGGCCAGGCGGTGCGTCATGCCGCCGTGGCGGGAGGGCGGCCAGGCCCAGTACATCGAGCGCCACCTGCCGCCCGCCTCCGGCAACGGCACCGCCGCCACCCGCGCGTGGATGCTGTCGCGGCTCGACGCGCCGCTCGACCTGGAGGCGCTGGCCGGGCACGCCGGGATGAGCGTGCGGACGTTCACCAGGCGCTTTCGCGAGGAGACGGCGATGAGCCCGGCCCGCTGGCTGACCAGGCAGCGCGTCGAGCACGCCCGCCACCTGCTGGAGACGACCGATCTGGGCGTGGAGGAGGTGGCGCGGCGGGCCGGGTTCGGCTCGGCGGTGTCGCTGCGCCAGCACCTGCACGCCGCCGTGGGGGTTTCGCCGCTGGCCTATCGGCACACGTTCCGGCGTGCCTAGAATCGCCTCCGGGAAGATCGTCTACGTGTCGTCCACGAGAGGGGTGGTCGCGTGAGCGGCCCCGAGCAGGCGCCCGCCGGGATCGACGTGCGGGTGCCGAGCGTCGCGCGCATGTACGACTACTACCTCGGCGGCAAGGACAACTTCGCCTCGGACCGGGAGGCGGCCGAGCGGATGATCGAGATCGGCCGCCAGATGGGCAACGACGCCCGCGAGATCGCCCGCGCCAACCGCGCCTTCCTGGGCCGGGCCGTCCGCGAGCTGACCGACGCCGGCGTCCGCCAGTTCGTCGACATCGGCGCGGGCCTGCCCACCCAGGACAACGTGCACCAGGTGGCCCGCCGGCACGCCGCCGGTTCGCGCGTCGTCTACGTCGACAACGACCCGATCGTCCAGGTCCACGCGCGGGCGCTGCTGGCCGGCGACGCGGGCGCCATCGCCGTGGAGGGCGACCTCAGGGACCCCGACGCGATCTTCGACGACCCGCGCGTCACCGGCCACCTCGACCTGACGCGCCCGTACGCGGTGCTGCTGGTGGCGGTGCTGCACTTCGTCACCGACGACGCCGAGGCGGCGCGCGTCACCGCGCGGATCCGCGAGCGGCTGCGGCCGGGCTGCCACCTGGTGCTGTCGCACATCTACGCGGGCGACGCCGACGACGGGGTGGCACGCTCCGGCCAGCAGGTCTACGCGGCGACGGCGGCGGGCGGCATCGCGCGGCGCGACCGCGACCAGATCGCCGGCTTCTTCGGCGGCCTCGACCTGCTGGAGCCGGGCCTCGTCCCGGTCGCCGACTGGGACCCGCAGGCGCCGCCGGCCGCGCCCGACCTGAAGCGGCCGGGCATCCTGGCCGGCGTGGCCCGCGCCTAGCCGTCAGTCGAACAGGTCGGGCTGCTCGCGGACGATCTGGTCGTGCAGCGGCTGGAAGCTCACCCAGCCGGCCAGCTCGGTGCCGACCTGCGAATGGGTGAGCGCGGCGTTGGCCGGTTCGATGGGCACGACCTGCCCGGCGGCCTTGGCGACGAGCTGCACCTGGGCCGAGCGTTCCATCGTGACGAACCACCAGACGGCCGAGTCGACCGTCTCCCCGACCGTGAGCAGGCCGTGGTTGCGCAGCACGACGGCCTTGTTGCCGCCCAGCGCGGCGGCGATGCGCTTGCCCTCCTCCACCTCGGTCACCACGCCCGTGTAGTCGTCGAACAGGGCGTTGTCCCGGTAGAAGGCGCAGGCGTCCTGGGTGATCGGCTCGATGGTCTGGCCGAGCGCCGACAGGGCCCGCCCGTAGACCGAGTGGCTGTGCGCCGCCGCGACCACGTCGGGCCTGGCCTGGTGCACCTGGGAGTGGATGGCGAACGCCGCCCGGTTGACCGGCCGGTCACCCTCGACCACGTTGCCGTCGTGGTCGACGAGCAGCAGGTCGCTGACCGTGATGTGCTTGAACGACATGCCGAACGGGTTGACCCAGAAGTGGTCGGTCAGCTCCGGGTCGCGGGCGGTGATGTGCCCGGCGATCCCCTCCTCGAAGCCGAACTTGCCGAAGATGCGCAGCGCCGCCGCGAGCCGCTGCTTGCGATGCAGTCGCTCCTCCTCCAGGCTGTCGAAGGTCGGGGGCTGGCGGAAGACGAGGTTGTCCGGCATGGCTCTCCCTATGGCTCAGAACCCGATTCTGAGCGCAGGGTAACGCGGCTCCACCCTCCCACCCCATACCAAAAGGGTCTTGTACGTCATGTCCTGACGCGTCTCGACACGCGCTCCCAAGATCCCTAGGCTGACGCGGATGCGGAGATTATCCATATTCGTCCTGGCTGCGGCGCTGACCGCCACCAGCGGCGGCACCGCCTCGGCGGTCACCGCCTCCCCACCGGTGGACCTGACCCCCTACGCCAAGGGACGCTCGCAGCCGGTCGAGGATCCCGTCTACCCGGCCTACGGCAACCCGTCGATCGACGTCCTCCACTACGACCTCAAGCTGGGCTGGAAGCCGTCCGCCCACACCCTGACGGGCACCGCCACGCTCACCCTGCGGGCCGTGGAGCCGATCAGCGAGATCAGGCTCGACTTCGGCCACGCCCTCAAGATCGACAAGGTGACCGTGGACGGCAGGGCCGTCAAGCCGCAGCGGCGCAAGGACGACCTGACGATCCCGCTGCCCGCCCAGCTCGCCGCCGACCAGGGCGCCCGGGTCGTCGTCCGCTATCACGGCGTGCCCGAGCCGCACACCTCCGGGCAGCGGCGCTACGACCTCCGCTACCTCGGCGCCCAGCCGCAGTTCGACGGGTCCATCTGGGCGCTGCAGGAGCCCTACGGCGCCTTCACCTGGTTCCCGGTGAACGACCACCCGTCGGACGAGGCACTCTACGACGTCGCCATCACCGTGCCCAAGGGCTGGGCGGGCGTCGCGCACGGCACGTACCGGGGCAGGAGCGAGAAGGGCGGCAAGGCCACCTACCTGTGGAGGTCGACCGACCCGGTCGCCAGCTACCTGACGCTGTTCACCGCCGACCGGTACCGGCTGCACCGGGACAAGGGGCCGCGCGGCCTCCCGATCACCTACTGGATCCGCCCCGGCGACGCCAGGACCGCCCTGCCGGTGGCCCGCCGGACGCCGGAGCTGATCCGCTGGATGGAGAAGAGGGTGGGCCCGTACCCCTTCCCCAGCGCCGGTCTGGTCTCCACCAGCGAGACCGGCATGGAGACCCAGCAGATGATCACCCTCGGCGGCGAGTACCTGAAGCCCTCCGTGGTGCTGCACGAGCTCGCCCACCAGTGGTTCGGCGACAGCGTCGGCCCGCGCACCTGGAAGGACGTGTGGCTGAACGAGGGCTTCGCCATGTACTTCGAGCTCCAGTGGCACGCCGACCACGAGCCGGGCACGATGGACGAGCTCATGGCCGACGTGCGCGTGCACGAGAGGGACCTGCGCAAGAGGCAGGGCCCGCCCGGCGACTACCGGCGCGACTGGTTCGCGGGGAGCAACATCTACTACGGCCCCGCGCTGATGCTGCACGAGATCCGCGAGCGGATCGGCGACGAGCGGTTCTTCGCCATGACCCGCGCCTGGGCCCAGGAGCACCGCAACACCGGCCAGGACCGGGCGTCGTTCACGGCCTGGGTCAACCACCACACGGGCGAGGACTTCACCGCGCTGATCGACGACTGGCTCGACTCGAAGACCAGCCCCAAGGACTAGCCCCGCTCCCCCGCGAGCGCCGCCCGGCGACGCCGGGCCACCAGCGCCACCGTCGCCGCCACCGCTACCGCCGCCGATCCCACGATCAGCGGATTGACGAAGCCGGGCACCAGGTCGGGGCCGCACGTGGTGTCGCCCAGCGGCCACATGCTCAGCGCCCCGGACTCCGGGCCGCGATGACCGTAGGCGTACAGGTCGGGCCTGGCGAGCCCGCACCGGTCGTCCGGGTCCGTCCACGCCCCGAACGTCGTCGTGCTCAGCCCGTAGCCGTAGGCGGCGAGGGCCGTGGCCGCCGCCACGGCGGGCGGCGCCCACGCCGGCCGCCGCCCGTGGCGCCACCAGGACAGGGCGGCGAGCGCGAGAACGGCGAGCACCGCCACCGGCCAGGCCAGCGCCAGCAGCAACAGGCCGATCAGCAGCACGAAGGTCAAGATCTCCAGCAAGACGCCCCTCTTCTCCCGGCCTGCCTTCATAGCAGTCCTCGCGCCGGCCGGGCGAGCCGGGCCCCGGGGTTCACGGCGTGGAGAAGCGCTCCTCGGCGACGATCCGCCCGTCGCGCACGGTGTAGAGGCCGACGGCGGACTCGGCGGTGAACCGCACGGCGAACCGGTCGTCGCCCGCCCGCAGGTAGGGCCCCTCGACCGGCCCGCTGACCTGGCCGGACGCCATCAGGTGGCGGGTCACGGCGGCGCTCTCGCCCCGGTTGACCAGGCTGACGAAGGCCAGGCCGACGCCCTCGGCGGTCGGCTCCACGAACGCCGGCAGGTGGTCGAGCACCCACTCCCGGTAGGGCGTGGCCGGCCGGCCGAGGATCTCCCGGACGGCCGGGACGACCGGCTCGGGCCGCGCGGCGACCTCCTTCATGGTCGCCATGACGGCGTCCACGTCCTCCGGCGGCACCCACGCCAGGAACCACTCCCTGGCCTCCTCGGGCGCGAGCTCCTCCACGCTCTTCACCGGCCTGCCGACCAGCTCGGCCACGACCTGGATCCGCTCGGCGCCGGTCATCAGCTCCTCACCGGTCAGCATCGGCGTCGCCGTGTTGAGCAGGTCGTCGGTGAGCAGCGCCCGCACGCCCACCGCGGCGAGGTCTCGGGGGTGGATCTGCGAGCGCGCCCAGCTCAGGAACGGCCCGCGCACCACGCCGTCGGCGGGCACCGGGGTGCCGAGGTCGTTGCTCATGTGGCCGCCGGACCTCAGGAACGTCCACTCCTGGGCGTGCTGCCTGATCAGTTGCTCGATCCGGCCGTGCGAGGCGTTGTCCGGGTCGTCGTTGGTCTCGGCGCCGCCCGCCGACAGGTAGACGATCCGGCGTGCCCGGGCCGCCAGCTCCGGGATCACCACACCGGGCGACCGCTCGGCGAACATCGTCGGCCACACCAGGAAGATCTTGGTCACGCCCTCCAGCGCCTCGTCGAGGGAGGCGGGATCGCTCAGGTCGCCCTTGACCGCCAGCACCCCCTCGGGGAACTCCGCCTTGGCGGGGTCCCTGGTCAACGCCTTGATCGTCACGCCGCCGCGCTCGTGCAACTGCCGCACCACGTGCCCGCCGGTGTGGCCGGTGGCGCCTGTCACCAGAATCGTCTCGTTCATGACGCCGACGCTACGGTCGCGCCGTGACCGTCAGCATCAGTCGATCGACTGATGCTGACCGGGCAGGGCCGCTCCTACCGTCGAGGCATGATTCTGGTGACAGGGGCGACAGGCCGCGTGGGCGGCGAGGTCGTCAGGCAGCTGACGGCGGCCGGGGTGCCGGGGGTGCGGGCGCTGGCCCGTGACAGGGGCCGGGCGCGGCTGCCCGTGCCGGTGGCCGAGGGCGATCTGGCCGTGCCGGGCTCGCTCGACGCGGCGCTGGAGGGCGTGAGCAAGGTCTTCCTCGTCTGGCCGACGCTCCGGGCCGACCATGCCGCACCCGAGACGATCAAGAGGCTGGCGGGCAGGCACGTCGTCTACTTCTCCTCCGCGGCGGCGGGCGCGGGCGACCCGATCAACGCCTCGCACGCCGAGATCGAGCGGCTGATCAGGGAGCACGCCTCGGCGTGGACGTTCCTGCGCATCACCGGGCTGGCGGCCAACGACCTCAAGTGGGCCGACGGCATCCGGCGCGACGGCGTGGTCCGCGAGCCGTCCGCCGGGTGGGCGCGGTCCCACATCCACGAGGCCGACGTGGCGGCCGCGGCCGTGCGCGTCCTCACGGGCGAGGGGCACGACGGGACGGCCCACGTGCTGACCGGGCCGCAGGCGCTGACCGCGCCCGAGCGGGTGGCCGTGCTGTCGGAGGTGCTGGGGCGCGAGCTGCGCTTCGAGCAGCCGTCCCCGGAGGAGGTCAGGGAGCAGTACGCGGCCGTCTTCGGAGCCGAGGTGGCCGAGGGGCTGGTCGCCAGGATGACGGGCCCGGCTCCCGAGCCCGAGCCGGTCACCGCGACCGTCGAGGAGCTCACCGGCCGCCCGGCCAGGACCTACCGCGCCTGGGCGGCCGATCACTGGCGGTAGCCTCTGAGGCATGCTGCGGGGGCGGACGGAGGAGAAGGCGGCGGTCGGCGCCCTGCTCGCCGCCGCCCGCGAGGGCACGAGCGGGGCGCTGGTCGTCCGCGGCGAGGCGGGCATCGGCAAGACGGCGCTGCTCGACCACACCGCCGGCCTGGCCCGAGCCCACGGCATGCACGTGCTCCGCGCGACCGGGATCGAGGCGGAGAGCGAGCTGCCGTACGCCGGGCTCAGCCTGCTCACCGGCGGCCTCCTCGACCGCCTCGACGCCCTCCCGCCCCGCCAGGCCGCCGCGCTCGCGGGCGCGCTCGGGCTGGCCGGGAGTGACGGTGACGGCGACACGTTCATGATCGGACTGGCGGTGCTCGGCCTGCTGGCCGAGCGGGCGCCGCTGCTGTGCCTGGTCGACGACGCCCAGTGGCTCGACAGCGCCTCCGCCGCCGCCCTGCTGTTCGCCGCGCGCCGGCTGCGGGCCGAGGGCGTGGTGATGATGTTCGCCGTACGCGAGCCGCACGCTCCCGGCTTCCCCACGACGGGGCTGCCGGAGCTGCGCCTGGGCGGACTGACGGGTGAGGCGGCGCGGGCGCTGGTCGGCGACCTGCCGCCGCACGTGCGCGAGGAGGTGCTGGCCGAGGCGGACGGCAACCCGCTGGCGCTGCGCGTGCTGGCCCGGGCCCGCCGGAGTCGTGACGCCGGGGGGCTCACGCCGGGTCCCGGGCCCGTCCCCGTACGGGACAGGATCGTGCGGACGTTCGGCGACCGGATCGGCGCGCTGCCCGCGGCGACGCGGACGGTGCTGCTGGTGGCGGCGGCCGACGACACCGGCGAGCCGGCCGCCGTCCTGCGGGCCGCCGGGCGGCTGGGCGCGGGCCTGCCCGACCTCGACCCGGCGGAGGCGGCCGGGCTGCTGCGGATCGACGGCGACCGGCTCGTCTTCGGCCATCCGCTGATGAGGAGCGCCGCCTACCAGGGGGCGACGGCCAGCCGGCGGGCCGAGGCGCACCGCGCGCTGGCGGAGGTCCTGGACGGCGACCGGCGGGCCTGGCATCTCGCGGCGGCGGCGACGGGCCCCGACGAGCGGGTGGCCGCCGCCCTGGAGAGCACGGCGCTGCGGGCCGGGGAGCGGCGGGGCCACGCGGCCGTCGCCGCCGCCTACGAACGCGCCGCCGCCCTCACCCCCGACCCGGTCACGCGCGAGCGCAGGCTGCTGGCCGCGGCCCGCGCCGCCGCCGATGCGGGCCAGTTCGAGCGGGCCGACCGCCTGACCGGCCAGGTCGGCGCCTCGGCGGAGGCCGCCGCGCTCAAGGCGGTGATCGCCGACGGGCTGGGCCGGACGGAGGAGGCGCACGCCCTGCTGTTCGAGTCGGCCGGGCAGGTCACCCCGGCGGAGCTGCCCGCCCTGCTGCGCGGCGCCGCGCGGGCGGCCTGGCGGGCCAACGACTTCGCGGCGCTCGACCGGATCGCCGCCTGCGTGCCGCCTGACTCCGACGTGCACCGGCTGGCCACGGCGGCGCTGGCCACCAACCGGCTCGACGACGGCGGCATCGAGACCCTGAGGGAGCTGCTGGCCGGGCCGCCCCACGACGACCTCCAGGACCGGCTGCTGTTCGCCCGGCTGCACCTGGTCATCGGCGACATGGAGGGCGCGATGCGCCTGGCTTCCGCGCTGGAGCGGGAGTGCCGGGCGCGGGGGGCGCTCGGCGTGCTGCCCGCCGTGCAGGCCGTGCTGGCGCGGACCCTGCTGTTCACCGGCCGCCACGCCGACGCGCGCGCCACGCTGGCCGACGGGCTGCAGATCGCCGCCGACACCTGCCAGCGCATGCCGCGCATCGAGCTGTCGGTGACCCTGGCGGAGCTGGCCGCCGTCGAGGGCGACGAGGAGCGCTGCCGGGAGCTGGCGGCCGAGGCGATCGAGCGTGACCTCGCGCCGAGCGCGGTGCACGCGGTGGTCGCGCTGAGCCTGCTCGACCTGGGCCTGGGGCGGCACGAGGCGGCGCTGGACCGGATGGAGTCGGTGGTGTCCGGTTCGCGGCCGATGGGGGTGATGGGGCACCTGCCGATCCTGGTCGAGGCGGCGGTGCGGCTCGGGCGCAGGGGGCCCGCCGAGGCCGCTACTCAGCTGTTCGCGTCCTGGGCCGGCCGGGTCGCGCAGCCGTGGGCCGAGGCCGTGGCGCTGCGCTGCCGGGCGCTGATCGCCGACGACGCCGACCTGTTCGAGCGGGCCGTACGGATGCGGACCTACCCGTTCGAGCAGGCACGGACCGCGCTGCTCTACGGCGAGCGGCTGCGGCGCGACCGGCGCACCGCCGACGCCCGCACGCACCTGCGCGGCGCGGCCGAGACGTTCGAGCGGCTGGGCGCGCGTCCCTGGGCGGAGCGGGCGCGGGCCGAGCTGCGCGCCACCGGGGAGACCCGTGCGGCGCGCGACCACGCGGCGGGGCTGGCCGACCGGCTCACCCCGCAGGAGCTGCAGAGCGTGCGGCTGGCGGCGACCGGGCTGAGCAACCGGGAGATCGCCGAGCGGCTGTTCGTGAGCCCGCGCACCGTCGGGCACCATCTCTACAAGGCGTATCCCAAGCTGGGCGTCACGACCAGGGCGGAACTCGCCTCTCTGGGCCTGTGACGGACGGCGGCCACCAGAGGGCCGCGACGAGGGGTGGAGCTATGGGGATTCGAACCCCAGACCTCCTCCATGCCATGGAGGCGCGCTACCAACTGCGCCATAGCCCCTTGCGATGCGTGCATCAGTCTAACGGACTCCAGCCACCCCTCTGTACGCCTTTATCCGGCGGCGCGCCCGGCCCGCGCGCCGCCGGACGGCGTTTCAGGAGGTCACGGCGCCCGCCTTGGCGATGAGATCGGCCAGCTCGCCCACCATCGGGTCCTCGGCCGCGCCCGCCAGCCTCCTGGCGTGCTCGCCGAGCGCGGGCAGGCCGAGCCCGAACGCCTCCCCGTCGCGCATGTGAAGGGCGAACGCGGCGGCCAGCACGTCGACCTGCAGCCGCAGCGGCGCGCCCTGCCACAGGGTCTCCGCCAGGTCGGCGACGGTCACCGCCCCGGTGGCCTCGCTGGGGGCGCGGGTGTCGGGGTCCTGCCAGCGCACGGTGGCGGTGGCGAGCTGGCCTTCGGCTCCGGCCTTGAGGCGTACGGAGTACAGCGCGGTGACCGCGTGGCCGGGGCCGATCTCGCCGCCGTCACGCGAGTCGTCACGGAACTCCTCGGTGGCCAGGGCGCGGTTCTCGTAGCCGAGCAGCCGGTAGCTCTCCACCACCGACGGGTTGAAGACGACCTGCGCCTTGGCGTCGCGGGCGCGCAGCTCGATGCTGGCGGGCAGCTGGGCGGCGAAGATCTTGTCGGCCTCCTCCTGGGTGGAGACGTAGACGGCCGCGCCGTCGCCGTTGTCGGCGAGCTGCTCCATCAGCTCGTCGCCGTACTCGCGGCCGACGCCGACGGTCAGGAGCGTGATCTTCCGCCCGGCGTGCTCCTTGACCCGGTCGAGGATGGCCTGCCAGGCGGTGCTGCCCTGGTTGGCCAGGCCGTCGGAGAGCAGGATGACGCGGTTCGTGGCGGCGGGGCGGTGCGCGGCGGCGGCCTCCCGGTAGCCGAGGACGAGGCCGGCCTCCAGGTTGGTGCCGCCTTCGGTGGTGAGCTGGTCGACGGCCCGGTGCAGGTCGTCCCTGGCGGTGAGCGGGGTCATCGTGGCCAGCACCCTGGCCTGGTCGCTGAAGGCCACGACGGAGACCTGGTCGCCGGGGGCGAGCTGGTCGAGCAGCGTGTGCAGGGCCTGCTTGACCAGGTCCAGGCGGCCGGTCTCGGCCATGGAGCCGGAGACGTCGATGACGAAGGTGAGGTTGGCGGGGCGCCGGGCCTCGGCGGAGGAGCGGCGGGTCTGCAGGCCGACGCGCAGGACGGCCTGGCCCGGCGTGTCGAGGCGGGCGCCGTCGGTGTGGACGGTGAAGCCGTCGTCCGGGGGTTCGGCGTAGTCCTGCTTGAAGGAGTTGACGAACTCCTCGGGCCGGATCCGGGCGGGCTCGGGCCAGCGGCCCTCCTGGAGGACGCGGCGCGTGTAGGCGTACGAGGCGGTGTCCACGTCCAGGGCGAACGTGGAGATCTGCGCCTGGGTCGTGTCCTGTTCCTCGTTCTTCCGGTCTTCCTGGTCCCGCCCGGTCCGGTCCTGCCCTGTCTGGTCCTCGGCCTGGGCCGTGGCCCGGGGGGCTTCCTGGGGGGCCGCTCGCTCGCCGGCGCTGGGCTGACCTCCGGGGCCGCCGCACGCGGCGAGCGCGAGCAGCCCGGCGATTCCGACAGTTGCCATTAACGGACGAAATTTCATCGCTTTTGCCACCTCCAGGCCGTATGACGGCTCCGATCCCCGGTGTGGCCGGGCCGGTGACGCAAGCGACGGCAAACCGCGATCCACGCGTGATCGATTGTGGTGAACCGGTGATATCCGGTAGGCATGGTCGTCGTGCGCGTCTATTTGGGGCTGGCCGCGAAGGGCCACGAGATCCCCGCCCGTGTCCTGGACAAGGTCCGATCCGTTATCGAGACCGCCTTCCCGGTGCCTCCCGAGGTGATCCGGGGCGGCGAGTGGCACGGCCGGGGGGTGTCGCTGTTCGGCTGGTCGAACGAGCCCGACGACTCCCGGCAGCCGCCGCTGCTCACCGAGAGCGGCGGGCGGGTGCTCGGGCTGAACGGCCACCTGGCCGACCCGGCCGACGCCGCCCGGCTGCTCGGCGACCCGTCGGCCGGCGACGTGGGCGGCTGCTTCTCCGCCTGGGTGGCGCGCGACGGCGAGCTGTCGGCCGCGACCGCGATCAACCGCGTCTGCCCGGTCTTCTACGCCGAGACGCCCGAGCTGCACGTGGTGGGCAGCCGGGCGCTCCTCGTGCACCTGGCGGCGCAGCAGGCCGACCGGATCGACCATGACGTGCTCGCCCTCCAGACGATGATCCGCCAGGGCTTCTTCCTGTCGGACGAGACGCCGTACCGGGGAGTGACGGCGCTGCGCCCGAGCTCGCGGATCGACGTGCGCGACGGGAAGCGGACGATCACGGAGACGCCGCTGCCGGAGGCGGCGGGCGCGCCGGACACGGCGCGGCGCAAGCGGGCGGCGATCGGCGAGCTGGCCGACGCGCTGCTGGCGACCGTCGCGCCGCTGCGCGACCTGGGCGAGCCGGTCAACCTGGCGCTGACCGGCGGGCGCGACACCCGCATCCTGGCCGCGCTGCTGCACGCCGCGCGGGTGCCGTTCCGGGTGACCACGAACGGGCTCGACACGCACCCGGACGTGATCCTGGCCCGGCAGATCGCCACCCAGCTCAAGGTCGAGCACACGGTGATCGCCCCGCAGCAGACCGCCGAGCGTGACGCCGTGCTGGTGGAGCACCCGCTGAGCCGGGCGTGGGAGACGCTGCGCACCTGCGAGGGGATGACGTCGGCGTACGAGACGATCGTGAGCTACCTCCCCTACTCCGGCAAGCCCACCATGTCCGGGCAGAGCGGTGAGACCCTGCGCGCGGGCAGCCTGAACCTGCTCCAGACCGACCTGAGCGACAAGGCCCTGCTGCGCCGGATCAACAACACGTTCTACAAGGACGAGAAGCTGTTCACCGCCGAGGCGAACGAGCACGCCCGCGCCCTCGCCAAGCCCTGGCAGGCGCGCAAGAACCGGCTGGAGGCGCTGGACCACATCTACATCTGGTACAAGGTCGGCCGCTGGCAGGCCAGCGCTCGCGCGGGGTCGCTGCGGCGGGGCGACCCGGTCCGGCCGTTCCTGGACAACCGGGTGGTACGGGCCGCGCTGGCGCTGGACCAGGGCTGGCGACTCTCGGAAGAGGTGATTTATTCGCTTATTTTGAGATTCGCCCCCGAGCTGCGGGATGTCCCCATCGAAGGGAAGCCGTGGCGGTTCGTCGAAGGGATGAAGCCGCCCCGCTGGTGGGAACGGACCCACGTGCCGCCGCCCCACATGCCGACGACCAAGACCGGCGGCGGCTGGAGCTGGCGCACCAGCCCCGGCCCCGACCTCACCGACGTGCTGCGGCAGCAGGTGCTCGGCAACCTCGACGCGCTCACCCCCGTCGTGAACCCGGACGAGGTGCGCGCCCTGTTCGCCGACCCGGTGGTCAAGAAGCCCGCCACCGCCTGGCACCTCTACACGGTCAGCACCCTCCTGACCGGCACGTACCCCGGCAAGGAGCCCGAGGGCCTGGAACGGATCCCCGTCTCCAAGCCCTGATCAGGCCAGCGCCCGCTCCTCCACCCTGATCCGCACCGTGAGCAGGGCCGCGTTCGCCACGGTGAAGGCGAGCGCGGTCAGCCACGCGGTGTGCACCAGCGGCAGCGCGATCCCCTCCACGACCACCGCGACGTAGTTGGGATGGCGCAGCCACCGGTACGGCCCCGACGTGACGAGCGGCACGCCCGGCAGCACGACCACCCGCGTGTTCCAGCGCCTGCCCAGGCTGGCGATGCACCACCAGCGCAACGCCTGGGCGAGCAGCACGAGCGCGAGCATCGGCCAGCCCAGCGCCGGCAGGAACGGCCGCCCCAGCAGCCACACCTCCGCCGGCGCCGCCACCAGCAGGCCCACGTGCGCCGCGACGATCCACGGATAGTGCCGCCCGCCGTGCTCGACGCCGCCCCGCGAGCGCGCCCACGCCAGGTTGCGGCGGGCCACCACCAGCTCGGCCAGCCGTTCCACGACGACCAGCCCGATCAGGACCAGGTACGCGCTCACCAGTGCAGCAGGAGCAGCTCGGCGGAGAACCCCGGCCCCAGGGCGAGCAGCACGGCCGGCTCCCCCGTGCGTCCGCGCGTCTCCTGCAGCACGTGCAGCACCGACACCGACGACAGGTTGCCGTGCTCGCGCAGCGACCGCCAGGTCACCTCCAGCGCCTCCGGCGGCAGCGCCAGGTTCGCCACGATCTTGTCGATCACCTTGGGGCCGCCCGGATGGCAGATCCAGGTGCCCACCTGGTCGGGCGTCAGCCCGTAATCCGCGAGGAACGTCCTGATGTCCCCCGCCAGCACCGACTCCACGAACGCGGGCAGCTCGGCGTCCAGCACGATGCGGAAGCCGTGACCGCCCACCTCCCAGCCCATCAGGTGCTCGGTGTCCGGATAGAGCTTGCTGCGCGTCGCCACGACCTCCCGGCCCTCGCCGTGCCCCGTCGCGACCACCGCCCCCGCCCCGTCCCCGAACAGCCCGCTCGCGACCAGGTTCGCGATCGAGGTGTCGTCCCGCTGGATCGTCAGCGAGCACAGCTCCACGCACACCAGCAACGCCGTCTGCTCCGGCCAGCCACGCAGATAGTCGTGCAACCGCGACAGCCCGGACGCCCCCGCCGCGCAGCCCAGCCCGAACACCGGCACCCGCTTCACATCCGCGCGCAACCCCGCCCGCTTGGCCAGCCGCGCGTCCAGCGACGGCGTCGCCAGCCCCGTCGTGGAGCAGAACACCAGATGGTCGACCTTCTCCGGCGGCAGCCCCGCCCTCTCCAGCGCCCCCGCGATCGCCCGCTCCCCCAGGTCCAGGGCGATCTCCACGTACATCTCGTTGGCCCGCTCGAACGAGTCGAGTTTCGGATAGTCCTCGAGCGGCAGCGCCAGGTTCCTCCCGGTGACGCCGGTGGCGCTGTGGAAGCGCTTGAGCAGCTCCCCGTCCGCCGCCGTGAGCTGGGAGAACGCCTCGGTGATCTCCTCCTGCTCGTAGCGGTGGTCCGGCAGAACGGTCTGCACGCCCTGTATGTACATGACCAGTTCTCTGCCGCTGAGAGGCGCGGGCTAACATCCGGACATGCCCCCGCCCGCTCCGCCTCCCACGGTCGCCGTCCTCGCCTTCGACAGGATGTCGCCGTTCGAGCTCGGCTGCGTGGTGGAGATCTTCGGCCTGTCCCGGCCCGAGCTCGGCGTCCCCTGGTACGACCTCAAGGTGTGCGCCGAGACCGCCGGGCCGCTGCGCGCCGTCGGCGGCTTCACCCTCCACGCCGAACACGGCCTCGACACGCTCGCCTCGGCCGGCACCGTCATCGTGCCCGGCGTCGCCGACGTCCGCGGCCCCGTCTCCGCGCCCCTCGTCGCCGCCCTGCGCCAGGCCCACGAGCGCGGCGCGCGCATGGTGTCGATCTGCTCCGGCGCGTTCGCCCTCGCCGCCGCCGGCCTCCTCGACGGACGCGAGGCCACCACCCACTGGAAGTACGCGCCCCTCCTCCGCGAACGCTTCCCCACCGTCCAGGTCAACCCCTCGGTCCTGTACGTGGACGGCGGCGACGTGCTGACCAGCGCCGGCAGCGCCGCCGGCCTCGACCTGCTCCTCCACCTCATCCGCGCCGACCACGGCCCCCGCGTCGCCAACGCCGTCGCCCGCCGCCTCGTCATCCCCCCGCACCGGGAAGGCGGCCAGGCCCAGTACGTGGAGGCGGCGGTGACACCGGTCGGCGGCGACGACGCCGTGTCCCGCGCCATGTCCTGGGCCCTGGCCCACCTGGCCCACCCCATCACCGTCGCCGACCTGGCCAGAGCGGCAAGCCTCTCGGAACGCTCCTTCATCCGGCACTTCAAGCGTCAGGCCGGCACCAGCCCGCTCCGCTGGGTCATCGCCCAGCGCATCGCCGCCAGCCTCCCCCTCCTGGAGTCCACGGCCGCCCCGGTCGAGGAGGTCGGCGCCGCCGTAGGCTTCGAAAGCCCGGTCACCTTCCGCCACCACTTCACCCGGGCCATGCACACCACCCCCTCCGCCTACCGCCGCACCTTCACCACCCCCCGCACCCCGCTTTCTTGACACGGGTGGTGCCCATCGGAGTTGCTTGCGACTTGATGACGATCGCCAGACGGAAACACTCCTCGCCCTTGACGGGGGTATCGACGCCATTGCCTGCTCCGCCTCGATCGGGGCCAGGCTTCGGTCTAGGGCGTTGGAGGTACGTGCCGTGCCGTTGGAGATCGGGCTGTGGCGGGTCGATGGCAAGCCGGTCAAGGTGGGGACGTCGAAGATGCCCCGGGAATCACGGCTGGAAGAGCTGCTGGAGACCGACCCGAGCATCCTGGGGCTGCCCGTGCTCCTCATCGGCAGGCAGGTCCCGACAGCACACGGCAAGTTCATCGACCTCCTCGGCATCGACGCCGAGGGGGCGCTGCACGTCCTGGAACTGAAGCGAGACCGGACTCCGCGGGATGTCGTGGCGCAGGTTCTGGATTACGGCTCGTGGGTGCGGAACCTCACCAATGAGGAGATCCGCGCCATCTACGACGACTATGCGAGAAGACGAGGACACAGCGGCGAGTTCGATCAGGCTTTTGCGGAATGGTTCGGCACAAACCCTCCCGAATCACTTAACACCGGTCATACGCTGACGGTCGTCGCCAGTGAGATTGACGCAGCTACCGAGCGAATCGTCACCTATCTGGCCACGGAGCACCAGGTTCCGGTCAACGTGCTGTTCTTCCGCTACTTCGAAGACGATGGGCGGTCCTACCTGGCGCGCACCTGGCTGATGGACGACGTCAAAGCCGCCAGCCCGGCCGCCAACTCCACGAGCCGCGGCAAGAAGGAGCCCTGGAACGGACAGGACTGGTACGTCGCCTTCGGTGACGAGCCGGGGGGACGCAACTGGGAAGACGCGCGCCGTTACGGCTTCGTCTCCGCCGGCGGCGGAGACTTCTACTCGAGAACCCTGCGGGCGCTGCCCGTCGGCGCCCGGGTGTTCGTCCACATACCGCAGTCAGGGTACGTCGGCGTCGGAACCGTCACAGCTGAGGCACGTCCCTACCCGGAGGCCCTTCTCAGCACGGGCGGAGTCACCCGGAGGATGGAGGAGCTCGACCTGGCGGGCAGCTACGTCCACACCGAGGCTCCCCAGGACGAGCAAGATCGTCGTGAGTGGGTCGTGCCAGTGGACTGGCAGGCGACGGTTCCACGCGGCCAGGCATTGTGGAAGCCCGGCATGTTCGCCAACCAGAATTCAGCCTGCAGACTCCGGTCGAAGTTCAGCATCGAGCAGGCCACCCAATACTTCAAGATTGACGCGTAGTGGGCCCGGTGAACGAGAGCATCGCGCGCCCAGTTTGGGAGGCGGTCGCTGCCGAGCTTCGTGCTCATCGGCACAATGGTCTGGGCCCGCTGCTGACGGAGGACACCGTGCGGTTCGCCTCGGCACGGGCTCTGGTCGACGCGGGCGTCGCCCCTGCCGCTCTTCGCGCGGAATGGCCCCATCCGGCGCTCAGGGGCTCGCGTATCGATCTGGTGGTCGACGATCATCCGCCCGTCGTGATCGAGTTCAAGTTCCCACGAGAACCGAACGAGAAGAACGCGGCGTGGACCATGGCGCTGGGCGAGGTGCTCAAGGACTTCTATCGGCTCGCCGCGTTCCCAGGAGTGGCGAAGCGTCTCTTCGTCTATGTGGAGACGGCACGGTTGCGCCGATACATGACCGGCGCCGCCCGGCGGTACGGCATGACCATCGAAGGCGAGCGGATCAGCCTGCGCCCGGCCGACACGGCGAAGCTGCCGACGACCGCTGCCCAGATCATCGGCGCCGAGTTGGCCGCCCACCACGTCCAGGCGTGGCGCGACGTGTTGATCGAGGTGGATGACGGGCTACGGCTGGCTGTGTACGAGGTGGATCCGCTGGGGGCGCCTCCGGATCCGGCCTCCGCGAGCCTTGCCGCCGACGATGCTTCCGACGACCCGATGCCTGTGCTCGTACAACCTCACGAGATGTCAGCCGGGAGCCGGGAGGGTGTGCGGCAGGAGATTCTCATGGCGATCCACGCCTTGCTCACCCGAAGCGGAGGCGCCACCTTCACTCCGGCCCAGGTCCTCAGTGAGATGAAAGATCGCGGCACTCGGTACGCGGATACGACGATCCGGACCATGGTCACCGGGCACATGTGCCGAAACGCGCCGGACAACGCGGCGAGGACTTACGACGACCTGGAACGGGTCGGCCGTGGCCTGTATCGGCTCATCCCGTGACGGCTGCGCACATGGTGTCAGCCGTGGGTGAGGCGCCAGAGGGTGGTGGTCCCTTCTGAGCAGTCGGCTCTGAGAGGTCCCTGGGGTCCGAGGCGGTCGGCCTTCTCGCCGGCGCAGGCGACGGCGCGGGGGTCGAGGTCGGTGGCCACGACGTGCCGGACGCCGCGACGGGCCAGGAGGGCTGCCAGCACGCCGGTGCCGGTGCCGATGTCGAAGGCAGCGCGTCCGGACGGCAGGGGCGCCTCGGCGACCAGGTTCACGTACTCGCCGCGTACCGGGGAGAAGACGGCGGCCGAGCGCGCTGAGGAGCTGGCGGGCGTTGTGGAAGTCGCCCCGCCAGAGCAGGGCGGTGCCTTCGCAGGCCAGCTGGTAGGCGGTGGTGCGTTCGTCCGGTCGCCGGCCCGCGCCACGCGGGCGGGTGGTGGCGCTGCGGCGGCCGATCGCCAGGCCGCTTCGCGTTGTCGTCCTGCCTCGGTCCACCGAATCATCAGGTCTCGGCCGTTTCACGCCGGAGGGGGCGTGGCGAGTGGTTCCCCTGGATGCTACTTTCTATACGCGTATGAAAAATAGACGGAAGGGGCAGTATGACGGAGCGGATGGTCGCGCTGGGTGATGAGCTGGTGAAGCTGCACGACGGGTTCCGGCGGCAGCTCGCCGCCCTGCGCCAAGGGACTCAGGGGGCGCCGGAGCTGCGGGAGCACTGCCTGGCGTTCTGCGACGCGCTGCACGCGCACCACGAGGGCGAGGACTCGGTGCTGTTCCCGCACCTGGACGGCGAGCACCCCGAGCTGGCGGAGGTGCTGGCGCGGCTGCGGAGGGAGCATCACGTGGTGGCCGGGCTGCTCGCCCGCGTCCGCGCCCTCAGCGGCACGGGCGACGGCGTCCGGGAGGAGCTGGACCGGCTGGCCACCGAGCTGGAGGCGCACCTCGACTACGAGGAGGAGCAGCTGGTCCCCCTGCTCAACCGCCTGACCACGGTCCCCGAAGGGCTCTGACGGCGGGGGCGGCTCAGCCTGCCAGCGTGTAGTCGAAGCTGTAGGAGTGGGCGCCGTCGGGCGCGATGCCGATCGTCATCTCGCCGCGCAGCCCGGCCAGCTCGCCGGTGCCGGAGTCGGGGACGACGCTGACCCGCAGCGACTGGGCGCCCCGGTCGTCGGCGGCGCTGTGCTGGACGACGAAGGAGCCCCTGCGCCCGTGCAGGACTCCGTCGACGCGTTCGACGGCCACGTACGCCTTCGACTCCGCCACCGGCGTGGACACCACCGTGAGGTGGACGACGCTGGTGGCGGTCAGGTCGCCGTGGAAGGTCTTGCTCATCGAGACGCGCCCGAGCGAGACGCCGTCGCGGTCGTCGAAGGGCGGCTCGGCGTTCCAGCCGGCGGTGTCGAAGGGTCCTTGTGCGATCATGCGCCCAGCATGCCGGTCATACCTGTCAGGTCCGGTCAGGTACCGGCGAGGCGTTCCACGACGGGTGCGAAGGCGTCGATGCGGTCGGCCGGGACGGTCACGTACGACACGCCGAGCTTGTCCCTGCGCCTGGTCAGCGTCTCGACGATCTGGTCAGGGCCGCCGGGCAGCACGCCGACGGCGTCGTCGCCGGGCGGGCCGAACCGGGCGGTCAGCCAGGCGGGCAGCTCCTCGCCGACGGCGGCGACGTTGACGTTCAGCTCCAGGTCGTCGAAGCGGTCGCCGGCCAGCTCGTACAGCTCGTCGAGGCGGGCGGCGAGCTGCGCCTCGGTGCCGTTGGGCGGCAGCGCGACCGCGACCGTGGCCGCCCGCGCCGCGGCGACGCGCAGCAGCCGGGAGCCGGCGGCGGCGATGAGGACCGGCACGTCCTCGACGGCGTCGGCGGTGGCGGCGACCTGCTCGATCCGCTGCCCGGGGGTGCCGAAGGAGAGGCCGAGCCGGGCGGCGTCGGCCTCGGCGTGCGCCCGGCCGGCGCCCAGGCCGAGCTCGAAGCGGCCGCCGCTGAGCTCGCGCAGCGTGGCCGTCTCCCAGGCGACGGCCTGCGGGTGGCGCAGCGGGGCGCACAGCACGTACGTGCCGACGCGCAGCGTGGTGGTGGCGGTCGCCGCGGCGGCGCAGGCGGCGAACGGCGCCAGCGTGCCGAGCGTGTCGGGGACCAGCAGCGTCGAGTAGCCGAGGCTTTCGGCGCGCCGGGCGAGGCCGGCCCAGTCGGGCGAGCGGCCGGCGACGACGCCGAACCGGAAGGCATGGGGGATCATGCCCTATACGATCGCCCGCCGGCCGCCCTGGCGCATCGTCCGCCGGACCGGTCCCGCCGTACGCCGCCGGACGCAAGCCCGGCCGCGCACGCTACTCCCCCGGCAGTAGCCGGGAAACCGGGCGCGGACGCTACGGGCCCCAGCAGGAGCCGGCGGCGCTACTCTCCCAGCAGCCGGCGGGTGAAGTCGTTGGCGAAGCGCCCGTGCGGGTCGTAGCGGCGCACCAGCTCGCCGAACCGCTCGGGACACGCCGGCAGGCGGGTGAACAGCTTGCCCCAGTGGGGCCGCGGGTCGAACGGCGCCAGCACGTCCTCCACCAGCTCGATCACGGGCAGCACGGCGGCGGGGTCCTTGACCCAGGTGAAGTGCACGGCGACGCTGTCGCGCCCATAGGAGGGGCTGAGCCACAGGTCGTCGGCGGCGACCGTGCGCACCTCGGCGATCTGGAGCACCGGCCGGATCCGCCCGCCGACGGCACGCAGCTCGCGCAGCGCGTCGGCGGCGTGCTCGCGCGGCATCAGCCATTCCGACTGCAGCTCGTCGCCCGCGCTGCTGGGCGGCGCGTCGGCCCGGAAGTGCGGCAGCCGCTCGTGCCACGGCCCGGGGACGCCGAGCTGCCCGGTGCAGCTGCCGGGTGGCATGCCGGGCACCGGGTGGCGGGGCCCGCCGGCGGCGGTGGTGCCGAACCAGTCGCCGCTGAGCTCGGCGTCACGCTTGACCCACGCGCGGGTGTCGCGCCAGTCGGTGAACAGGCTGACGCTGTAGCCGTCGGCCATGAGCTCGCCGAACGGCGCGTCGGCGGGCACGCCTTCGCGTACGTACTGCCGCAGCTCGAAGGCGGGCACCAGGTCGAGGGTGAGCGCGGTGACGACGCCGAGCGCGCCGAGGGCCACGACCGCGCCGGGGAAGCCGTCGTCGCCGCGCCGCAGCGTGACGAGTGAGCCGTCGGCCGTTACCAGCTCCAGCTCCGACACGGCCGCCGACAGGCTCGCGTTGGCGACGCCGGAGCCGTGGGTGCCGGTGGCGACCGAGCCGGCGACGGAGATGTGCGGCAGCGAGGCCAGGTTGGCCAGCGCCAGCCCGCGCGCGTGCAGCTCGGGCGCGAGCGCGGCGTAGGTGGTGCTCGCCCCGGTCCGCACCCGGCGCGCGGCCTCGTCGATCTCCACCAGGTACGGCATCCGGTCGAGGGACACCAGCTCGCCGGGGGTGTCGGCGACGTCGTTGAACGAGTGGCCGCTGCCCAGCGCCCGCACCCGGGGCGCGCCGGTGACGGCACGCCGGAGCTCGTCGAGGGAGGTGGGACGGTGCAGATGGCTTGCCCGGAACGTGGTGTTTCCAGCCCAGTTCGTCAGCGTCACGGCCCCACCTTCCCACACGGTCAGAACCCCTGGGCCAGGCGGTAGTAGGCCTGGTTCCAGCGCAGTTCCTTGGTGAACCGCTCGGTCGTGGTCTCCGCGTCGATGATCACCAGTTCGACGCCCAGCATCTCGGCCAGGTCGGTCAGCTCCTCGCGGCCGACGACCGTGGACAGCACGGTGTGGTGCGGCGCCCCGGCGGTGAGCCACGACTCGGTGGAGGTGCGCAGGTTGGGGCGCGGGCGCCACACGGCGCGGGCCACCGGCAGCTTGGGCAGCGGCTGGGGCGGCGTCACCACGTCGATCTCGTTGGCGACCAGGCGGAACCGGTCGCCCATGTCGGCCAGGCCGACGACGATGCCGGGGCCGGGCTCGGCGTCGAACACGAGCCTGACCGGGTCCTCCCGGCCGCCGATGCCGAGCGGGTGGATCTCGCACGACGGGGTGCCGGCCGCGATCGACGGGCACACCTCCAGCATGTGCGCGCCCAGGATGAGCTCGCCGCCGGGCGTCAGGTCGTAGGTGTAGTCCTCCATGAAGGACGTGCCGCCGGGCCGCTCCTTGTCAGACATCGCCTTGTCAGACATCGCCTTGAGCGTGCGCAGCAGCACCGAGGTCTTCCAGTCGCCCTCGCCGCCGAAGCCGTAGCCGTCGGCCATGAGCCGCTGCACGGCCAGGCCGGGGAGCTGGCGCAGGCCGCCGAGGTCCTCGAAGTTCGTGGTGAACGCGCGGAACCCGCCGTCCTCCAGGAAGCGGCGCAGGCCCAGCTCGATCCTGGCCGCGTAGCGCAGCGACTCGTTGCGCTCGCCGAGCAGCTCGGGGGCCACGGTGTACAGCTCGGCGTACTCCTTGACCAGCGCCGACACGTCCGCGTCGGTGGCGGAGTCCACGGCCTCGACCAGGTCGTTGACGCCATAGGTGTTGACGGAGACGCCGAAGCGGAGCTGCGCCTCGACCTTGTCCCCCTCGGTGACGGCCACGTCGCGCATGTTGTCGCCGAACCGGGCCAGCCGCAGCGTGCGCACCTCGGCCACGCCCTTGGCGGCGCGTTCCCAGGCCAGGATGCGCTCGCCCACGGCCGGGTCGCTGACGTGCCCGGCGACGGTCTTGCGGGGCACGCCGAGCCGCGTCTGGATGTGGCCGAACTCGCGGTCGCCGTGCGCGGCCTGGTTGAGGTTCATGAAGTCCATGTCGATGGAGCTCCACGGCAGCTCCACGTTGGCCTGCGTGTGCAGGTGGAGCAGCGGCTTGCGCAGCGCGTCGAGCCCGGCGATCCACATCTTGGCCGGGGAGAAGGTGTGCATCCAGGCGATGACGCCGGCGCAGGAGTCGTCGGCGTTGGCCTCCAGCATGACGCGCCGGATGGCGGCCGCGTCGGTGAGCACGGGCTTCCACTCGACGGCCACCGGCAGGGCCTCGGCGATGCGCCGCGACTGCTCGGCGACCTGCCGCAGCGTGTCCTCGCCGTACAGCCCCTGGCTGCCGGTCAGAAACCAGATGTTCAACGCGGGCTCCTCTGTCCGTAGACGTTCTGATAGCGGTCGTACAGGCGGTCGACGTCGTCGCGGGCGATCGGCAGCGGCTCGCCGAGCTGGCGGGCGACGTGCACGGTACGGGCCACGTCCTCGCACATCACGGCGGCCTTGACGGCGGCCTCGGGCGTCTTGCCGATGGTGAACACGCCGTGGTTGCGCATGAGCACGGCGGGCGAGCGGTGGCCCTTGAGCGTCTCGACGATGCCCTGGCCGATGGAGTCGTCGCCGATCAGCGCGAACGGCCCGACGGGGATCTCGCCGCCGAACTCGTCGGCCATCGCGGTCAGCACGCACGGGATGGCCTCGCCGCGCGCCGCCCACGCCGAGGCGTAGGTGGAGTGGGTGTGCACCACGCCGCCGACCTCGGGCAGGTTGCGGTAGACGTAGGCGTGCGCGGCCGTGTCGCTGGACGGCGCGTGCGCGCCCTCGACGAGGTTGCCGTCGAGGTCGCAGACCACCATGTTCTCCGGCGACAGCTCGTCGTAGGAGACGCCGGAGGGCTTGATGACGAACAGGTCCTCGCCGGGGACGCGGCCGGAGACGTTGCCCGCCGTCCAGGCCACCAGGTTGTAGCGGACCAGCTCGGCGTGCAGGTCGCTGACGGTCTTCCTCATGCTCTGGCCTCGTTCCTGATCGCGCGCAGCCGGTGCAGCGCCTTTCCGTCGCCGAAGTGCTCGTGCAGGTCCCGGTACTCGGCGTAGAGCCGGTCGTAGGCGTCGGCCCTGGCCTCGTCCGGCACGTACGCGGCCTCGGTGCGCTTGCCCATGGCCGCGGCGGCGGCCTGGATGTCGTCGTAGGCGCCCGCCGCGACGGCGGCGTGGATGGCCGAGCCGAGTGCGGGGCCCTGGTCGGAGCCGATCACCGACAGCGGGCGGCGCAGCACGTCGGCGTAGACCTGCATGAGGAAGGGGTTCTTCAGCAGGCCGCCGGCGACGACGAACTCCTCGACGGGGACGCCGGACTTCTCGAACGTCTCCACGATGGTCCGCGCGCCGTAGGCGGTGGCCTCGATGAGCGCCCGGTAGACGTCCTCGGGCCTGGTGGCGAGGGTCTGGCCGAGGACGACGCCGGACAGGTTGTGGTCCACCAGGACGGACCGGTTGCCGCCGAACCAGTCGAGGGCGACCAGGCCGTGCTGGCCGACGGCCTGCTCGGCGGCCAGCGCGGTCAGGTGGGCGTGCACGCTGACGCCCTGCTCGGCGGCCCGCCGGGTGTAGGCGGCGGGCACGAACGCGTCGACGAACCAGGCGAAGATGTCGCCCACGGCCGACTGCCCGGCCTCGTAGCCCCACAGGCCGGGCACGATGCCGTCGCGGACGACGCCGCACATGCCGGGCACCTCGGCGAGCCGGTCGCTGGGCATGATGTGGCAGGTGGAGGTGCCCATGATGGCGACCATCCGGCCGGGGGCGACGGCGTCCGCGGCGGCGGCGGTGACGTGCGCGTCCACGTTGCCGACGGCGACGGCGACGCCTTCGGGCAGCCCGGTCCAGGCGGCGGCGCGCGCGGACAGGGTGCCGGCGGGCGCGCCGAGCGCGGCCAGCCGGACGCCCTTGCCCGCGTCCTCGCCGACCTGGCCGGTGGCGAGCTTGCCGGTGAAGCCGGCGAACGCGGGGTTCAGCTCGGCGAGGAAGTCCTCGGACGGGTAGCCGCCGTCCTGGAAGATCCCCTTGTAGCCGGCGGTGCAGATGTTGCGGCTCTCGACGCCGGTGAGCTGCCAGACGATCCAGTCGGCGGCCTCGATCCACCGCTCGGCGCGCTCGTACGTGCCGGGGTCCTCCTCCAGGACCTGGAGGGCCTTGGCGAACTCCCACTCGGAGGAGATCTTGCCGCCGTAGCGGGGCAGCCAGCTCTCGCCGCGCCGGGCGGCCAGCGCGTTGATGCGGTCGGCGTGCGGCTGGGCGGCGTGGTGCTTCCACAGCTTGGGCCAGGCGTGCGGCAGCTCGGGGGTCTCGAAGCAGAGCGGCGTGCCGTCGGCGGTGGCGGGCAGCACGGTGCAGGCGGTGAAGTCGGTGCCGATGCCGATCACGTCGGCGGGTGACACCCCGGCCGCCGCGACGGCCGCGGGGACGGCGACGCGCAGCACGTCGATCCAGTCCTGCGGCGACTGCAGCGCCCAGTCGGGCCCGAGCCGGACGTCCGAGCCGGGCAGCTCGCGCTCGATGACGCCGTGGGCGTACTCGTGGACGGCGCTGCCCAGCTCGGCGCCGTCGGACACGCGGACCACCACGGCGCGTCCGGAGAGCGTGCCGAAGTCCACGCCGACCACGAACTTGTTAGCGTTCACATGTGACTCCATGGGGGTTCGATGGGGACGGCTGCCACGTGGTTCTTACCCTGCGGCGGCGGCCGGCGGTGCGGTGCTGGACCTGACGACGAAGCCGGGCGGCACGACCAGCCTCTCGTACGGGCCGGGCCCGGCGTCGAGCTGCCGCAGCAGCATCTCGATGCAGTGGCGGCCCACGACGTCGAAGTCCTGCCTGACGGTGGTGAGCGGCGGCGAGAAGAACGCCGACTCGGGGATGTCGTCGAAGCCCACGACGCTGATCCGGCCGGGCACCTTCACTCCTTCCTCGGAGAGCGCGCGCAGCACGCCGAGCGCCATCTGGTCGTTGGCGGCGAAGACGGCCGTGACCCCGGCCGTCGCGGCCAGCCGCCGGCCCGCCTCGTAGCCGGCGCGCGGGCTCCAGTCGCCGGTCAGCGGCTCCGGCACCGGCCGCCCCGCCTCCTCCAGCGCCTCGCGCCAGCCCCGCAGCCGCCCCTCGGTCTCCAGCCAGCCGGCCGGGCCGCTGACGTGCCAGACCGTCTCGTGGCCCAGGTCGAGCAGGTGGCGGGTGGCCATCGCGGCGCCCTCCGCCTGGTCGATGCGGACCACCGGGATGTCGGCCCGGTGGGTGGCCTCCACCGCGACGGCCGGCGTGCCGATCGGCAGGCTCTCCAGCGCCTGGCTGGCCGAGTGCTGCGGCGCGACCACCACGATCCCGTCGACGCCCTGGTCGGTCAGGTAGGCGATGGCGTCGCGCACGCTGTCGGCGTCGATCGACTTCAGGCTGACGATGCTGACGAAGTAGCCCGCCGTCCTGGCCGCCTGCTCGATGCCGTAGATCGTGCTGGCCGGCCCGTACAGGGTGGTGTCGAAGCTGATCACGCCGAGCGTGCGCGAGCGCCGGGTGACCAGCGCGCGGGCGGTCAGGTTGCGCCGGTAGCCGAGCCTGGTGATGGCCGCCTCGACGCGGGCGCGGGTGTCGGCCCTGACGTTCGGATGGTCGTTGAGCACGCGGGAGACCGTCTGGTGCGACACGCCCGCCTCCCTGGCCACGTCGGCCATGACAGGCAGGCGTCGCCTGGGGATCGCTCCCACGCTCTCTCCTTCCGTCGGCTAGCAGATCGTAGTGCGCGGCCGTCAGCCCGCGGCGCCGGCCCTGCGCTTGGTCCACACGTCGAAGGCGACGGCGGCCAGCAGGACGGCGCCCTTGACGAGCATGACCCGCTCGCTCGGGGAGCCGATCAGGGACATGCCGTTGTTGATCACGGCCATGATGAGGCCGCCGGTGATCGCGCCGACGACCTTGCCCACGCCGCCCTGCACGGCCGCGCCGCCGATGAAGGCCGCCGCGATCGCGTCGAGCTCGAAGCTGTTGCCGGCCGTCGGGCCCGCCTGGTTGAGGCGCCCGGCGAAGATGATGCCGGCGATCGCCGAGAGCACGCCCATGTTGACGAAGATCCAGAAGACGACCTTCTTGACCTTGACGCCGGACATGACCGCCGCCTGGAGGTTGCCGCCGATCGCGTAGATCTGCCGGCCGAAGACCGTGCGGTTGGCCATCAGCGAGTACGCCAGCACCAGGATCGCCAGCAGCACCAGCACCCAGGGCAGGTTGTGGAAGCGGGCGAGCTGCACGACCAGGAAGAGGATGACCGCGGCGCCTGCGGCCATCTTGAGCGCGAACAGCGCCATCGGCTCGACGCTCTGGCCGTAGCCGGCCCGGGCGGCGCGCGAGCGCCACTGGGCGGTGACCATGCCGGCGATGGCGACGACGCCGATGAGCAGGCTGAACAGGTCGGCGCCGCCGAGCGCGCCGAGGCCGACGTTGCCCAGGTAGCCGCTGGTGAAGCCGTTGGCCAGGGTGCGGACCTGGTCGGGGAACGGGCCGATGCCGCGGTTGCCGAGCACGGTCAGCGTCAGCGCCCTGAACAGCAGCATGCCCGCCAGCGTCACGATGAACGCCGGGATGCCGAAGTAGGCGATCCAGTAGCCCTGCCAGGCGCCGATGAGCCCGCCGGCCAGCACGGTGAGCGCCAGCGCGAGCGGCCACGGCAGGCCCATGTTGACCATGAGCACCGCGGCCAGCGCCCCGGTTACCGCG
Organism: Nonomuraea sp. NPDC049725; assembly: GCF_040674795.1. Lineage (NCBI taxonomy): Bacteria > Bacillati > Actinomycetota > Actinomycetes > Streptosporangiales > Streptosporangiaceae > Nonomuraea > Nonomuraea sp. NPDC049725. The sequence goes on along the minus strand of NZ_JBFANJ010000019.1, from coordinate 64,659 downwards.
ACCACCGAGCCCACCGACAGGTCGATGTGCCCGGCGATGATGACCAGGATCATGCCGATCGCCAGGATCAGCACGTAGGAGTTCTGGACGATGATGTTGGAGATGTTCTGCGGCGTGAGCAGGGCCCCGTCGGTGAGCACCGAGAACAACACGACGATGAGCGCGAAGGCGATGTAGATGCCGCTGGCCCGCAGGTTGAGCGACAGGCCGCCGAGTGACACCCGGCCGGGCCGCCGCGGCTCCCCTCCCCCGCCGCCCTGAGTGCCGGCCTGGACGCCGGCGGGCGTGATGCTGCTCATTGGAGCTACTCCTGTCCCTTGGTCATGAGATGCATGAGGCGTTCCTGCGTCGCTTCCCGGCGCGGCACCTCACCGGTGATGCGGCCCTCGGAGAGGGTGTAGATGCGGTCGCACAGCCCGAGCAGCTCGGGCAGTTCCGACGAGATCACCAGCACGGCCCGGCCCTCGTCGGCGAGCCTGTTGATGATCGTGTAGATCTCGTACTTGGCGCCGACGTCGATGCCCCGGGTGGGCTCGTCGAGGATGAGCACGTCGGGCTCGGTCAGGATCCACTTGGACAGCACGACCTTCTGCTGGTTGCCGCCGCTCAGCTTGCCGACGACGCTCGACACGCTCGGCGCCTTGATGTTCATGCTCTTGTGGAAGCGCTGGGCGACCGCGTACTCCTCGTGCTCGTCGACCCAGCCCCGGCGCGACAGCCCGGACAGCGCGGCGGCCGAGACGTTGCGCTTGATGTCCTCGATGAGGTTGAGGCCGTAGCGCTTGCGGTCCTCGGTGGCGTACGCGATGCCGTGCCGGATGGCGTCCTGCACGGTGCGGATCTCGATCGGCTTTCCGTCCTTGAAGACCCTGCCGGAGATGTTCACCCCGTACGTCCTGCCGAACAGGCTCATCGCCAGCTCGGTGCGGCCCGCGCCCATGAGCCCGGCCAGGCCGACGATCTCGCCGCGGCGCAGCGTGAGCGCCGCCCCGTCGACGACCTTGCGGCCCGGCTGGCTGGGGCTGTGCACGGTCCAGTCCTCGATGCGCAGCACCTCCGCGCCGATGGTCGGCTCGTGCGGCGGGTAGCGGTTGTCGAGGGCGCGGCCGACCATGCCGGAGATGATCCGGTCCTCGGTCACCGCGTCGGTGGCCATGTCGAGGGTCTCGATCGTGCGGCCGTCGCGGATGATCGTGACGGAGTCGGCGATCGCGGTGACCTCGTTGAGCTTGTGCGAGATGATCACGCAGGTGATGCCCTCGTCACGCAGGCCGCGCAGCAGGTCGAGCAGGTGGGCCGAGTCGTCGTCGTTGAGCGCGGCGGTCGGCTCGTCGAGGATGAGCAGCTTCACCTCCTTCGACAGCGCCTTGGCGATCTCGACGAGCTGCTGCTTGCCGACGCCGATGTCGGAGACGACGGTCGTCGGGTTCTCGCGCAGGCCGACGCGCGCCATGAGCTGGGCGGCCTCGTAGTTGGTGCGGTTCCAGTCGATGAAGCCGCGCCTGGCCCGCTCGTTGCCGAGGAAGATGTTCTCGGCGATCGAGAGCTGCGGGCTGAGCGCGAGCTCCTGGTGGATGATGACGATGCCGGCGCGCTCGCTGTCGCGGATGCCGCCGAACTCGCCCCGCTCGCCGTCGAAGTGGATCTCGCCCTCGTACGTGCCGTGCGGATAGACGCCGGACAGCACCTTCATCAGCGTCGACTTCCCGGCGCCGTTCTCGCCGCAGATGGCGTGGATCTCGCCCCGTCGCACCGACAGGGTGACGTCCTGCAGCGCCTTCACGCCGGGGAACGTCTTGGTGATCCCGCTCATCCGCAAGATGTGGTCGGTCATGTCTCAAGCCCCTCGCCCGGGAGGGCCCCGGGGGCGTGCCGCCCCCGGAGCGCGCTCCTACTTGAGCTGGTCCTCGGTGTAGTAGTCGCCGCCGATGATGACGTCCTTGTAGTTGCTCTCGTCCACGATCACCGGGTCGAGCAGGTACGAGGGGACGACCTTGGTGCCGTTGTCGTAGTCCTTGGTGTTGTTCACCTCGGGCTTGCCGCCCTTGAGCACGGCGTCGGCCATCTTGACGGTGACCTCGGCGAGCTTGCGGGTGTCCTTGAAGATGGTGGAGTACTGCTCACCGGCGACGATCGACTTGACCGAGGCGAGCTCGGCGTCCTGGCCGGTCACGACCGGGTAGGGCTGGCCGCTGGTGCCGTAGCCGCTGCTCTTGAGCGCCGACAGGATGCCGATGGACAGGCCGTCGTAGGGCGACAGGACACCGTCGACCTCGGCGCCGCCGGTGTAGGTCTTGGTGAGGATGTCCTCCATGCGCTTCTGCGCGGTGGCCGGGTCCCAGCGGAGGATGGCGGCGGTCTTGAAGTCGGTCTGGCCGCTCTTGACCTTCAGCGTGCCGTCGTCGATCTTCGGCTGGAGCACCGACATGGCGCCGTTCCAGAAGAACGTGGCGTTGTTGTCGTCGGGCGAGCCGCCGAACAGCTCGACGTTGAACGGGCCCTTCTCGCCCTTGTCGACGCCGAGGCCCTGCAGCAGCGAGGTCGCCTGCTGGACGCCGACCTTGAAGTTGTCGAAGGTGGCGTAGTAGTCGACGTTGGGGCTGTTGCGAATGAGCCGGTCGTAGGCGATGACCGGGATCTTGTTGTCGGCCGCCTGCTGGAGCTGGGAGGTCAGCGCGGTGCCGTCGATCGAGGCGACGATCAGGAGCTTGGCGCCCTTGGTGATCTGGTTCTCGATCTGGTTGGCCTGGGTGGGGATGTCGTTCTCGGCGTACTGCAGGTCGACCTTGTAGCCGAGGGCTTCGAGCTGCTTCTTGACGTTGTCGCCGTCGTGGATCCACCGCTCGGACGACTTGGTCGGCATGGTGACGCCGACGAGGGCGCCGGCGTTGCCGCCCGCGGCGGCCTCGGACGCCTCGGCGTCGATGGTCTTCTGGGCGGAGCCGCAGGCCGTCATGGTCGCGGCGAGCGCGATGGCGGACACCACGCCCCCGATTCGTCCCAACCTCATCCTTGACTCTCCTCGTATGGGGGTTGCGGTGCTAAACCGTGATAAACCGGAACAAAGTTCGCATTACGTCTGGGCTGATTGTTATCGCTAACAACGCTGGTGTCAATGGACGACGGTAACCTCCCGGAAACGGTCCGGTAACCACAGGTGGCCAGGTCAGGGGCGTCTCCGGGCCGAGAACAGCCGCTGCAGCAGGATGAAGGCGAACAGCAGGAGGCCGATGAAGATCTTCGTCCACCACGAGCTGAGCGTCCCCTCGAAGCTGAGGATCGTCTGGATCAGCCCCAGCACGAGCACGCCCAGCACGGTGCCGAACAGGAACCCGGTGCCCCCGGTCAGCAGCGTGCCGCCGATGACGACCGCCGCGATGGCGTCCAGCTCCATGCCCACCGCGTGCAGGCCGTACCCGGAGAGCATGTAGAACGACAGCAGCACCCCGCCGAGCGCCGAGCAGAAGCCGGAGATCGTGTAGACGGCGACCTTCGTCCGGCCCACCGGCAGCCCCATGAGCAGCGCCGACTGCTCGCTGCCCCCGGTGGCGTAGACGGCCCGGCCCAGCCGCGTGTAGTGCAGCACGTACGCCGCCGCCAGCACCACCACGGCCGCGATCACCACGCTCGGCGAGATCCACAGATCGGCGAACAGGTCGATCCTGGTCTGCGCGAACGCCGTGAACGTGGCGTCCTCGATCGGGATCGACTCCGTGCCGATCGTGTAGCACAGCCCCCTGGCCAGGAACATCCCGGCCAGCGTGACGATGAACGGCTGGATGTCGAAGGCGTGCACCAGCCACCCCATGAGCAGGCCCAGGCCCGACCCCACGAGCAGCACCAGCGGCACCACCACGTACGGCGGCCAGCCCGGCCCGGCCATCAGGCTCGCCGAGATCATCGTCGACAGCGCCACCACCGAGCCCACCGACAGGTCGATGCCGCCCGTCAGGATCACGAACGTCATCCCGACGGCCACGACCAGCAGGAACGCGTTGTCGATGAAGACGTTGAGCACCACCTGCCCGCTGGCGAACCCCTCGTAGCGGATCCCGCCCACCACGAACATGGCCGCGAACAGGCACCCCGTCACCAGGACCGGGACGTACCTGGCGGGGACGGCCCGCCCGCCGCCCAGGGAGAGCGTCGTCATGCCGTCACCCGCACCTTCTCCTCGGCCGGGCGGGCGGAGGACGGCCGCCGCCGGCGGTGGAACACCTTCTCGCGGAACGCCGGCGACTGCACGAGGCAGACCACCGCCACCACGAGGGCCTTGAACAGCAGCGTGGTCTCTGGCGGCACGCCGACGGAGTAGATCGTCGTGGTCAGCGTCTGGATGATGAGCGCGCCGAGCACGGTCCCGCCGAGCGAGAACCGGCCGCCGGCCAGCGACGTGCCGCCGATGACCACGGCCAGGATGGCGTCCAGCTCGATCCAGAGCCCGGCGTTGTTGCCGTCGGCGCTCGACACGTTCGAGCTGATCATGAGCCCGGCGACGCCCGCGCACAGGGCCGCGAACGCGTACACCATGACGATGATCCCGCGCGCGCGGATGCCGGCCAGGCGGCTGGCCTCGGCGTTGCCGCCGACCGACTCGATGAGCAGGCCCAGCGCCAGCCGCCGCGTCAGGAACGCGGTGATCGCCAGCACCGCCAGCACGACGAGGACGCCGAACGGCACGGTCAGCCAGTAGCCGCCGCCGATCAGCTTGTAGGCCGGGTCGTTGACGGTGATGATCTGCCCGTCGGTGATGAGCTGGGCCAGGCCGCGCCCGGCGACCATGAGGATCAGCGTCGCGATGATCGGCTGGATGCCGATCCCGGCCACCAGGAACCCGTTCCAGGCGCCCAGCAGCGTGCTCAGCCCGAGGGCCAGCACGATCGCGGTGAACACGCCCTGGTCCTGGCTGAGCTGCAGGCACGCCAGCGCGCCGGAGATCGCCACCACCGAGCCCACCGACAGGTCGATGCCGCCGGTCGCGATGACGAGCGTCATGCCGAGCGAGACCAGGATGAGCGGCGCGCCGAAGCGCAGGATGTCGATCAGGCTCCCGTACAGGTGCCCCTCACGCACCTCCACCGACAGGAAGCCGGGGATGAAGGCCACGTTGACCAGCAACAGCGCGGCCAGGATCAGGAGCGGCCAGATCAGCCGCCGCATCGCCGCCATCACGTACGGCCTCCGCTCGCGATCGTCTCCATCAGCACGTCCGTGGTGAGCTCGGGCCCGTTGGGCAGCTCGGCGACCAGCCTCCGGTCGCGCAGCACGGCGACCTTGTGGCTGAGCCGCAGCACCTCCTCCAGCTCGGCGGAGATGAACAGCACCGCCATGCCGCCGCCGGACAGCTCGGCGACCAGGCGCTGGATCTCGGTCTTGGCGCCCACGTCGATGCCGCGGGTGGGCTCGTCGAGGATGAGCAGCCGCGGCTCCAGGATCAGCCAGCGGGCCAGCAGCACCTTCTGCTGGTTGCCGCCGCTCAGGTCGCGCACCAGGTGCTCGGGGTTGGGCGGGCTGATGCGCAGCGCCTTGACATAGCGCTCGACCAGCTCGTCCTGCTGCTCGCGCGGCACCGGCCTGGTCCAGCCCCGGGTCGCCTGGAGCGCGAGGATGATGTTCTCGCGGACGGTCAGGTCCGGGATGAGGCCGTCGGCCTTGCGGTTCTCCGAGCAGAACGCGATCCCGTGGCCCATCGCGGCGCGCGGGGTGCGCAGCGACGCGGGCGCGCCGCCGACCGCCACCCGCCCACCGCCCGCGTGGTCGGCGCCGAACAGCAGCCGGGCCACCTCCGTGCGGCCCGAGCCGAGCAGCCCGGCGAGCCCGACGACCTCGCCCTCGTGGATCGTGAGCGTGAACGGCTCGATGGCCCCGGCACGGCCCAGCTCGCGGGCCTCCACCAGGGGCCGGTCGAAGGCCGCGGCCTCGCCGTGCAGCCGGTCGAGCGCGGCCAGCTCCTGGCCGATCATCTTGGCGACGAGGTCGACCTGACTGAGCTCGCGCGTCGGGTACTCGCCGACGAGCCGGCCGTTGCGCAGGATCGTCATCCGGTCGGAGATCTCGTACACCTGGTCCAGGAAGTGCGACACGAACAGGATCGCGATGCCGTCGTCCTTGAGCCTGCGCATCACCCGGAAGAGCTGGCCCACCTCGTCGGCGTCCAGGCTGGAGGTGGGCTCGTCCAGGATGAGCACCCGGGCCTCGACGTCGAGGGCGCGGGCGATCGCCACCATCTGCTGGATCGCCAGCGAGTAGGCCGACAGCGGCGCCGACACGTCCAGGTCCAGCTCCAGCCGGGCGAGCAGCTCGCGGGCGCGGGCCCGCATCCGCTTCCAGTCGATGCGGCCCCACCTGCGGGGCTCGCGGCCGATGAGGATGTTCTCCGCGACCGACAGGTTGGTGCAGAGGTTGACCTCCTGGTAGACGGTGCTGATGCCGGCCTGGCGGGCCTCCAGCGGGCTGCCGAACGCGACGGACCGGCCGGCCAGCTCGATCGCGCCCTCGTCGGCCTGGTGGACGCCGGTCAGCACCTTGATCAGGGTGGACTTCCCGGCGCCGTTCTCGCCCATGAGCGCGTGCACCTCGCCGGGCAGCAGCCTCAGGTCCACGCCGTCCAGCGCGCGCACGCCAGGAAACTGTTTGCCGATCCCGCTCATCCGCAGGACCGGCGCGGGTGTGGCCATCGCCATCCCCTTCCGGTGGCGGGGCCGGGCCGCGGCCCGGCCCCTTGGGATCAGTACTGGCGGCTGGGCAGGGCCTGCTTGGCCTGCTCCTGGGTGAACGTGGTCTCCTCGGTCACCACGCGGGGCGGCACCTGCTCGCCCGCGACGACCTTCTTGGCCAGGTCCATGAGCTGCGGGCCGAGCAGCGGGGAGCACTCGACGATGTAGTTGATCTTCCCGTCGGCCAGGGCCTGCATGCCGTCCTTGACGGCGTCCACCGTGATGATCTTGATGTCGGTGCCGGGCGTCTTGCCCGCGCCCTCGATGGCCTCGATCGCGCCCAGGCCCATGTCGTCGTTGTGCGCGTACAGCACGTCGATGTCCGGGTTGGACTTCAGGAACGCCTCCATGACCTCCTTGCCCTTGGCCCGGGTGAAGTCGCCGGTCTGCGAAGCGATGATCTTGAACTTGGGGTCGGCCCCGATGACCTCGGCAAAACCGGCCTTGCGGTCGTTGGCCGGGGCCGAGCCGGTGGTGCCCTGCAGCTCGACGATGTTGACCGGGCCGGACTCGTCCTTGTACTCCTCCACCAGCCACTGGCCGGCCTTCTTGCCCTCCTCGACGAAGTCGGAGCCGAGGAAGGTCTTGTAGAGCGAGGTGTCCTTGGAGTCGACGGCGCGGTCGGTCAGGATGACCGGGATCTTGGCGTTCTGCGCCTCCTTGAGCACGGTGTCCCAGCCCGACTCCACCACCGGCGAGAACGCGATCACGTCCACCTTCTGCTGGATGAACGAGCGGAGCGCCTTGATCTGGTTCTCCTGCTTCTGCTGGGCGTCGGAGAACTTCAGCTCGATGCCGGCGCTCTTGGCCGACTCCTGCACGGACTTGGTGTTCGCGGTGCGCCAGCCGCTCTCGGCGCCGACCTGGGAGAAGCCCATGGTGATCGAGTCGCCCGCGCCGCCCGCCGGGCCGCTGCCGGTCGAGCCGCCGTTCGAGCCGCATCCGGCCAGGGCGACGACGGCCGCCACCAGCACAGAGATCTTCTTCAACACGTGGGGGGTGTCCTTTCTGAAATTGTGAGCGTTAACATTTTGTGGACGGCGTTCACCGTCCGGCCGCTCCGCCCGTCAGCGCGGAGCGGTGCTCGCGCGCCGGACGAAGGCCGGGGGCACGACGAGCCGCTCATGCTCGCCGCCGCCCTCGATCTGGCGCAGCAGCATGCCGATGCTGTGCCTGCCGACCGCGCCGAAGTCCTGCCTGACAGTGGTGAGCGGCGGCGAGAAGAACTCCGACTCGGGGATGTCGTCGAAGCCGACGACGCTCACCTGACCGGGCACTCTCACCCCCTGCTCGGTGAAGGCGCGCAGCACGCCGAGCGCCATCTGGTCGTTGGCGACGAAGACCGCGCTCACGTCGCGCATGGCCGCCAGGCGGCGACCGGCCTCGTAACCGGAACGCGGGCTCCAGTCACCGGCCAGCGGCTCCGGCGTCTCCCGGCCGGCCGCCTTCAGCGCGGCCCGCCACCCGGCGACCCGGCCCTCGGCCTCCAGCCAGTCGGACGGCCCGCTGACGTGCCAGACCGTCTCGTGTCCCAGCGAGAGCAGGTGCTCGGTGGCGAGCCTGCCCCCTTCGACCTGGTCCACGCAGACCACCGGCACGTCGCCGGCCTCGCCGCCCTCGACCGCGACGGCCGGGATGTCGAGCGGCAGGTCGGCCAGCGCCTGGGCGGCCGACCGCTGCGGGGCGACCACCACGATCCCGTCGACGCCCTGGTCAGCCAGGTAGTCGAGGGCGTCGCGGACGCCGCTCCTGTCGATGGACTTGAGGCTGACGATGCTGACGAAGTAACCGGCCGCCCGGGCCGCCTGCTCGATGCCGTAGACCGTGCTGGCGGGGCCGTACAGGGTGGTGTCGAAGCTGACCACGCCGAGCGTGCGCGAGTGCCTGGTGACCAGCGCGCGGGCGACGAGGTTGCGGCGGTAGCCCAGCTTGTCGATCGCCTCCAGAACCCTGGTGCGGGTCTCGCCGCGCACGTTGGGATGCTCGTTCAGCACGCGGGAGACCGTCTGGTGGGACACTCCCGCCTCCCTGGCCACGTCGGCCATGACAGGCGGGCGGCGCCCCTGGATGGATGCCACAGCCGTGCTCCTTTCCGGGCTTGGGAAGACTGTGAACGTTAACAACCAGTCTCGTCAAGCGTCGGTTCGATTACGGCCGCGTCACCGGCGGCGCGGTCAGGGTTTGCGGGCCACGCCGCCCGCGATGCAGACGCCGCCCAGCGTGAGGGGAAGCTCGACCGGCTGCTCCGGCCGCCACAGCGGCACGTGCACCACGCCGGGCTCGACCGGCTCCAGCCCGTCGAAGAAGCGCACGATCTCCTTCAGGTCGCGGGCCCGCCCGGTGCCCAGCATCGCCAGCAGGACGCCCTCCAGCGCCCGCACCTCCGGCGCGCACGAGCAGAAGTGCGTGAGCTGCATGAAGCTGCCCGGCGCCAGCTTCGCCTTGTACGTGCCGACCAGCTCCTCCGGGCCCTCCTCGTCGCCCAGATGGTGCACGACGGCCACCAGCAGCAGGCCGATCGGCCGGGAGAAGTCCAGGAAGCCGGCCACCTTCGGATGCTCGAAGATCGCCTCCGGCTCGCGCAGGTCGGCGGTGATGACCCGGGTGTTGTCGTTGGTCTGCAGGATCGCGCGGGCATGGGCGAGCACGATCGGGTCGTTGTCGACGTAGACGACCTTGGCGCGCGGGTTGATCCGCTGGGCGACCGAGTGGGTGTTGTCCATCGTCGGCAGCCCGGAGCCGAGGTCGAGGAACTGGTCGATGCCCTGCTCGGTCATGTAGCGCACGCCGCGGAAAAGCATCGCGCGATTCTGCCGGGCGCCTTCGCCGCCGTCGGGGAAATGCTTCATGCCTTCCAGGGCTATCGCGCGGTCGACCGCGAAATTGTCCTTGCCGCCCAGGAAAGCGTCATAGACGCGGGCGATGCTGGGTTTGCTCGCGTCGATCTCCGGCGGCAGGTAATCCGGGTCCTGATGCGTCCAGCTGGGGGTTCCCTCGCCCATGAGCCACCTCGTCGATCGGCGTCGAATGCGTTCGGAGCATAGCGAGCGCGACATTCTCCCGCAGATCAGAATGAAACTTTCATTGGGCGATCAGCCCATTCGATGACATTCGTGCAATGGGGCAGGGAACCTCGCGCGGACGCCGATCGTTTCACCAGGAGAACGACGCGTACTCCGGAGGAGGGGCAGTGGGCTGGCACTACAGAAAGTCGATCAAGGTGGGCCCGTTCCGGGTCAACCTCTCACGGCACGGCGTCGGCCACAGCTTCGGCAACCGCCGCTTCCACGTGTCGACGACGCCCGACGGCCGCCGTCACGTCACCGTGCGCCTGCCCGGCGGCTTCCACGTGAGCAAGTCCTTCGGCAAGCGGCGCCACCACCGGCACTACCGCTACTGACGGGCAGCACGGCGAAGGCCCCGGGGACGTCCCCGGGGCCTTCGCCGATCGTGGGTGGAGCTATGGGGATTCGAACCCCAGACCTCCTCCATGCCATGGAGGCGCGCTACCAACTGCGCCATAGCCCCTTGCGATGCGACGCCAGTGTATCGGAATCTCGGCACCCCCGTGTCACGCCCAGGTGGCCGTGATACGTCTATGGGTTCATGTCTACCTTCGAAGAACATCGCCGCCTGCTGATCGGGGTGGCCTACCGGATCGTGGGCAGCATGGCCGACGCCGAGGACGTCGTGCAGGAGGCGTGGCTGCGCTGGTCCGGGGTGGACGAGAGCGAGATCGCCGACCCGAAGGCGTTCCTGGTGCGGGTGACGTCGAGGCTGGCGCTGGACCGGCTGCGATGGGCGCGCTCGCGGCGGGAGTCGTACGTGGGTCCGTGGCTGCCGGAGCCGGTGGGCACGACGCCGGACGTGGCCGAGCACGCCGAGCTGGCCGACAGCGTGGAGCTGGCGCTGCTGGTGGTGCTGGAGACGCTGTCGCCGCTGGAGCGGGCCGTGTTCGTGCTGAGGGAGGCGTTCGACCTGCCGTTCGGGGAGATCGCGGAGGTGATCGGGCGGGGCGAGGCGGCCACCCGGCAGCTCGCCAGGCGGGCGCGCGAGCACGTGCGGGAGAAGCGGCCGCGCTACGAGGCGGACCGGGCGGCCCGGCGGCGCATCACCGAGCGCTTCATCGGCGCCTCGGCGAACGGCGACCTCGGCGGCCTGATCGAGCTGCTGGCCGACGAGGTCACGCTGATCACCGACAGCGGCGGCAAGGCCAGGGCGCCGCTGCGGGTGATGACGGGGGCGGACCCGATCTCCCGCTGGCTGGTGTCGATCGGCTCGGAGGAGGGGATCGCCCGGTTCCTGGCGTCGGTGGGCACGCCGCCGGACGCGGAGCTGTCGTTCGACGTCGCGGAGGTGAACGGTGGCCCGGCGGCGGTGATCCGGGCGGCGGGACGCGTGGTGACCGTGGCGTCCCTCGTCGTCGTGGACGGGCGGATCGAGACGATCTACCTGATCGCCAACCCGGACAAGCTGACCCGCCTGGCCGTCGATCAGGCGTGAACGGCCCGCGGGATGCCGGCCTCGTCGACGAGCCGGGGCAGGTCGACGCCGGTCGCGTGGAGGATGCGGCCGGCTCCGTTGGCGCCGTCGGCGAGCAGGCCCCACAGCAGGCGCTCGCCGGTGACGGGGCCGGGCTTCCACTGGGCCACCTCGACGGCCTTGCGGGCGTGCATGGCCAGCGGGATCGCGCCGAGCGGCCCGTACAGCACGACGCGCAGCGGGCGCAGCGGCGTGCGGCGCAGCCGCCACAGGTGAGGCCGGTCGGCCCCGGCGCGGGTGCGGCGGTGCACCTCGGCGAGGTCGATGCCGAGCGTGGCCAGCAGCGCGCGGGCGTCGCCGGTGTCGACGTGCTCGCGCACGGCCTCGGGGGTGGCGGTGAAGGCGTCGAGCGTGAAGGGCCGGATCTCGGCCAGCGCGAGCAGGAGCAGGTCGGTGTCGAGGACGGGCCGGCCGGCGTCGAGGGCGAGCGTGCCGGCCCTGATCATCGTGCGGCGGGCGCCGTCGGTGAATCTCGTCAGCATCGTGTTACCTCCCGATCCGGCGGGCGTGCTTGCGGTGGGCGGACTGCCGTTTGACGCCGAGCGCGTCGGCCACCTGCTCCCAGGACCAGCCCTGGGCGCGGGCGTTGGAGACGTGCATGGCCTCCAGCTCCTCCAGCAGGACCCGGAGTGCGGCGACGGCGGCCAGGCCGGTGCCCGGGTCGCGATCGGCCGCCGCTTCGGCGAGTTCGGTGACGCTCATGCTGTCAGCATGCGCTGACAAGCACCCGCTTGTCAACACGCGCTGACACGCTTATGGCTGTCAGCGCGTGCTGACGGTTCACGGCGTCACGGTCGTGCGCATGGTGAGCGCCTGCTCCTCCAGGGCCAGCTCGACCGTGACCTCACCCAGCTCGGCGGCCGAGCCGACGTGCGTGCCGCCGCACGGGATCGACGCCTCGCCCTCGGGCAGCGCGCACGACCAGGTGCGGCGGGCGGTGAGCTCCGGCCCCGGCACATCCAGCCGCACCGGCGCGCCGGACGCCACCCAGCCCTTGAGCCGCTCGTTCACCTCGGCCGCGACCTGGGCCGGGTCCAGCCCCTCGGCGGTGAACCCCTTCTTGCGCAGCGACTTGCCCAGCCGGTAGACGTCCACGCTCCCGTACGGGACGATCCGCGAGGAGGTGATCGCGCTCTGGTCGAAGTCGGGGTGGCCGAGCCCGTCGGCGGCGGTCTCCTTGCGCCAGCGCCCGGCCAGCGCGGCGTTGAGCGCGAGCGCGGCCAGGTGGCAGGCGGTGTGCCCGGCCGAGAGCGCGGCCCGGTGGCCGGCGTCGACCACCAGGTCGACCTCGGCGCCGACCGGCAGCGGCTCCTCGGTCACGTGCACGACCAGCCACCGCCAGCCGTCGGAGCCGCGCCGCACCGGGATGCCGGAGCCGAGCGCGATCTCGCCGCCGGAGCCGGGCAGCGCGCCGGTCACGCAGTCCACGACGGTCAGCCCGCCGATGGTCCCCCGGTCGGCGGGCTGGTCGGGCCAGGTGTGGTCGAGCGGGTGGAAGGGCGTCTCGGCGGTGACGAGGCCGTGCCGCTCCCCCACCGGCACGGCCCCGACGATCGTGGAACGGCCGTTGACATGACCGTGCGGGAAGGTGACGACTGTCGAGTTCACCCCGTCATCCTGGCAGAGCGCTCGTCCTCCAGGTATCGGTTGCGCCCGGCGTACAGGCCGCTCACGAGCTGGACGACGATCACGGCCAGCATCATCGTGTACGGCAGCGCCCAGCCGCCGCCGGCCTCGCGCAGCACCCCGACGAGGAGCGGACCGGCGCCGGAGATGAGATAGCCGACGCTCTGCCCGAACGCCGACAGCGCGCCGGTGGCCTCGGGCGTGCGGGTGCGCAGTGCCAGCATGGTCAGCGCGAGCGGGAACGAGCCCATGCCGATCGCCACGAACACCACCCAGACCGGCGCGGTCGAGGCGGGCGCGAACCACAGCCCGAAGAAGCCGATGACGTAGGCGACGACCAGGCCGACCACGATGGGCCGCTGGTCGCGGAAGCGCGAGGCGACGACCGGGATCAGGACGGAGACGGGGATGTTCAGCGCGGTGAACACGCCGAGGACCATCCCGGCCTGCGCGGTGGTGTAGCCGGAGTCGGTGAGGATCGTGGCCAGCCAGCCGAACATGATGTAGGCGATCATCGACTGGGTGCCGAAGTAGACGGCGACCGTCCAGGCCAGCTTGCTCCTGGCCAGGCTGCGCATGCCGGCGCCGGCGCGGGCCTTGGCGCGCTCCGGCTCGCTGCGCAGCAGCGCCAGCCACGGCACGGCGGCGATCGCGGCGAACGCGGCCCACACGCCGAGCGCGACGTGCCAGTCGCCGGAGGCGCGCTCGATCGGCACGGTGGCCGCGGCGGCGAGCATGGTGCCGGTGGCCAGGGCGGTGGTGTAGACGGTCGTCATGACCCCGGTGCGGGCCGGGAAGTGGCGCTTGATCAGCGACGGGATGAGCACGTTGCCGACCGCGCCGCCCGAGAGCGCGACCGCGCTGCTGAGCAGGAAGACCGGCGCGGAGTCGACGAGCGCCCGGACGAGCATGCCGGCGCCGAGCGTGACGAGCGCGAGCAGCAGCAGGCGGTGCTGCCCGACGCGGTGGGCCAGCGTGGGCGTGATCGCGCCGACTGTGGCGAAGGCCAGCACGGGCAGCGTGGTGAGCAGGCCGGTCCCGACGCTGGTCATGCCGAGGCCGGCGGCGAGCTGGTCGAGCAGGGGGCCGACGCTGGTCACGGCGGTGCGCAGGTTGAGGGCCGCGAGGACGATTCCCAGCACGAGGAGCCAGGCGAGGGAGTTGGTTCTTCCTCGGGACTCGGGGGCGGCGAGCACAGTCATGCCGGGTCTGGTCCTCCACTCATCTAATCATGGGATGAATCATCATCTTAACAGGACCAAAACGCGCATCTATTCCGCAACCTGACAAACTCCCCGCTCAACCGGGACGCGGACATGGCAAAGCCCCCGGCTGAGCCGGGGGCCTTCGGTTGCCTGCGGGACCGTTCCTGAGCGTCTACAGGACCGGGCGCGGTCCCTGCGGGGGGTCGTCGTGGGTGCCGCCCAGCGGGCCGGGCGGGGGCAGCGGAGGACCGTCGGAGTACGGGTCGCCGCCGCCTACGGTGCCGGGCGGCATCGGCCGGTCGCTCCCGCCGAGGCTGGAGCCGTGCTGGTGCGGGCCGGGCACGTCGCCGCGCCAGGCGCCGGTCTCGCCGCCGCGCGACTCGATGAACGTCTTGAACCGCTCCATGTCGCCGCGGACGCGGAGCTTGACGAGCTGCAGCCAGTCACCGGCGGTCTCCACGAACCCCTGCGGGTCGTACTCCATCTGGAGCTTGACCCGGGTCGTGTCGGCGTCGAGCCGGTGGAAGGTGACCACGCCGGACTGGCTCGGCTTGTCGATCGACCGCCAGGCGATGCGCTCGTCCGGGTGCTGCTCCGTGATCTCGGCCTCGAACTCGCGCTTGACGCCCGCGATCTCGGTGATCCAGTGCGTGCGCGTGTCGGTGAGCTGTTTGATGGACTCGACGCCCTCCATGAACTCGGGGAAGCTCTCGAACTGGGTCCACTGGTCGTACGCGACCCTGACGGGAACATTGACGTCTACGGAGTGTTCGATCGTACTCATGGGTGACGTTGCTGCCCGTCCAGACGGCTCGCTAACGCCTGCGCAGCAGCCAGTAGAGGCCCACCAGCGGCAACACCAGTGGAATGTACAGATAGCCGCGGCCGTAACCGGACCACACGGTGGCGTCGGGGAAGGCGGCCGGGTCGAGCAGGCTCGCGGTGCCGATGACGAGGACCCCGGCCAGCTCGATGCCGAGCGCGGCCAGCGCGAGCCGCCGGGCGCCGCGCACGAGGGCGACGGTGAGCAGCACGTAGACGAGCGCGGCGAACGCCGACAGCGAGTAGGCCAGCGGCGCCTCGCCGAACCGGGTGGCGATCTGCACGCCGGCCCGCGCGCCGGCGGCCAGCGCGAACAGCCCGTACAGGGCGATCAGCGCGCGGCCGGGACCGGCGCCGATGGGGGCGTGGCTCATGCGACGCCCTGCCAGATCTGCAGCACCCGCCCGGTCATCACCGCGATCGCGAACCCGGCCACGACCAGGATCGCCGGGCCCCACCGGCTGCGCTCGGCCAGGGCGAGGAACACCCCGGCGGGCGGGATGAGCACCATGCCGCCGAGGTAGCCGAAGAGCGTGACGGTGTCGTCCGGCCCGGCGCCGCCGGCCACCGCCGCGATCACGATGCCGAGCTGCACGAGCACGGCCACTTCGAGGACGGCGAAGCCGCCCAGCAGGACCATGCCCATGGGCCGGTCGCGGATGGCGGTGATCAGGCTCGCCAGCGCGAGCAGCAGCGAGCCGGCGATGACGATCGTGGCGACGGTGGTGTTCATCGGGGGCAAGGCTATCGCCCGGGCAGGTCGCCCTCGATTCCGTCCAGCACCCAGCGCAGGCCGCGCTCGAAGGTGTCGTCGGCGCCCCGCACGCCCTGCTCGATCATGGGGGCGAGCCGGGGGAACTCGCCCGTGGCGACGAGGTCGCGGATGTAGGGCTCGGCGAGCGCGGCGCGCTCGGCGTCGTTGACGCCGTCGGCGCGGGGCCGGGCGCGCTCGGCGGCCTCGCGGACGACGAAGCCGGTCACGTAGTCGACGACCGCCGCCATCGCGCGCCAGGTCTGGAGCCGGTCCAGGCCGAGCCCGTCGAACGCGGACAGCCTGCGCTCGACGTGGCGCAGCCCGTTGGGGCCGACGGCGACGGGCTGGGAGATCAGCTCGACCCGCCAGGGGTGGCGGCGCACCAGGTCGCGCTCGGCCCTGGCGAGCCGGACCAGCGCCTCGCGCCAGTCGGCGGGCAGCGGCTCGCCGGTGTCGAGCTCGGCACTGATCTCGTCGAGCATGAGCGCGAGCAGGTCCTCCTTGCGCTCGATGTAGGTGTAGAGGCTCATCGCGCGGGCGCCGAGCTCGGCGGCGACGCGGCGGATGGAGACCGCGGCCAGCCCTTCGGCGTCGGCGACGGCCACGGCTGCGGCGACGATCGCCTCCCGGGTCAGCGCGGGGCGCCGCTGCGGCGCGGGGCGTGACCAGACGGAACTCACACCGCCATCCTAAGCCAGCCGCTACAGTGTACGAAAGTGATACGCTGTACGGCATGCGAGACGACGTACGGACCACCGGGGCAGTCGTGCTGCTCGGCGTGGTCATGACGATGCTCGACACGACGATCGTCAACGTGGCGCTCGGCCCCCTGGCGGGCGGGTTCGGCGCGAGCCTGGCCGACACGCAGTGGGTGGCGACCGGCTACCTGCTCGCCCTGGTGATGACCGTGCCCCTCTCGGGCTGGGCGGTCGGCAGGTTCGGCGCCCGGAAGGTGTGGCTGGTCTCCCTGCTGCTGTTCGGCGCCGGGTCGGCCCTGTGCGCCGCCGCCTGGTCGGTGGGCTCGCTGGTGGCCTTCCGCGCGCTCCAGGGGCTCGGCGGCGGGCTGCTGCTCCCCGTCGGGCAGGCGATGCTCGCGCGGGCGGCGGGCCCCGAGCGGATGGGCCGGGCGATGGCGCTGATCTCCGTGCCGGCGATGCTGGCGCCCGTGGCGGGGCCGGTGCTCGGCGGCGTGCTCCTCGACGGGCCGGGCTGGCGCTGGCTGTTCCTGGTCAACCTGCCCGTCTGCGCCGCCGCGCTGGTCGCGGCGGCGCTGCTGCTGCCGCGCGACGAGCCCGCCGGGGCGGCCGGGCTGGACGTCGCCGGGCTGGCCCTGCTGTCTCCCGGGCTGGCGGCGCTGGTGTTCGGCCTGTCGGAGGTCGGCGACGGCGCCTCGCCCGCCCATCCGGCGCTGTGGATCGGCGCGGCCCTGCTGGCGGCCTTCGTCGCACGCGGCCTGCGGACCCCGGCGGCGCCCGTGGCACGGGGGCCGCGGACGCCGCCGGCGCTCGTGGACCTGCGGCTGTTCGGCGACCGCGCGTTCGCGGCGGCGGTGGCGGCGCTGGCCTGTTACTCGGCGGCGGCGTTCGGCGTGATCGTGCTCATCCCGCTGCACAGCCAGCTCGCCCAGGGCGGCAGCGCGCTGGAGGCCGGCCTGCTGCTGGCCCCCCTGGGCGTCGGCGCGGCGCTCACCATGCCCCTCGCGGGCAGGCTCACCGACAGCCGGGGCCCGCGCGGCGTCGCGACCGCCGGGGTGGCGCTGGTGGTGGCGGGCATCGCCGGCTACGCGGCGTGGGGCGGGGTGCTGCCGGTGCTCGTGCTGGGGCTCGGGCACGGGCTGGTGTCGCCGTCGCTGATGGCCGCCGCGTTCCGCACCCTGGACCGGGCCGCGCTCCCGGCCGCGACCACGCTCAGCACCATCGCCGTACGGGTCGCGTCCCCGGTGGGCGTCGCGCTGGCGGCCGTGCTGCTCCAGGTGTTCACCCGGGCGGGCACGGACCGGCCGTACGCGTGGGTCTTCGGCTGCGTGCTGGCGCTGGCCGCCGTCCCGCTCGCCCCGATCGCGCTCATAGGATCGAAGGCGTGGAAAGCATCCTGGTCAGCGCGTGCCTGATGGGCCGTCGGGTGCGCTACGACGGCGGCGCCAAGACCAGCTCCGACGAGCGGCTGGCCGCCTGGTGGCGGGAGGGCCGGCTGGTGCCGTTCTGCCCGGAGGTCGAGGGCGGGCTGGCGATCCCGCGCCCGGCCGCCGAGATCGAGGGCGGCGCGGGCGGCGCGGCGGTGCTGGCCGGGACGGCCCGGGTGCTGGCGGCCGACGGCTCCGACGTCACCGCCGAGTTCGTGGCCGGCGCGCGGGCCGCGCTGGCCGCCGCCCGTGACGCCGGGGCGCGGCTGGCCGTGCTCAAGGAGGGCAGCCCGTCGTGCGGCGCGCTGGCGATCTACGACGGCACGTTCGCCGGCCGCCGGGTCGCCGGTCAGGGCGTGACGACGGCGCTGCTGGAGGAGCACGGCATCCGGGTCTTCACCGAGGAGCAGGTCGCCGAGGCAGCCGCCTACCTGCGCACCCTGGAGACGTAGAAGGCGCCGCCCAGCCCGATCCCGAGCAGCACGGCGACCGAGCGGTGATACCAGTCGAGCAGCGGGTCGGGGTCGGTCGCGCCGAACGCGACGGCCAGGATGCCCAGCAGCACCCCCGACAGCGCGGCGGCGTGCGCGTAGACGATCCCGTCCCACGCCCACGGCCGCCGCGCCAGCGCGCCGTAGCCGGCCACGGCGAGCGCGCACGCGCAGGCCGTCTCCACGATCGCGGCCGGGACGATCACCGGCTGGCTCAGCGGCACCACCGCGATCCCGGCGTGCAGCAGCGCCGCCACGGCGAAGACCACCCCGTACACCAGGCATGCGGCGCCCAGCGCCGTCCGCAACACGTCCATGCCCCCACGCTGCCACCCGCGCGGGGGCGGCGAATCCTCCCTGAGGGTGGCCGCCGGATACGACCGCCGGGGTAGCCCGGGGATCGGGAAATCAGAAAGTCCCCTTCGCGGAAACCTTCTGCCTCTCCCGGGAGTCCTTAGAGGCAGGGGCCCGGGCACGAACACGATTCGCCAACGGGGAGAGGACTCGGCCATGCCAGTCGACCTGACCAACGAACAGCCCTTGGCCTGGGATTCGGCCACGCTCGACGCCGACACCAGGGCGATGCTGGACAACCTCCAGCCGAACATCCTGCGCGCGCACGTCCGCGAGCACCTGACGGTGCTGTTCGTCCGCTTCAACGACGTCGCGGAGGGCAGGCGTTACCTGAGGAAGATCGCGGTGACCAGCATGAAGTCGGCCCGCGAGCACCTGAAGGAGGTGCGCGACCACGCCCGCGACGGGCGGCGCGGCACCCCGTACGTGGGCGTCGGCCTGAGCAAGGCCGGCTACCGCGACCTCGGCCACTCGGTCGAGGACATGCGCAGGTTCGGCGACGTGGTGTTCCGCGACGGGATGAAGCGGCGCGTCGCCGAGGTGAACGACCCGCCGGTGGAGGAGTGGGAGAACTGCTACCAGCGGGAGATCCACGCCGTCATCCTCATCGGCGACGCCGAGCCGGAGCCGGTGGCGGCGCTGCGCGAGCGGTTCCTGCGCGACCTGCCCGAGAGCGCCCGGCTGCTGGGCGAGGAGAGCGGCCAGGGCATGCGCAACCCGGCGGGCGACGGCATCGAGCACTTCGGCTACGTCGACGGCCGCAGCCAGCCGCTGTTCCTCAAGGACGAGGTGGACAAGGAGCCCGGGAAGCACTGGAACCCGGCGTTCCCGCTGAGCGGCGTCCTGGTGCCGGACCCGCTGGCGCCGGACCCGGAGCGCCACTTCGGCAGCTACTTCGTCTTCCGCAAGCTGGAGCAGAACGTCCGCGCGTTCAAGGAGATCGAGCAGGAGCTGGCCGACAGCCTGGGCCTGACGGGCGCCGACCGCGACCGGGCGGGCGCGATGCTCGTCGGCCGGTTCAAGGACGGCACCCCGCTCACGCTCAAGCCGAAGGCGGGCGGCGGCCCGGTGGTCAACGACTTCACCTTCGACGCCGACCCGGACGGCACGAAGTGCCCGTTCAGCGGGCACATCAGGAAGACGAACCCGCGCTCGTTCGGCCGTGAGGTGCTCATGGCCAGGCGGGGCCAGACCTACGGGGAGCGCGCCGACGACCCGTGGGACGACGCGCCCCCGCACACGCGCCCGAGCGGCGAGGTGGGCCTGCTGTTCATGGCCTTCAACAGCAGCCTGCTCGACCAGTTCGAGTTCACCCAGCAGAGCTGGGCCGACAACCCGGACTTCGAGCGCCCGGCCACCGGCCACGACCCGGTGATCGGCCAGGGGGCGCGTGACGTCAAGGTCACCTTCCCGAAGGTGTGGGGCGAGCCGGAGCAGTCGCCGCCGCACCGGCAGGTGCCCCAGACGGTCACGATGAAGGGCGGCGAGTACTTCTTCATGCCGTCGCTGGCCTACCTGCGCGGGCTGTGACCTGGAGGGGAGCGGCCCGCGCCGCTCCCCTCACCCGGTCAGCGGGTGGCCTGCACCTGCGCGGTCACAGCGGCGGCACTCGCCTTGGCCGCTGTCGTGCGCGCGCCGCCCGCTCCCGGCAGGCTCCGGTCGTAGGCGTAGGTGACGGCCGAGTGCACGATCGCGCCGGTGTTCACCAGCAGCGCCTTGGTGCTGACGTTGGCGATCGTGTCGCACGCCTTGTGGTAGCACGGGTCGTACGGCTCGCCGGCGGTGCCGCCGAACAGCGCCTGCTCCTCCGGCGTCTAGACGCCCTCGGCGCCGGTGAACAGCCCGCCCGCGGGGATGCCCGCCGCGATGAACGGCCCGTAGTCGGAGCGGCCGTCGAAGTCGGTGCCGACGTGGCCCAGGCGCAGCGTGTCGAAGTAGCGCGCGAAGGTCTGCTCGATCTCGGCGGATCCGGGCGGCCCGGCCGGCGCGCCCGTCGCGTCGGAGTCGTCACCGTCGTAGATCTTGTACGCGAAGTTCGGCGAGCCGATCATGTCGAAGTTCAGGTACAGCTTGATCCTGGCCAGCTCGTCGGGCGTCAGGTTCGCCACGTAGTGCTCCGAGCCGAGCAGGTTCAGCTCCTCGGCGCCCCACCAGGCGAAGCGCATCTTGTTGACCGTCGGCAGCCGCGACATGAGCAGGGCGGTCTCCAGGATGCCCGCGCTGCCGGTGCCGTTGTCGTTGATGCCGGGGCCGGGCACCACGCTGTCGAGGTGGGCGCCGAGCATGACGACGTTGTCCGGGTTGCCGCCGCGCGACTCGGCGATCACGTTGTGGGTGACGCGGATCTCGCTCTCGGTGTCGGTCGCCACGCGCATCACGGTGCCCGCGGTGGCGGCCAGTTCCTGGCCGACGGCGAAGCTCGTACCGACGACCGGGATCGTCACGGGCACGCCCAGCGTGCCCTGGAGGGTGTCGGTGCGGCCGGGCTGGCCCTCGTTGAAGATGATCAAGGCGACGGCGCCTGCCGCCTGGGCGTTCTCCGCCTTGACCCGGAAGTCGCAGGAGCCGCGCTGGACGAGCGCGATGTTGCCCGGCGTGAACCCGGCGAAGTCGGCGGCCTCGCAGCCGGAGGTGGAGCCGGGGGTGGGCGGCGGCGGGAGCTGCAGGTCGACGTTCTGGAGGGTGGCGGTGACGTCGCCGGAGCCGGAGTAGGTCATGGTCGCGAACTCGCCGACCGAGCTGCCGTCCGGCGGCGTCGGGGTGAACGTGCGCGGGTTCGGCGAGACGCGCTGCATGGCCGCCGTGGCGTTCTCCTGGAAGAACGGGAACTCGAACGGCTGCAGCGTCACCCGGTATCCGGCACGGCGCAGCTGCCCGGCCACGTAGTCGCGGGAGGCGTCGTAGCCGGGGGTGCCGGAGGCCCGGGTGCCGCCGTTGGCGTCGGCGATCCGCTGGAACGCCTCCAGGTGCCGGGTGACGAGTTGCGCCTTGACGGACCTGGCGAGCGACGAGGGGCTCGGGTCCGCCTGGGCCGGGGTGACCAGCGCGAGCGGAAGGGTGAGGGCCACGGCCAGGGTGCCGGCTCGGGCCACTCCCTTGGGGAGGTGGAAGCGCATATGGCTCCTCCGCGAAGAGGGTGAGTGTTTCGGTGTCCCCCGATTTCTTGCACGCTGTTGGAACGTAACGAGCCCGCCGCCTCCTGAAAAGACCCATAAATGGGGGTCATTTCACTGGTTTGCTGCTCTCCAGGTCTTTACCCTTTCGGCTCGCATCGCCTCACCCAACCCGGAAGGCCGGCCGGGGATCATGGCTTCAGGGGGTCGGGGCATGCTGCGGGCGTTTCTGAAGACCGAGGCGGGCAGCACCAGCGTGCTGCTCGCGGCCACGGTGCTGGCCCTGCTGTGGGCGAACTCGCCCTGGGGCGACACCTACGAGGCGTTCTGGCACACCCCGATGGGCCTGTCCTTCGGCGACGCCACCTTCTCCCTCGACCTGCGCCACTGGGTGAACGACGGGCTCATGACGATCTTCTTCTTCGTCATCGGCCTGGAGATCTCGTACGAGGCGCGGCTGGGCCAGCTCGCCGACCGGCGGCTGATCGCCGTGCCCGCGATCGCCGCGTTCGGCGGCATGATCGTGCCCGCGGCCGTCTACCTCGTCTTCAACGCGGGCGGGCCCGGCGCCGCCGGGTGGGGCGTGCCGATCGCCACCGACACCGCGTTCGTGCTCGGGCTGCTCGCCGTCGTGGGGGCCCGGTGCCCGTACCCGCTGCGGGCCTTTCTGCTCACGCTGGCCATCGTGGACGACATCCTGGCCATCATGATCATCGCGATCTTCTACACCGCGACGCTGGTGGTCCCCGCGCTGGTCACCGCGATCCTGCTGCTGGCCGCGATCGTGACCCTGCGCTGGCTGCGCATCTGGCGGGCGCCCGCCTACATCGTGCTCGGCTTCGCGCTGTGGGTGGCGACGCTGGAGAGCGGCGTCCACCCCACCCTGGTCGGCATCGCGCTCGGCGTCCTCGTGTTCGTGTACGCGCCCAGCGACCACAAGCTGCTGCGCGCCGGGGAGGCCGTGCAGGAGTTCACCTCCTCCCCCAGCCCGCGCGCGGCCGAGCGCGCCACCCGGCTGGTGCGCCGGGCGGTCTCGGTCAACGAACGGCTCCAGCTCCGCCTGCACCCGTGGAGCAGCTACGTCATCGTGCCGGTCTTCGCCCTGGCCAACGCCGGGGTCCGGCTCGACGGCGACACGCTGCGGGCCGCCGCGACCTCGCCCATCGCGCTCGGCGTCGCGCTCGGCCTGCTCCTCGGCAAGATCACCGGCATCACGCTCGGCACCTGGCTGCCGCTGCGGCTCAACTGGGGCGTGCTGCCGGGCAACCTGGTGTGGGGCCAGATCCTCGGCGGCGCGGCGGTGTCGGGCATCGGGTTCACCGTCGCCCTGTTCATCGTCGACCTGGCCTTCGAGGACCCGCTCGTGCACAGCGAGGCGAAGATCGGCATCCTGGCCGGGTCGCTGATGTCGGCGCTGCTCGGCTGGGTGATCTTCAAGCTGGCCTGGGACCGGGGCGGCGTGTGCGCCCCGCCGGGCACGGAGCCGGAGGAGGAGCTGCCGGTGCTGCTCAGCGAGCCCGTCGGGCCGGACGACCACGTGCTCGGCCCGCCCGACGCGCCGGTGACGATCGTCGAGTACGGCGACTTCGAATGCCCCTACTGCGGCCGCCTCCACCCGGTGCTCCAGGAACTGCGCCGCCGCCACCCCGACCTGCGGATCGTCTTCCGGCACTACCCGTTGCGCACCGTGCACCCGCGTGCCGTCGCCGCCGCGCTGGCCTCGGAGGGCGCGGCCCGGGGCGGCCGGTTCTGGGAGATGCACGACCTGCTGTTCCGCAACCAGCGCCACCTCACCGACGAGGACCTCGCCCGCTACGCCGCCGGGCTCGGCGTCGAACCGTGGCCGGACGTGCCCGCCCAGAGCGCCCGCGTCGCCCGCGACGAGGCGTCCGGCCACGCCGGCGGCGTCCGCGGCACGCCCACCCTGTTCGTCAACGGCCTGCGCCATCAGGGTGACTTCGACCTGGAGTCCCTGAGTGAGGCGGTGGATCTCGCGCGTCCCACCCCGTAACGTCTCTACGCGGACATCCCCTCAACGGGCTGGAGACCTGAACCGCATGTTCAACATCGGAAACTACGTCGGGATCGGCACCACCGCCCTGATCAGCGTGCTGCTGCTGGCCGGCACCGTGCTGCTGGGCATGAACCGGCGCAACCACGGCCGCGGGGCGACCCTCGGCATGTTCGGCTGCCTCGCGCTGTTCCTCGACTCGCTGGTGCGGCTCGCGCAGTTGCTGATGATCGGCGTTCTGTTGGAGTCGTTCGGCCCGGGCGGCATCGACGTCGTCTTCCTGCTGGTGAACCTGGTCTCCTTCGCGCTCATGGTGACGGGCATCTCGTTGCTGATCGCCGGCGTGATCGCCCGCCGCACCCCGCCCCAGCAGGCCGGCCCCCAGGCCCCGCAGCAGCCCCAGCCCTGGCAGCAGGGTCCGCAGCAGGGCTGGCAGCAGCAAGGACCGCAGGGCCCGTACGGCCAGCCGCAGGGGCCGCAGCCCGGTTGGCAGCAGCAGCCGCCGAGCGGGCCGCAGGGGCCGCAGGGGCCGCAGGGGCCACAGCCGGGGTGGCAGCCGCCCGCCGACGGGCCCGCCTGAGCCGTCCTCGGGCAGCCACAGGAGATGTGACAATGGTGGGAAAATCCGGCTCCGCGCGCGCGTCGAGGGGACCATGAATCCAGAGCAGCCCGGCCAGCCCGACCCCGACGTGACGATCCGGCGCCGCTGGCCCCAGCAGCCGACCGGGCCGCACCCCGCGCCCCCGTCCGGCCCGTACCCCGCTCCCCCGGCCGGGTCCCGGCCGAGGCCGCACCCCGGCCCCCAGCCCGGTCCGCAGCCGTACGGGGGCGGGCCCGTGCCCCCGCACCGGCAGGACGACCCGCCGGGCTCGTTCACCCGCCGCCTGCCCTACACCCCGGACATGCTCCCCGACGTGCCCGTGTACGAGGCCAAGGCGGCCAAGTCCGGGTGGTGGTGGATGATCCTGGTGTGCGGGGTCGCCCTGCTGGCGGCGGCGCTCACCGCCGGCTTCCTGCTCTGGGTGAACGGCGGCGCGTAGCCCAGGGTCACGCCCGGACGCTGTCCATCGTCCAGTTCGTCTCCCAGGTCCGCTCCCCGTCGACGGAGAACGCCTGCTCCCACCGGCAGGCGTCCGGCCCCTGGAGCGTCCAGAGGAACCGGCACCGCACCGGCGTCCCCTCGTGCTGGTCGTCGGCGTAGAACAGGCCCTGATCGCCGTCGAAGCCGCCGACCATGGGCGGCAGGTCGAGCACGCCCCGGGAGCTGTTGGCCCAGTAGATCGACCACTGCCGCGTCTCGGGGTTGTACAGCCGCAGGGTCAGCCCGTTGAAGCCCTTGGTGGGGAAGGTGATCTCGTCGAAGCTGGCGGCGCCGCCGAAGTGCCGGGTGGCGGTGATCCGGCCGGGGAACTCGTCCCAGGTGTCGCTGCCGGTGAGCGGCTTGACCAGGCGCCTGTTGTGGACGTTCCAGGTGCCTTCGAGGAAGTCGAAATCGTTCATGCCGGGCACCGTACGGCCGGGTCACTGACAGGTAGTGTCAGCGATGTGCGCGCTTCCCGCCTGATGTCGATCCTCCTGCTCCTGCAGACGCGCGGCCGGATGACCGCCGGGGAGCTGGCCGACCGGCTGGAGGTGTCGGTGCGCACGATCTACCGCGACGTGGAGTCGCTGCACGCGGCCGGCATCCCGCTCTACGGCGACGCCGGGCCGAGGGGCGGCTACCGGCTGCTCGACGGCTACCGGACCAAGCTGACCGGGCTGACGACCGAGGAGGCCGAGTCGCTGCCGCTGGCCGGGCTGCCCGGTCCGGCCGCCGAACTGGGGCTGGGCGCGGTGGTGACGGCGGCGCAGCTCAAGCTGATGGCGGCGCTGCCCGTGGAGCTGCGTGACCGGGCCGGGCGCATCAGGGAGCGCTTCCACCTCGACGCCCCGGGCTGGTACCGCGACCGGGAGCCGGTGGCCCACCTGCCCGCCGTGGCGGAGGCGGTGTGGAACGAGCGCCCGGTCCGGGTCCGCTACCGCCGCTGGCGCGCCCCGCAGGAGGTCGAGCGGCGGCTGGAGCCGTACGGCCTGGTCGTCAAGGCCGGGAGCTGGTATCTGGTGGCCCGCTGCGACGAGCAGGTGCGCACGTACCGGGTGTCGCAGATCCTCGACCTGCACCCGCTGCCGGGCCGGTTCGCCAGGCCGGCGGGGTTCGACCTGGCGGCGCACTGGCAGGCGTACCTGGTGGAGTTCGAGGCGCGGCTGCGGCGCGGCGAGGCGGTGCTGCGGCTGTCTCCGGGCGGGCTCGAACGGCTGCCCGGCCTGATGACGCCCGGCGTGGCGGCGGCGGCGCGGGAGAGCGCCGAACCGGAGGCGGACGGCTGGACCCGGGTGACGGTGCCGATCGAGTCGGTCGAGCACGCGACGGGCGAGTTCCTCAGGCTGGGCGCGGACGCCGAGGTGATCAGCCCGCCCGAGCTGCGCGAACGGCTGCTCGCCGTCGCCGAGCGGATGGTCGGCCTCTACCGCGCCGGTTAAGCGAGCTGCAAGCGCCTCCGGACAGAATGCCGCAAAAGGATCAACCAGCACTTCGGGGGCGACATTGCGCATGCTGCTGATGGTGCTGGCCGCCGGGCTGCTGCCGCAGCCGGTCGCCGGGCCGCACGTCACGCAGCCCAGAGCGGAGATCACGGCCACCGTCCGCGCCGACGGCACGGTGGCCGTGGTCGAGGAGCACACGCTGACGTACCGGAGCCCGGGCAAGGGCGCGTACGTGGACATCCCGCGCGCGCCCGGCGTCGTGGTGGAGGACGTGTCGGTACGCGAGTCCGCGGCCTACGAGCAGGTGGCCCCGGCGGAGCCGGACGCCTCGGGACGCGCCGGGACCTACAGCGAGCGGGCGTGCGGGACCGACGGGCCGCACCGCGTGGTGTGGCACCTGGCCGCCACGCCCGGCAGCACCCGGACGTTCCGGCTCGGCTACACGCTGAAGAACGCGGTCACCGTGTTCGGCGGGCACGCCTTCCTGCACCTGCCGGTGCGCGGCGCCCACTGGCGGGGCGGCGTGGACCTGCTGGAGGTCACGGTCCGCCTGCCCGGACCGCCCGGGAGCGGCGGGCACCAGGCGTTCGGGCAGCCCGCGAGCAGGCTGGCCGCCGGGCCCGCCGGGCAGGTGACCAGGGCGAGCGCGCGGGCCGTGCCCGGCGCCCAGGCGCTCGCGCTCGACCTGGCCTTCCCGCCCGCCCGGCTCGACCTGCCGAGCACCGGCGGCAAGGTGCTGCGCGGCGAGGGCGACGGCTCGGCCACGCTGGCGGAGCTGCGCGCCGGGCGTCAGCCGGTGACCTCGGCGGGCGGCGCAGCCTGCGGCCCGGTCGGTACGGAGACCTACGACGGCACCTGGTGGGTGTTCGCCGGGATGGCGGTGCTGGTGACCGGCGTCCTGGTGCTCGTCGAACGCCGCGCCCGCCGCCCGCTCAGCCGCCGGTCCGGTCCCGCGCGCGGCCGTGCCGGCCGCTCCTACAGCGACCACGGCTATCACGCGGGCCAGCCCGGCGGGACGCCGAGCCACAGCCCCGGTGAGGGCGGCGGCGGGGGCGGCGGCTCGTTCTGATCAGTCCCCGGCGGCCTCCCAGCAGTGCGTCCAGCGGCCGTCGCCCAGCTCGGTGCGCCCCGGCACCGTGGTCGAGCAGACCGGCAGCGCCACCGGGCAGCGAGGGTGGAAGCGGCACCCGCCGGGCGGGTCGGCGAGGCTGGGCGGCTCACCGTGCCGCTGCCGCTCGCGCGGCGTCACCCGGTCCGGGTCCGGCGCCGACTCCAGCAGCAGCCGCGTGTACGGGTGCCGCGCCGCCTGGGTGAGCGCCTCGGCGGGCCCGCTCTCCACCAGCCGGCCCGCGTACATGACCGTGATGTCCTCGGCGAAGTAGCGCGCGCTGGCGATGTCGTGCGTGATGTAGAGCAGTGCCAGCCCGCTCTCGTCGGCCAGCTTCTCCAGCAGCCGCAGCACGCCGAGCCGGATCGACACGTCGAGCATGGACACGGGCTCGTCCGCGATCAGCGCGACGGGCCGCACCGCCAGCGCGCGGGCGATCGCGACGCGCTGCCGCTGCCCGCCGGACAGCTCGTGCGGCAGCTTGTCCATGAACTGGTCGACGGGCGTCAGGCTGACGCGTTCGAGCAGCTCGGCGACCAGTTCCCGCTCGTGCGCGTCGGACTTGGCGTGGCCGTGCACGCGCAGCGGCCTGGCCAGGTGGTAGCGGACCCGGTGGAAGGGGTTCAGCGAGGCGAACGGGTCCTGGAAGATGAGCTGCACCTGCCGCCGGTAGGAGCGGAACGCCGCTCCCCGGTGCGCCCGCACGACCTCGCCGCGCAGCAGCACGTCGCCGGAGGTGGCCGGGTAGACCTGGGCGAGCAGCCGGGCGACCGTGCTCTTGCCGCAGCCGCTCTCGCCGACCAGCGCGCTCACCCGCCCGGCCCGCAGCGCCAGTGACACGTCCTCCACGGCCCGCACCGGCGGCCGCCGCCCCCACCGGCCGCGCGCGGCGGTGAAGTGCTTGGTGAGGTTGCGCCCTTCCAGGACGATCACGACGCCTCCCGTGCGGCAGTGTCAGCTCCGGCGCCCTCGTCGTCGGCCCCGGCGCCCTCGTCTCGGACCCCGGCACCCCCGTCTCCGAGCCCGGCGCCCTCGTTGAGGCGGCAGGCCACCTCGCCGCCCGGCACCGGCAGCAGTGCCGGGCGCTCGTCGGCGCAGCCGTCGAAGGCGTGGCGGCAGCGCGGGTGGAAGGCGCACCCGGGCGGCGGCGAGCGCAGGTCGGGCGGGGTGCCGGGGATGCCGAGCAGCTCCTCGCGCGGCCCGCGCAGCCGGGGGAAGGACCGCAGCAGCCCCTCGGTGTACGGATGGCGGGGCGCGGTGCGCAGCGCCCTGGCGGTGCCGACCTCGACGACGCGGCCGGCGTACATGACGGCGATGCGGTCGGAGATCTCCATGAGCAGCGACAGGTCGTGGGTGATGAACACGACGGCGAACCCGTACTCCTCGCGCAGCGCGCCGATCTCGTGCAGGATGTCGCGCTGGACGACCACGTCGAGCGCGGTCGTCGGCTCGTCCATGATGATGATCTCGGGGTTGAGCGCGAGCGCGATGGCGATCGCGGCGCGCTGGCGCATGCCGCCCGACAGCTCGTGCGGGTAGCCGCGCAGCCGGTCGGCGTTGATGCCGACGCGCTGGAGCAGCTCGGCGGCCCGGGCGGCGCGGGCCTTGCGCGACAGGTCCGGCGCGTGGATGCGCAGCACGTCGTCGATCTGGGCGCCGATCGTGGCGACCGGGTTGAGGGAGTTCATGGCGCTCTGGAAGACGACCGCGAGCTCCTTCCAGCGGAAGGCGCGCAGCTGTTTCGGCCCGAGCGCGAGCACGTCGGCCTCGGTGCCGTCGCGCCGCCGGTAGAGCACCGAGCCGGAGGTGATCGCGGCGGGCGGGCGCAGCAGCCGGGCGACGGCGTTGGCCAGCGTGGACTTGCCGCTGCCGCTCTCCCCCGCGAGCCCGAGGATCTCGCCGCGCCGCAGGTCGAGCGTCACGTCGGCGACCGCGTGCACGGCGCCCGTGGCCGACTGGTAGTCGACGCCGAGGCCGCGTACTTCCAGGACGTTCACGCCTTCACCTTCCCTTCACGCGCGGGCCTTCGGCGCGCGGGCTTGACGGTGCGCAGGCGCGGGTTGGCGATCTCGTCGATGCCGAAGTTGACCAGCGCCAGCCCGGTGCCGATGAGCGCGATGCACAGCCCAGGCGGGATGAACCACCACCACGCGCCGATGAGCAGCGCCTGGCCGTTCTGCGCGAAGTAGAGCATGCTGCCCCAGCTCACCGTGGACAGGTCGGCCAGGCCGAGGAACGACAGCCCGGCCTCGGCCAGGATCGCCGCGACGACCGTGGCGAGGAAGCTGGTGGCGATCACCGGGAGCAGCACGGGCAGGATCTCGAAGAACACCACCCGGAACGCCCCCTCGCCGCCGGCCCTGGCCGCCTCCACGAAGTCGCGGCGGCGTACCGACAGGGTCTGGGCGCGCAGCACGCGCGCCCCCCACGCCCAGCCGGTGACGGCGATCACCACGGCGACGGAGGCGACGCCGCGCTGCGGCAGGTAGCCGGCCAGCACGATGATCAGCGGCAGCGCGGGCAGCACCAGGAAGATGTTGGTGAGCACGGACAGCACCTCGTCGACCGCGCCGCCGAAGTAGCCGCCGACGAGCCCGACGGCGACGGCGAGCACGGTGGCGATCACCGCCGAGAGCACGCCGACGCCGAGCGACACGCGGGCCCCGTAGACGAGCTGGACGAGCACGTCCTGCCCGGTCTGGGTGGTGCCGAGCCAGTGCGCCGCCGACGGCCCCTGGAGGCCGGCGTCGCTGGTGGCGGCCGGGTCGGCGTCGATGAGCAGCGGCCCGAGGATCGCGGCCAGCGCGAAGAAGGCGAGGATGCCCGCCCCGATCTTGATCTTCATTGCCTGGTCCTGGGGTCGAGGATCACGTACGCCAGATCGGCCAGGAAGTTGGCGACCAGCACGGCCAGCGAGATCACCAGGAAGATGCCCTGCATGAGCGGGAAGTCCTCGTTCTCCACGCCCTTGAGCAGCATCGACCCGATGCCCGGATAGGAGAAGACGATCTCGGTCAGCACCGAGCCGCCCACCACGAAGCCGAGCGACAGCGCGAAGCTGGTGATGTTGGGCAGGATCGCGTTGCGGGCCGCGTACGCCCACATGACCCGGCGCGACGTCAACCCCTTGGCCTCGGCCATCACCACGTAGTCCTCGCCCAGCGTGGTCACCATGACGTTGCGCATGCCGAGGATGCGGTCGGCCATCGAGGCGAGCACGATCGTGATCGCGGGCAGCGCCGCGTGGTAGACGACGCTGCCGGCGAACTCCCCGGTCAGCCCCGGCACCACGTCCAGCGCGTACGCCCGGCTGACGGGGAACCACTCCAGCGTCACCCCGAAGACGAACACCAGCGCCAGCGCGACCCAGAAGTACGGCACCGCGTGCATGAACGTGGCCGCGGGCAGCACCCCGTCGAGCCAGGTGCCGCGCCTCCACGCCATGAGCACGCCGAGCGCGGTGCCGGCCACGTAGCTGATCAGCGTGGCGACGCCGACCACCCCGATCGTCCACGGCAGGCTGTCGGCGATCACCGTGGACACCTCGGTGGGGAAGAACGTGATCGACCGGCCGAGCTCACCCCGCGACAGGTTGCCCAGGTAGTCCACGTACTGCTGCCACAGGTTGGCGTCGCTGATGCCGAACGCGCGCTTCATCGCGTCGATCGCGGCCGGGTCCACGTTCCCCTTCAGCCGCGCCACGAGCAGGTCGACCGGGTCGCCCGGCATGAGGCGCGGGATGAGGAAGTTGAGCGTGACGGCGGCCCAGGCCGTGAGCAGGTAGAACCCGAGCCGCCTGGCGAGAAACCTCACGTGCCCGCCGGCTTCAGCCGCAGCAGCACCACGGCCGCGTCGGGTGAGGTGTAGGGCGACGGCATCGCGTACGGGTCCTGCTCGCTCGGCCAGCCGACGTACTTGTCGGTGCGGTACTGGGCCCAGCTCGGGCTGTAGAACAGCGGCAGCGTCGGCAGCTTCTCCACCATGATCCGGCCGAGCGCCTGGGTGGCCTTGTGGTGCTCGGCCTCGTCCTCGGTGGCGGCGTAGGCGTCGATCAGCCGGTCGGTCTCGGCGTCCTTCCACCGCTGGTAGTTGCCGGTGGCCGACTTGCCGACGGGCGTGGCCAGCTTGCCGTAGAGCATCGAGCGCATCTGGAAGTACGGCTCGGCCCCGGCCGGGGTGGCGCGGATCGACAGGTCGAAGGTGCCCTTGCCGACCTTCGACACCCAGTCCTGGAAGGCCACGCCCCGGGTCTCGACGGTGATGCCGACCTTGGCCAGGTCCTCGCGGATGAGCTGGGCGGCGTTGACCCAGTCGGTGAACGGCGACGGCACCAGCAGCTCGAACTTCAGCTCGCCCGGGTCGAAGCCCTTCAGCAGCTCCTTGGCCTCGGCCGGGTCGACGGTGAACGCGGCGTCCTTGTGCTCGGGCGGCAGGTACGCCTCGCCGCCGGGCATCGGGATGCCGGTCGGGTGCGCGACCTTGGTGTAGCCGCGCTCGGCCACCCGGACGATCTTCTCCCGGTCGATGGCCAGGCTGATGGCCTTGCGCACCTCGGGCTTGGACAGCACCGGGTGGGTCAGATTGGGCAGCAGCGCGACGACGCCCTCGGCGGGGAAGAAGTACTTGTTCGTCTCCGGCTTGCCCTGCACGTAGATCTTCTCGATGTCGGGCACGAACGCGCCCGCCCAGTCGACCTCGCCCTGCCGCAGCGCCGTCTGCACGCCGTTGGCCGTGTAGGCGGGGAACTTCAGCACCGGCACCTCGGGCTTGCCCGGCTGCCAGTAGCCCGGGTTCTTCGCCATCTCGTACAGCTGGGCGTTGAACGACGACAGCGTGTACGGGCCGGTCCCGACGGGCTTGGGGTTGGTGAACGTGACCGGGTTCTGCTTCTCGAACACGTGCTTGGGCACGATGGGCGTGTTCCCGGCGATGTTGAACAGCTTGGCGTAGGAGGTGCCGGCGAAGTCGACGCGGACCTTGTCCGGCGCCAGCACCTCGGCGCCCTCCAGCTCCAGCGCGCTCTTGTTGAGCTCGGGGTGCTTCCTGATGATCTCGAACGTGTAGGCGACGTCCTCGGCGGTGAACGGCTTGCCGTCGCTCCACTTGACGCCCTGCCGCAGGGTGAACGTGAGCGACTTGCCGTCCTCGGACCACTCGTGCTTGAGCGCCAGCCAGGGGGTGACCTCGCCGGGCTTGAGCCGGTTGAAGAACTCCAGCGTCTCGTAGATCATCCCGCTGGTGCCGAAGTTCACGCCTTCGAGGTGGAACGGGTTGAAGTTCTCCTGGAACGTCCCCGAGTCGATGGCGTGGATGATCAGCGGGGGCGCGCTCGCCGTCCGCCCGGCCCCGGCGCCACCGCCGCCGGAGCATCCCGCCACCGCCAGGACCAGGGCCGCCACGGCCGCCAGGCTGCGTTTCATTGCGACGCCTTTCCGAAGTAGCTCGTCCGCAGGTTCCGCGACCCCTTCGGCGCGGCGAACGCCTGCGCCCGCCGGAACCCCGCCGGGGCGCCCCGCACGACCGTCAGCGCCCGGTAGTAGTCCACGTACGGGAATCCGTACGTCTCGCCCCTGGCGTAGGCGTAGCCGGTGATGGCCTGCGACCAGATCTCGTACGCCTCGTCGCTCAGCTCGACGAACACGTCCGGGGTGAAGCCGTCGGCGTCCTCCCAGTTGTCGGCGTAGTAGAGCTCGCCGGCCCAGTAGGCGGGCAGGTCGCGCGCCAGGGTCTTCAGGCCGCCGTAGAAGCGGGCGTCCTGGACGATGCGGTGGGTGCGGGCGTGGTCCTTGTGGATGGACTCGCCCCAGTGGGTGAGGATCACGTCCGGGCGCAGCTCCCTGATCAGGTCGCCGACCCGCATCTTGACGTCGTCGTCCTCGGGCAGCAGGCCGTCCTCGTAGTCGAGGAAGCGCACGCCCGCGCCGATCTGCCCGGCGAACGTCTCGGCCTCCTCGCGCTTCTGCTCGGCGTAGTCGGCGACGCTCATGCGCGGGTGGCCGCGCTCGCCGAGCGTCAGGTGCAGCAGCGTGGCGCGGTCGCCGCGCAGGACGTGCTGGGCGAGCACGGCGCCCGCCGTCAGGTCGAGGTCGCCCGCGTGGGCGCCGATGGCCAGGACGTGGGTCATGCCGGCCGCCTCATCACGTGGAACCGCCTGGTGATCTCGTAGCCCGCCTTGGTGTAGAGGTGACCGGCCGGGCTGGTCTCGCCGGTCCACAGGAACCACGACGAGTGCAGCCCTTCGGCGCGCATCCTGGTCATGGTGAGATGCAGGAGGATCTTGCCTAGGCCGGTGCCGCGTTGCGCCGGGTCGACCCCGAACGGGCCGAACCTCTCGGGGATGCCCCGGTAGGCCCCGTACAGCGCGAACCCGACGATGCCGCCCTTTGTCGCGATGACCATGCGGTCGGGGTTCGCGTGGCGCCTGATCGCCTCGCCCCAGTCCGGGTTGAACTCCTCGGCCGCGAACCTGATCAGCTCCGGCAGCTCCCCGTCCACCGGGGACCGGAACGCGTACCCCTCGGCCTCACGGGCGGCCCGCAGCTCGCCCGCCTCGTCCGGTGCCACGTAGCCGACGAGCGTCCGGTCCATCGCGACCGGCGAGTACAGCGTCTCGAACCCCAGCGCGCCCAGCAGCCGGAACCCGTCGGGATAGAGCTCGGGGTCGGCGCCCGGCAGCACGTAGCCGGGCGTGTAGGAGGCGAAGTCCACCGTCCTGCCGTCGAGGAAGCCCAGCGCCTCCTCCATCAGCCTCCGGCCCAGCCCCCGGCCCCGGTGCTCCGGCGCGACGAAGAAGAACGGGATCCATCCCATGCCGGGCTCCAGGTCCGTGCCCGGCGCGAGCGGCGTCCGCCTGCGCACCCCGTACGCGCAGCCGACCACGCGGCTGTCCGCCACGGCCACCCGCAGGCCGCCGGGGTCGAAGTTCGGGTCGAGCAGCACGCAGTCGCGCAGCCACCCGGCGGTCGTGGGGTCGCCTGGCATGCTCCGGTTCCAGGCGTCGACGAGGGAGCCCTCGTCCCCCGCGGCGAACGCTCGGACAGTGACCATCGGCCGGTCCTTTCACCTGGGCTTCGCGGCCAGCTTTCCGAGTGTTAACCCCCGTGGTCAATGATTTTCGGGCAGAAATTTTCCTGCTTTATGACCCTATTGAAACTTTCCTTCGTGTCCGGTAAGTATGGAATGTTGCGCATTCCGGCCCCCGCCGAATCCCCCGCGCACGGAGTCCGGACCGGCGCGTACGGGCTCCGCGGCCATGATCCCGAGTCAGACCGACGTCGGCAGCGGCCCCCCGTGGTAGGCCACGGCGTCGCCGAGGGCGGCGAGCAGGTCCATCTCCGCGCCCTCGGCATCCGCGTACGCCCGGTGCAGGTTGAGCACCAGCCGCTCCGCGTCCGCCCACCCCGCGAACTCGCCCAGGTCGGCCTCCCGGGCGGCGGCCAGCGGCGTGAGCCCCCCGGCCCGCCCCGCCCGCGCGACGTCCAGCACGAACCGGTAGTAGCGCTCGTGCGCAGCCAGCACCCCGGGCAGCCCCGCCGCGTCGGTCAGCGGCCCGTGCCCCGGCACCACCCGCTCGGCGCCGAACGCCGCCAGCCAGTCGAGCGACCGGAGCGCCCCCTCCAGCGACCCCATGAACACCAGCGGCGTCAGCCCGTGGAAGAGCAGGTCCCCGCTGAACAGCACCCGCTCCTCCGGCAGCCACGCCACCACGTCCCCCGGCGTGTGCGCGGCGTAACCGGGATGCCGGAACTCCACCCGCCGCCCGCCCGTGTAGACGGCCACCTCGTCGCGGAACACCACGGAGGGCGGCCGGCGCGTCACGTTCCCCCAGTCGGGCACCGGCTCCCACACGGGCGGGCACCCGTCGATGATCGGATCCACGAGCAGCGCCGCCCGCATCGCCTCGTGCCCGAAGATCACGGTCTCGGCGGGCAGCACGCTGTTGCCGTACGCGTGGTCGCCGTGCTGGTGGGTGTTGACCGCGACCCGCACCGGCGCGCCACCGGTCGCCTCGGCCAGCGCGCCGAGGAAGCGCCGGGTGCGCCGCTCGGTCGCGCAGGTGTCGACGACCACGAGTCCGTCGTCGCCGGCCACGGCCCCGGCGTTGTTGAGCCACCAGGTGCCGTCCGGCTGCACCCACGCGTAGACGCCGGGCCCGATCTCGTGCAGCGACCCCATGTCCGCCTCTCCCTCCGTCAGCCTCCGGCTCGGGTCATCCGGGACACGGAAAAGCCCGCCACCGTGATGACCACGATGACGGGCTGGGAAACGTGCTGAGGGGTGGAGCTATGGGGATTCGAACCCCAGACCTCCTCCATGCCATGGAGGCGCGCTACCAACTGCGCCATAGCCCCTGGTCACCGCGCGGAGTGTGCTCTTTGCGGCGCTCGGAGAGCATATAGCCATCCGCGGGATTCGCATAATCGCGGCTGCCCACGCTGCCTACGCTGCCCGGGGCACGCGCTGTCAGGAGGCACGCGCTGTCCGGGGGCACGCACTGCCCGATGCGCTGCCTGGGGGCACGCCGAAGACCGCCGGCGCCGTCACGCCGGCGGACCGCGTCAGCGCCGGCCCTCCGCGTCGGGACTGTCGTCGCTGCTGATCGGCTCGGGCAGCGTGCCCGCGTTGTGCTCGAGCAGCCGCCAGCCCCGGCGGCCCTCCTCCAGCACCGACCACGAGCAGTTGCCGAGCCCGCCGATGGCCGACCACAGCTCCTGCGGCAGCCCCAGCAGCTCGCAGATGCCCAGCCGCAGCGCCGCGCCGTGCGAGGCGACGACGAGCAGGCCGTCGTCGTCGAGCTTGGCGGCCCAGCGGCGCATCGCGGCGCCCACCCGGGCGGCGACGTCCGGCACGGCCTCGCCGTCGGGCGCCTCCCAGTTGACGTACTCCTGGGGCCAGCGGGCGGCGATCTCCTCGCGGGTCAGGCCCTCCCACTGACCGCCGCCGCGCTCGCGGAAGTCCTTGTCGACGCCGACCTCCAGGCCGACGATCCGGCCCAGGGCGAGGGCCGTCTCGTTGGCCCGCTGAAGGTCGGAGGAGACGATGAGGGTGGGCCGGAGCGAGGCGAGCAGCGAGGCCGCCCGGGCCGCCTGGGCGATCCCGGTCTCGTCGAGCGGGATGTCGGAATGGCCCTGGAAGCGGTGCTCGACGTTCCACAGGGTCTGCCCGTGCCGGAGGCAGACGATGCGCTTGCTCAAGTGCGGGCCCTCTGGATGTTGGCCTGCATCACGCTCTCCGGCAGGCCGATGGCCGGGCAGTCCTTCCACAGCCGCTCCAGGGCGTAGAAGGTGCGGTCCTCCTCGTGCTGGACGTGCACGACGATGTCGATGTAGTCGAGGAGCACCCAGCGGCCTTCGCGCTCGCCCTCGCGGCGGACGGGCTTGGCGTCGGCCTCGGTGCGCAGCTTGTCTTCGATCTCGTCGACGATGGCGCGGACCTGGCGATCGTTCGTGGCGGAGCAGAGCAGGAAGGCGTCGGTGATGACGAGCTGCTCGCTGACGTCGTAGGCGAGGATGTCGTCGGCCAGCTTGTCGGCGGCCGCCTCGGCGGCGATCTGCACGAGCTGGACGGCTCTGTCGGATGCTGTCACGATGCGGGTCGGTCCTCCTGTGTCGGCAACATGCCCTTATGTTGAGGGTACCCTTTTCAGCCGCCCCGCCTCACGCGCGTCAGCCGTGGGCGTGATAGAGGCCGCGTTTGTTGATGTACTGCACGATGCCGTCCGGCACGAGATACCAGATGGGCTCGCCCTTCTCGACCCGCTGCCGGCACTCCGACGACGAGATCGCCAGCGCCGGGATCTCCAGCAGCGTCACGCGCCCCTCGGGCAGCCCGGGGTCGTGCAGCGTGTGCCCGGGCCGGGTGCAGCCGACGAAGTGCGCCAGGTCGAACAGCTCCTCGGCGTCCTGCCAGCCGAGGATGGCGCCGAGGGCGTCGGCCCCGGTGATGAAGTACAGCTCCACCCCGGACCCGTAGACCCGGGAGATGTCCCGCAAGGTGTCGATGGTGAACGTCGGTCCCGGCCGGTCCACGTCCACCCGGCTGACGGAGAAGCGCGGGTTCGACGCCGTCGCGATGACCGTCATCAGATAGCGGTCCTCGGGCGCGGACACCTCCCGCTCCGACTTCTGGTACGGCCTGCCCGTGGGCACGAACACGACCTCGTCGAGATTGAAATGGTGAGCGACCTCGCTGGCCGCGACCAGGTGACCGTGGTGAATGGGATCGAACGTACCGCCCATAACACCCACGCGTCGCTTCCCCTGGACACCAGGCGCGTTCATCATGAAACGGACCTTACGCGGACTCTCTCCCCAACATGCGGGCACCCCCCTCGATGATGACCGCGCATCACACCGGTTGCGGACGTAGCATGCCGGGCATGACGACCACCCCGGACCGCAGCCGCGTCCAACTGCCCGGCATCTCTTCCCGTGCCTACGAACACCCCGCAGACCGGTCGGCTCTGGTCGCTCTGCGCAAGTTGAGCGGGTTCGACACGGTGCTCAAGCAGATGTCCGGTCTCGTGAGCGAGCGGCGTCTCCGCCTGATGTATCTCGCCTCCGCCGTGCGCGTGAGCGAGACCCAGTTCCGCTCCCTCTACGACATGGGCCGCGACGCCGCCTACACGCTCGACCTGCACCGCATCCCGGAGATCTACGTCCAGCAGGATCCGCAGGTCCAGGCCAAGGCCATCGGCTTCGACGACCCGTTCATCGTCGTGACCACCGGCCTGCTCAACCTCATGAACGAGGAGGAGCAGCGCTTCGTCATCGGCCACGAGACCTCCCACATCCTGTCGGGCCACGCGGTCTACCGCACCATGCTCGACATC
Source organism: Nonomuraea sp. NPDC049725 (assembly GCF_040674795.1). Lineage (NCBI taxonomy): Bacteria > Bacillati > Actinomycetota > Actinomycetes > Streptosporangiales > Streptosporangiaceae > Nonomuraea > Nonomuraea sp. NPDC049725. Next base: position 26,441 of record NZ_JBFANJ010000019.1, on the reverse strand, counting down.
CTCACCCGCCTCGCCGCCCGCGTCGCCTGGATCCCGCTCGGCTACATCGGCCTGCGCGCGATCGTGGCCGGCCTGGAGGAGTGGTACCGCAAGTCCGAGCTCTCCTCCGACCGCGGCGGCCTGCTCACCAGCCAGAACCCCGAGGCCGCCAAGCGCGCGCTGATGAAGCTCGCCGGCGGCGACTACACGCACGAGATGAACATCGAGGCGTTCCTGGAACAGTACGCCGAGTACGACACCGCCGGCGACCTGCGCGACGGCTTCCTCAAGGTGCTCAACCTGCTCGGCACCACCCACCCGTTCGCCGTGGTTCGCGTGGCCGAGCTCGACAAGTGGCAGCGCAGCGGCGAGTACGACCGCATCATCGGCGGCGACTACCCGCGCCGCGAGGACGACCCCAACGCGCGCGTCACCGAGGAGATGAAGGCCGCCGCCGAGTCCTACCGCCGCTCGTGGTCGGAGTCCCAGGACCCGTTCATCGGCGTGCTGCGCGACGTGGCCGAGGGCGCCGTCAACGCCGGCGAGCGCATCTTCAACCGCTTCGCGCGCCGCGACGGCGGCCAGGGCTGACCCGCCGCCCGGCTCACCGTCCGTCACACCCGAACACCTACGTTCTCACCGCGCGCTCTCTCGGCGGCAGTCTCACAGCAGCAGGGCGATCGCGCGCACGGCAGCCGCGCACAGGGCGACGAAACCGCCCAGCACGGCCAGTGCGCGCAGCCCTTCCCTGCGCAGCTCAGGCAGCCGGGCGCCGATCCGCTCGATCTCCCGCCCGGTGATGCCGCCGCACAACATCCCGAACACCACACCCGCCGCGGTCACCGGCGCGGGCTGCTGCCACCAGGTGGAGTCGATCTCGCCGCCCCCGGTGATCCACAGCGCACCGCCCGCCGCCACGGCCGCGGGCACCCCGGGCCAGACCGCCGCCGTCGTCGCCGCCCCCGTCAGCGCGAACGGGAACAGCAGCACCCGCAGCGTCACCCGCACCCGCCGTGAGGCGCGTTTCCTGACCATCCAGTGGCTCATCCAGCACGTCCTGATCAGCACCACGAACACGGCGGTGATGCCGACGCAGGCGATCGGCCACATCACCGACGCCACCACGCACGGCACGGCCAGCACCGCGAGCAGCAGCAGCGCGGTGTTGCCCGCCGGCAGCGTGGTGGCCGCCGTCTCGGACCTGAGCCGTCCGCCGCCCGCCTGCGCCCTGCCGCGCGAGCGCGCCGCCTTCACACCGTCGCCGGCCCGGCTCCGGACCGCCGCCACCTTCCCGTCGTCGGCCCGGCTCCGCACCACGGCGCTCTTCCCGTCGCCGCCCCGGCTCCGCACCGCCGCCGCAGGCCCCTCCGCACCCCGCCCCCGAGGAACGGCCGCCTCCCCGGCCCGCCCCCGGGGAACCGCCGCGTCACCCGTTCTGTTGCGAGGAACGGCCGCGTCACCCGCCCTGTTGCGGGGAACGGGCGTGTCCCCCGCTCGGCCGCGCGGCGCGGGCACCTCCCCGCCCCTGCGCGTCCCCGTGCCCTCCTGGGCCCGGCTCCGCGGCACCGGCGTGTCACCGGTGCCGCCGCGGGGCGCGGCGGCGTCTCCCGACCGGCCACGGGGACCGTCCCCGGAGGCGCTGCGGGGGACGGGGGTGTCGCCCGCGCGGTTGCGGGGCGCGGGCGTCTTGCCCTCCAGCCCCGGACGGCCGCGCCCGCCCTTCCCGTCCACGCCCGTACGCCGGGGCGCGGGCACCTTGCCCTCCGTCCGCGACGCGGCGGCCTCGTCGTTCGTCCGCCCCCGCGACGACCCGTCCTCACCCGTACGGGCGCGGGCGGCGGCCCCCTTGGCCTCGTCCCCGGCGGCCCGGACGTCAGGATCGGCCCCGGTGGCCTTGGCCAGCCGCGCCAGCCGGTCGGCCAGCAGCGCCGCCGTGGGCCGCTTGCCGGGCTCCCGGTTGAGCGCGGCCCGCACCAGCGGCAGCAGCGCCACGGGCACGCCCTTGAGGTCGGCCTGCCCGTTGAGGACCGCGTACATCTGAGCCTCGGCCGTCCCCCGCCCGAACGTCGGCCGCCCGGTCGCCGCGAACGCCACCGTCGCCGCCCAGGCGTGCACGTCGGCGGGCGAGTCGACCTGCTCGTCGGCGAAGATCTCCGGCGCGGTGTAGCCGGGCGTGCCGAGGAACGTGCCGGTCATCGTGAGCCGGGTCGCGTCGAGCACCTGCGCGATGCCGAAGTCGATGAGCACCGGCCCGTCGGCGCCCATGATGATGTTGCCGGGCTTGAGGTCGCGGTGGACCACCCCGGCCGCGTGGATGATGGCCAGCGCCGCCGCGATGCCCTGCGCGAGCTGCATGAGCCGGGGCAGGTCCAGCGGCCCTTCCTGGCGCACCAGGTCGAGCAGCGTCGAGCCGTCGATGTGCTCCATGACCAGGTAGGGCCTGGCACACGCGAGATCGGCGTCGAGGACGGTGGCCACGTACGGGCTCTCGACGCGGCGCAGCGCGCGCACCTCGCGTTCGAGCCTGACGCGGGAGGAGTCGTCCTGGTTGAGGTCGTGCAGCACCTTCAGCGCGACGCGCTCGCCGCGGCGTGCGCTGGCGAGGTAGACCTCGCCCATGCCGCCCCGGCCAAGCCGCTCGAGGAGGGTGTATGGCCCGACCTTGCCGAGCTTGCTCACCGTCCCTCCCCGCTCGGCGCGCCCATAAGGGATACAACCCTAGCGCCGAGGCCAGGAGGAAGGGCCGCGGCGCGCCGGAGCACGCGCAGGTTTATCGCGACGATTGCTCGGACAGCAGGCTGTCGAGGCCGGCCGTGGGCTGCTGCGCGGGCGGGACGCGGCGCGTGCGCCGCCAGCGGACGTGCCCGTGCCTCTCCAGCCAGAGCATCAGCCGGTCGGCGCCGAACAGCACGGCCGCGGCGGAGCCCAGGGCGATGACGATCTCCATGGGCCCCAGTCAACGCGGCGCGCGCGGGGCGTCAGCGGCCGACACACCGCCCGCTACCGGATCCGGTCAGCATCCTGGCCCGGGGATTACCGTGCCCTCGGCGGTGCGCAGGTGGCCCTCGCCGGTGTAGACCCACTTGGTGGAGGTGAGCTCGGGCAGCCCCATCGGGCCGCGCGCGTGCAGCCGCTGGGTGGAGATGCCGATCTCCGCGCCGAACCCGAACTCGCCGCCGTCGGTGAACCGGGTGGAGGCGTTGACGGCGACGGCGGCCGAGTCGACCAGCGACACGAACCGGCGGGCGGCGCCCTGCGAGCGGGTCACGATGGCGTCGGTGTGGCCGGAGCCGTAGCGCCTGATGTGGGCCACGGCCTCCTCCAGCGAGCCGACGACGGCGGCGGCGATGTCGAGCGAGAGGTATTCGGCGCGGTAGTCGTCCTCGGTCGCGGGCACCACCTCGCCATAACCGGCGATCCGGTCGTCGCCGTGCACGGTCACGCCGGCGTCCGCGAGCGCGGCCAGCGCCTTGGGCACGAACGCGTCGGCCACGTCGGCGTGCACCAGGAACGTCTCGGCGGCGTTGCACACCGAGGGCCGCTGCGCCTTGGCGTTGACCAGGATCTGCACGGCCAGGTCGACGTCGGCCTCGGCGTCGACGTACACATGGCAGTTGCCGACGCCGGTCTCGATCACCGGCACCGTCGACTCCTCGACCACCGAGTTGATCAGCGACGCGCCGCCGCGCGGGATGAGCACGTCGACCAGCCCGCGGGCGCGCATCAGCTCCTTGACCGAGTCGCGCGTCTGCCCCGGCACGAGCTGGACCGCGCCCGCCGGGACGTCGGTGCCGGCCAGCGCCTCCTGCATGACCTCGACCAGCGCCGTGTTGGAGGAGTAGGCGCTGGAGGACCCGCGCAGCAGCACCGCGTTGCCGCTCTTGAGGCAGAGCGCGGCGGCGTCGACGGTGACGTTGGGGCGGCCCTCGTAGATGATGCCGATGACGCCGAGCGGCACGCGGAGCTGGCGCAGCTCCAGCCCGTTGGGCAGGGTCGAGCCGCGGACGACCTCGCCCACCGGGTCGGGCAGGTCGGCCACCTGGCGCACCGCCTCGGCGATCGCGCCGATGCGGGCCTCGTCGAGCCGCAGCCGGTCGATCATGGCCTCGGAGATGCCCTGCTCCCTGGCCCGCTCGACGTCGGCGGCGTTGGCCTCGACGAGCTCGGCGGCGTGCGCGACCAGGGCGTCGGCGACGGCACGCAGCGCCCGGTCCTTCGGCGCCCGCGGCAGCGGGGCCAGCTCGGCGGCGGCCTCACGTGCCGCGCGGGCGACCTTCAGGAACTCTTCGGACATCGCGTGCTCCTCATCAGGGCGTCAGCTGTGGGTCTCCAGTATGACGATGTCGTCGCGGTGGATCAGCTCGCGTTCATATTCCGGACCGAGCTCGCTGGCCAGGTCACGGGTGGAGCGGCCGAGCAGCCCGGGGATCTCGCCGGCGTCGAAGTTGACCAGCCCGCGCGCCACCACCCGGCCGCGCGGCGCGCACAGGTCGACGGGGTCGCCGGCGGCGAACTCGCCCTCGACCGAGGTGACCCCGGCCGGCAGCAGCGACTTGCGCCGCGACACGACCGCCTCGACGGCGCCGTCGTCGAGGTGCAGCCGCCCGCGCCCGGTCGTGGCGTGCGCCAGCCACAGCAGCCGGGTGCCGGGGTGGCGGCCGCCGGGGTGGAAGTAGGTGCCGACGTCGGCCCCGGCCAGCGCGTGGGCGGCGTGGGCGGCGGCGGTGAGCACCACGGGCACGCCCGCGCCGGTGGCGATCCTGGCCGCCTGCACCTTGGTGACCATGCCGCCGGTGCCGACCGAGCCGCCCTTGCCCAGCTCGACGCCCGCCAGGTCCTCGGGGCCGTGGATCTCCGCCAGCCTCCGCGACCCGCTGCGGCTGGGCGGCCCGTCGTACAGCGCGTCGACGTCGGAGAGCAGGACGAGCGCGTCGGCGCGCGTGAGATGGGTGACGAGCGCGGCCAGCCGGTCGTTGTCGCCGAACCGGATCTCGTCGGTGGCGACGGTGTCGTTCTCGTTGACGATCGGCACGATGCCGAGCTCCAGCAGCCGGTCGAGCGTGCGCCGGGCGTTGGCGTGGTGGGCGCGGCGCATCATGTCGTCGGCGGTCAGCAGCACCTGGCCGACGCGCAGGCCGTAGCGGGCGAAGGAGGAGGTGTAGCGGGCGACCAGCACGCCCTGGCCGACGGAGGCGGCCGCCTGCTGGGTGGCGAGGTCACGCGGTCGCGCGGCCAGCCCGAGGGGGCCGAGCCCGGCGGCGATGGCGCCGGAGGAGACGAGCACGATCTGCGTCCCGGTGCCGCGCCTGGCGGCCAGCACGTCGACGAGCGCGTCGACCCGGTCCACGTCGATCATGCCCTGGGAGGTGGTGAGCGACGACGAGCCGACCTTGACGACGACCCGCGACGCGGAGCTGATCCGTTCCCGCACGCTCAAACCCTATCCGAGCCCGCCCCTCCCCCAACCCGGGCACTGCGCGGGCATCGGGCGGGGACGGGCGCGGGGACGGGCGCGCGGCCCGTACGGAGACGCCCCCTCGGAAGGGACAGCACCTCTCCCGAAGGGACCATGCTCCTCACGAGGGGGCGTCCTCTCAGAGGGTAGCGGCTCGCCCCCGGAAGATCCTCACCCCAGCCGGCTGTCGGTGCCGCGCGGCCCCTGCCGGACGGCCTCGGCGTTGAGCGTCGGCTGCCAGTCGAAGACGTAGCCGTTCTCCATCGACCCGATGACGACCTCGGCCCCGGCGGTGGCGCCGGCCTTGACCAGCTCCTCCTCCACGCCGAGCCGCTCCAGCCGGTCGGCGAGGTAGCCGACGGCCTCGTCGTTGGTGAAGTCGGTCTGCCGGATCCACCGCTCGGGCTTCTCACCGGTGACCTGGAACATGTTCTCGTTGACCCGGCGCACCTTGAACCCGGTGTCGCCGAGCTGCTTGGGCCTGATGACCAGCCGCGTCGGCTCCTCGACCGGCTTGTTCGCCCGGGCGGCGGCCACCCACTCGCCCATCGCGAACGTGAGCTCGCGCAGCCCGTCGTGCGTGGCGGCGGACACGGTGAACACGCGCAGCCCCCGCTCCTCGAAGTCGGGGCGCACCAGCTCGGCCAGCTCGCGGGCGTCGGGCACGTCGGCCTTGTTGAGCACGACCATGCGCGGCCGGCCCTCCAGCTTTCCGTACGCGTGCAGCTCGGCCTCGATGACCTCGTAGTCGGTGACCGGGTCGCGGCCGGGCTCCATCGTGGCGCAGTCGATGACGTGCACGAGCATGTCGCAGCGTTCGACGTGGCGCAGGAACTCGTGGCCGAGGCCCTTGCCCTCGGAGGCGCCGGGGATCAGCCCGGGCACGTCCGCGACGGTGAACACGGTCTCCCCCGCGGTCACCACGCCCAGGTTGGGGATCAGCGTGGTGAACGGGTAGTCGGCGATCTTCGGCTTGGCCGCGCTGAGCGCCGCGATCAGCGACGACTTGCCGGCGCTGGGGAAGCCGACGAGCGCCACGTCGGCGACGCTCTTCAGCTCCAGCATCACGTCGAGCGCGTCGCCCGGCTCGCCGAGCAGCGCGAACCCGGGCGCCTTGCGCTTGGTGCTGGCCAGCGCCGCGTTGCCGAGGCCGCCGTGGCCGCCCTGCGCGATCACGTAGCGGGTGCCGGTGCCGACGAGGTCGATGAGCACCTCGCCGGTCGAGGCGTCCTTGACCACGGTGCCGTTGGGCACGGGCAGGATCACGTCGGCGCCGTTGGCCCCGTCGCGGTTGGAGCCCTGGCCCTGCTTGCCGCTGTCGGCCTTGCGGTGCGGGCGGCGGTGGTAGTCGAGCAGCGTGGCGGTGCTGGGATCCACTTCCAGGATCACGTCGCCGCCGCGCCCGCCGTTGCCCCCGTCGGGGCCGCCTAGCGGCTTGAACTTCTCCCGGTGGATGGAGGCGCAGCCGTTTCCTCCGTCACCGGCCCTGACGTGCAGAACCACCTGGTCCACGAAGTCCGGCATTGAGCTTCTCCTCCATCAGCCCTCACGGGCGTCTCACAACAGCAAGAAGGGGCGGACCGGAAGACGATCCACCCCTTCGTACAACCCGTGGCGCTGGAGATTTACTCCGCGACCGGGACGATGCTCACCGCGCGGCGACCGCGCTTGGTGCCGAACTGCACGTGGCCCGCGGCCAGCGCGAACAGCGTGTCATCGCCACCGCGGCCGACGTTGTCGCCGGGGTGGAAGTGGGTGCCACGCTGACGGACGATGATCTCGCCCGCGTTGACCAGCTGGCCGCCGAAGCGCTTGACGCCCAGGCGCTGAGCGTTGGAGTCGCGGCCGTTCCGGGTGGACGACGCGCCCTTCTTGTGTGCCATCTCTCAAACTCCCGATCAGGCCTGGTCGATACCGGTGATCTTCACCTGGGTGTACCGCTGGCGGTGACCCTGGCGCTTCTTGTAACCGGTCTTGTTCTTGTACTTGAGGATGCGGATCTTGGGGCCCTTGGTCTCACCGAGAATCTCGGCGCTGACCGTGAACTTGCCCGCCTCCGTGGTCACATCGCCGTCGTTGACGACGAGCACCGTCGGCAGCGAAACCGAAGAGCCGACCTCGCCGGCGACCTTGTCCACCTCGAGGACGTCACCGACGGAGACCTTCTGCTGCCTGCCGCCGCAACGAACGATCGCGTACACCGCGGAACCCTTCTACTGACTCACTGTTGCGATCCCTCGGCCATCCCGTGCGGGATGGCCGCTGACTCCGAATGCTGCGCCCGTCATTCGGCTCATCCGGAACCGACGAACCGGGGGGCGCGCCAACAGGGCACGTCACCTGACGCACCGGTTGACTAGAGTACCGGATGACCGGGGCCCTAGGCGAACCGGACGATTCATCGGAAGCCCACCGAACTAGTCGGCGGACTTGGCTCGGCGAGAGCGTCGCCGCCCCCTGCCGGAAGTCTGTCCTGCCTGGTCGTCCTCGGACGGGACGTCTTCAAGCGCACCGGTCACGGTATCACGACCGGAGGAGTCCTTGGCCGCGGACACCTTGTCCGAGACCGCCTTCTCCACCGCCATCTTGCCCTGGGTGCCCCGCGGCTCGGACCGGCTCTCCACCGGCTCCGTGGAGACGATGAGGCCACGCCCGTTGCAGCAGTCGCAGGGGGTCGAGAACGCCTCCAGGAGGCCCTGACCGACCCGCTTACGCGTCATCTGGACCAGGCCCAGCGACGTCACCTCGGCCACCTGGTGCTTGGTCCTGTCGCGCGCCAGGCACTCCAGCATCCGCCGCAGCACCAGATCGCGGTTGGACTCCAGCACCATGTCGATGAAGTCGATGACGATGATGCCGCCGATGTCACGCAGCCTGAGCTGGCGGACGATCTCCTCGGCCGCCTCCAGGTTGTTGCGCGTGACCGTCTCCTCCAGGTTGCCGCCCTGGCCGGTGAACTTGCCGGTGTTGACGTCGACGACGGTCATCGCCTCGGTCCGGTCGATCACCAGGGAGCCGCCGCTGGGCAGCCACACCTTGCGCTCCATCGCCTTGCCGAGCTGCTCGTCGATCCGGTACGACTCGAACACGTCGCCCTGGCCGGGGTCCCACTTCGACAGCCGCTCGCCCAGGTGCGGCGCGACGTACTTGACGTACTCGTCGACCGTCTCCCACGCCTCGTCGCCCTGGACGACCAGCGAGGTGAAGTCCTCGTTGAAGACATCACGCACCACCCGGATGGTCAGGTCGGGCTCGGCCGAGAGCAGCTCGGGCGGGCTGGCCGACTTGGCCTTCTTGCGGATGTTCTCCCACTGGGCCGACAGGCGGGCCACGTCGCGGGCGAGCTCCTCCTCCGAGGCGCCCTCCGCGGCGGTGCGCACGATCACGCCGGCGTTCTCCGGCATGACCTTCTTCAGGATGCTCTTGAGGCGGGTGCGCTCCTTGTCGGGCAGCTTGCGGCTGATGCCGGTCATCGACCCGTCCGGCACGTACACCAGGTAGCGGCCGGGAAGGCTGATCTGCGACGTCAGGCGGGCGCCCTTGTGGCCGATCGGGTCCTTGGTGACCTGCACCAGCACCGACTGGCCGGACTTCAGCGCCGACTCGATCCGCTTCGGCTGGCCCTCCAGCCCGGCGGTGTCGAAGTTGACCTCGCCCGCGTACAGCACGGCGTTGCGGCCCTTGCCGATGTCGACGAACGCGGCCTCCATCGACGGCAGCACGTTCTGCACCTTGCCGAGGTAGACGTTGCCGACGTAGGACTGGCTGGCCTCGCGGTTGACGTAGTGCTCGACGAGGACGCCGTCCTCCAGCACCGCGATCTGCGTGCGGTCGCCCTGGCGGCGCACCACCATCATCCGGTCGACGGACTCCCGGCGGGCCAGGAACTCCGACTCGGTGATGATCGGCGGGCGCCTGCGGCCCAGCTCGCGGCCCTCGCGGCGGCGCTGCTTCTTGGCCTCCAGCCGGGTGGAGCCGCGGACGCTCTGCACGCCGTCGGCGGAGGTGTCGTGCGCGGCCGAGCGGCCCGAGCGGGGCGCGCGGATGCGCACCACCGTGTTGGGCGGGTCGTCGGGCGTGGTCTCGCCACCCTCGTCGTCGGTGCCCCTGCGGCGGCGGCGACGGCGGCGGCGCGAGCTGGAGGCCTCCTCCTGGGGCTCCTCGCCCTGCTCCTCGTCGCCTTCGTCCTCGCCCTCGTCACCCTCGTCGGACTCGTCGCGCTCGCGGGACTTGCCGCGCCCGCGGCCGCCCCTGCGGCGGCGGCGACGGCGACCGGCGCCCTCTTCCTCCTCCTGCTCGTCGGAGGTGTCGTCGCCCTCGTCCTCGGCGGTGATCTCGTCCTCGGCCTCGTCCTCGCTCACCTCGACGGCGGGCTGGGGCTGGGGCTCCGGCCGCACCGGCTTGGCCTGCGACGGGTCGGGCGCCTGGAACAGCGGCGCGAAGATCGCGGCGGGCCGCTGGAACGCGGTGCCGGGCTGGTCCTCGCGGCGCACCGTCAGCCCGAACGGGTCGGCCAGCAGGCTCGGCCGGTCCTCCTCGTCCAGGTCCTCGCCGGCGGGCTCGTCGTCGAGGGGCTCGTCCTCGGGCAGAATCTCCAGAATGTCGTCATCCGCGCGCTCGACCGGCGCCTCGGCCGCCTCGACGGCCTCGACGGGCTCGACGGGCTCCGCGACGGCCTCGGCGGGCGCGGTCGCGACGGTCTCCTCGGGCTCGGCCTTCTTGCGGGTGCGGCGGCGCTTGACGGGCGCCTCCGCGGCCTCGGGGGCCGCCTCCGGCGTCACGGCGGCAGCGGCGGTCTCGGGGACCGCCACGGCACTCTCCGCGCCCGCCACGGCACCCTCAGGAGCCGTCACGGCACCCTCGGCGGCGCCCTCGGCACCGTCCGCAGCCGCCTCGGCCGCCTCGGCGGCCTTCTTGGTCGTACGGCGGCGCGTCGTGGTGGCGGTCGACCGGGTCCGCGTCGCCCTCTTGGGCTTGACCGCCTCCTCGGCGGCCTGCGCGTCCTGCCCGGCCGGCTCCTCGACGGCCTGGGCCACGGCGGCCTCGGCCGGGCTCGTCACCTCGGCCGTGGCCGGCCGCGCGGCGATGAGGTCTTCCGGCCGTCCGGCGGCGCGCTGCGCGGCGGTGCTCGGAAGGGGACGCCCTTCCGCCACCGACGGGGCCGCCTGGGCGGCGACCACGGTGATGGGTCCGGTGGCCGGCGCGGCGGCCGGCGTCTCGGGAAGCTCGGGCGGCGGCCCGGCCGGGCGGCTGGCCGCGCGGCGCTTGGTCACCTTGGTCTGTTCTGTTGTCTCCCCGTCGGGGCCCTGGGCCCCGGCGTTGGGCTCGTTCTCGTCGAGCATGCGGGCGCTCTCCCGTCAGCTCCCGGGCGCGTCGCCGCGCCGCGCAGGAGCTCTCGTGTCTCGTTGTCCGCCACGCCCCCTCGCGGGGGCATGGCGCCAAGTCCTGTCAGCGGCAGCGCCCGGCAGGGCGCTTCCTTAACCGGCGACGTGCTCACCCGCCGGTCCCGCCTCGCCGCCGCGCGTAGTCTCGCGGTCCAGGTCGAGCGGGTCGGCAAGCGCACCGGTGCGTGCGTCGAGCGGCCCCTGCGCCAGCCTGGTCACCTCGGGGGGAACCGGCGGCGCGAAGTCGGCCACAAGGCGCAGCCCTGTGAGCACATCGTCGGGTCGAACGGCAGGAGTCATGTGCCGAACAACCATGCGCAGTATGACACACGACTGTCCGCCCACCTGAGCTGCAGTTCTGTCTGTTCCCTCTGATCCCTGCGAGTCCGGGGCGCTCAGCGCCGTGAGCCTCAGCACGGCCTCCCGCGCGTCGAAGCGGCGCGGGCCCTTCTTGGTGAGGCGCTCGACCTCCACGGTGCCCGCCGCGAGGAACTTCTCCACCGCGACTTCGGCGAGCTCGCGGTCGGCACCGGGCAGCCGCACCTCCCACTCGGAGACCTCCAGGCGGTCGGCCAGCGCTCCGGGGGCCGCCTCGACGACGTCGAGCACGTCGAGACCAGGCGGCAGCGACTCGTCGAGGTCACGTTTGACCTGCTGCGGATCGCACGGCGTCGTGACGCCGATCTCGAGGTATTCGGCCTCGCTGGCGACGCCGGTCGGCGCCGCTCCCGCGTAGGAGATCTTCGGATGAGGCGAGAAACCCGCGCTGTAGGCCACCGGAATGCCGGCACGGCGGACCGCTCGTTCGACGGCCCGCGAGATGTCGCGGTGACTGGTGAAGCGCAGGCGTCCGCGCTTGGCGTAGCGCACGCGAAGGCGCTGCGTCGTCGGCGCGGGCGGGGGCCCATCGGGAACAGGTTTCAGAGCCTTGTCGTCCTTCCCGTGTCAGAGTTCCTTCATCTCAGGATAAGCCGCCCGGACGCCTGCACGTCTCAGGATCATGTACGGCGTGACACCGGGCGGCCACCGAGCGCGGCTAGATCACCGTGAGGGGAAGGAGTTTCTTACCCGTCGGTCCGATTTGAATCTCGGTGCCCATCGTCGGGCAGACGCCGCAGTCGTAGCAGGGGGTCCAGCGGCAGTCCTCGACCTCGCCGCCGGAGACGGCCTCCTGCCAGTCCTGCCAGAGCCATTCGCGGTCGAGGCCCGCGTCGAGGTGGTCCCACGGCAGGACCTCGTTCTCCTCGCGCTCGCGCACGGTGTACCAGTCGACGTCGACGCCGGCCTTGGCGGCGGCGGCCATCCAGCGCTCGTAGGAGAAGTGCTCGCTCCAGCCGTCGAAGCGCCCTCCGTCCTCCCACACGGCGCGGATGACGGCGCCGACCCGCCGGTCGCCGCGCGACAGCAGCCCCTCCACGATGGACGGCTTGCCGTCGTGGTAGCGGTAGCCGATGGCCCGGCCGTACTGCTTGTCGCCGCGCAGCGACTCGCGCAGCGCCTTGAGCCGCCGGTCGACGGTCTCGTGGTCGGCCTGCCCCGCCCACTGGAACGGGGTGTGCGGCTTGGGCACGAAGCCACCGATGGACACGGTGCAGCGGATGTCGCGCGAGCCGGTGGCCTCACGACCGGCCTGGATGACCTTCTTGGCCAGATCGGCGATGCCGAGCACGTCCTCGTCGGTCTCGGTGGGCAGCCCGCACATGAAGTAGAGCTTGACCTGCCGCCAGCCCTGGGAGTAGGCGGCGGTGACGGTGCGGATGAGGTCTTCCTCGGTGACCATCTTGTTGATCACCTTGCGCATGCGCTCGGAGCCGCCCTCGGGGGCGAAGGTGAGCCCGGAGCGCCGCCCGTTGCGGGAGAACTCGTTGGCCAGGTCGATGTTGAAGGCGTCGACCCGGGTCGAGGGCAGCGACAGCGAGGTGTTGGTGCCCTCGTAGCGGTCGGCCAGGCCCTTGGCCACCTCGCCGATCTCGCTGTGGTCGGCGGACGACAGCGACAGCAGGCCGACCTCGTTGAAGCCGGACTCCTTGATCCCGTTCTCGACCATCGCGCCGATCGTGGTGATCGACCGCTCGCGCACCGGACGGGTGATCATGCCCGCCTGGCAGAACCGGCAGCCCCGGGTGCAGCCGCGGAAGATCTCCACGCTGAACCGCTCGTGCACGGTCTCGGCCAGCGGGACCAGCGGCTTCTTCGGGTAGGGCCACTCGTCGAGGTCCATGACCGTGTGCTTGTGCACCCGCCACGGCACGTCGGGACGGTTGGGCGCGACCCGCTTGATGCGGCCGTCGGGGTGGTAGTCGACGTCGTAGAACTTGGGCACGTAGACGCCGCCGGACTCGGCCAGCCGCATCAGCAGCTCGTCGCGCCCGCCGGGCCTGCCCTCGGCCTTCCACTCCCGGATGACCTCCGAGATGGCGATGGCGATCTGCTCGCCGTCGCCGAGCACGGCCGCGTCGAGGAAGTCGGCGATCGGCTCGGGGTTGAACGCCGCGTGGCCGCCCGCCAGCACGATCGGGTCGTCGTCGCCACGGTCGGCGGCGACCAGCGGGATCCCGGCCAGGTCGAGCGCGGTCAGCATGTTGGTGTAGCCGAGCTCGGTGGAGAACGACAGGCCGAGCACGTCGAAGGCGCGCACCGGCCGGTGGGCGTCGACGGTGAACTGGGGCACGCCCTCGGCGCGCATGAGCGCCTCCAGGTCGGGCCAGACCGCGTAGGTGCGCTCGGCCAGGGTGCCGGGCAGCTCGTTGAGGATCTCGTAGAGGATCGCGACGCCCTGGTTGGGCAGCCCGACCTCGTACGCGTCGGGATACATGAGCGCCCAGCGCACGTCGGCGGAGTCCCAGTCCTTCACCGTCGAGTTGAGCTCACCCCCGACATACTGGATCGGCTTCTGCACCTTGGGCAGCAGCGCTTCCAGGCGGGGAAAAATCGACTCGACAGGCATGACACCCAGGGTAGCGAAACCCGTACCGTGGCTGGGACGCCCTAGGCGTAGGGGCGCTGCCGGGAGCGGATCGACAGCAGCATGCCCACGGCGATCAGGTTGGCGAAGGTCGCGGTGCCACCGTAGGAGACGAACGGCAGCGGCAGGCCGGTGATCGGCATGATGCCGATCGTCATGCCCACGTTCACGAACGTCTGGAACGCGAACCAGCACACGATCGTGCCCGCGACCAGCGTGCCGAACCGGTCCTCGCACTGCCGGGCGATCTTCAGGCCGCGCAGCAGCACGACGCCGAGCAGCAGCACGACCGTGACCGAGCCTAGGAAGCCGAACTCCTCGCCCGCCACGGTGAAGATGAAGTCCGTGTGCTGCTCCGGCACGAACCTGCCGGTGGTCTGCCCGCCCCCGAGCAGCCCCTTGCCGAACAGCTGCCCGGAGCCGATCGCGATGAGCGACTGGGTGCTGTTGTAGCCGACGCCGCGCGGGTCGACGTTCGGGTCGACGAACGCGGTGAACCGGGCGACCTGGTAGTCCTCCAGCATCTGGAAGTAGAACACGCTGAAGACCCCGGCCGCGCCGACCAGGGCCAGCAGCGCGATCAGCCGCTTGCGCACCCCGGAGATCACCAGCGCGGAGGCGGTGATGGCGGCGAGCACGAGCGCGGTGCCGAGGTCGGGCTGGAGCATGACGAGCACGAGCGTCACCGCGGCGGCGAGCAGGGCGAGCACGATGTCGAGCGGCCTCGGCCGGTCGCGTCCCTCGGCGGGCTGGGCGAGCAGCATCGCGGTGATGAGCAGCAGCCCGACCTTGGCGAACTCCGACGGCTGCACGGCGAACCCGCCGCCCAGCAGGATCCACGAGTGCGAGCCGTTGATCGTGGCGCCGAGCGGCGAGAGCACCAGCCCGAGTCCGATCAGCGAGAGCAGGAACAGCACGGGCGCGTAGGCGCGCACGGCCCGGTGGTCCACGGAGGCGACCACGCCGCACAGCGCCAGCCCGATCGTCTCGTTGAGCAGGTGTTTCTTGAGCAGGCCGGTGGAGCCGGGCGCCCAGGTGCGGGTGGAGGACCAGACGAGCAGCGTGCCGATCACCGACAGGGCGAGGACGGCCACGAGCAGGACCCCGTCGAGCCGCCACACCGGCGACTCGGCGCCGAAGGCCCGCCTGGCGAACGAGCGCCGTCCGGGCGCCAGCGCGCTCATTGCCAGATCACCGTCCCGTCGGGGGCGAACCTGGGCAGCCGCGACACGGGCTTGCCGCCGGGCAGCGCGGCGGGCCGTTTGATGCCGAAGATGCCCTCGTAGATCTGCCGCACGGCGGGCGCGGCGGTCTGGGAGCCCATGCCGCCCTGCGACACCATGGCCACGACGACGAAGCGCGGGTTCTGCGTGGGGGCGAACGAGGCGAACCAGGAGGTGTCCTTCTTGCCCCACACCTCCGCCGTACCGGTCTTGCCGCCGATGCGCACCTTGTCCATCGGGAAGCCGGCGAACGCCCCGGCCGCGGTGCCGTCGGAGGCGACCTGGCTGAGCGCGTTCTTGATGTAGAGCCGCTCCTTCTCGGTGACGGGGAGCTTGCCCACGACCGGCACCGGGATCGTCTTGACCACCTTGCCGTCGGGCCGCACCAGCGCCCAGCCGATGCGCGGGCTGCGCACCTTGCCGTCGGAGACCAGCGCCGCGTACGCCCGCGCGAGCTGGAGCGGCGTCACCAGCACGTCGCCCTGCCCGATGGAGAAGTTGGCCGAGTCACCGGGCCGCAGCACGAACCCCTCGGTGCAGTTCTCGTGCGCCAGCCGCTTGAGGAACGCCGCCCGCGCCCCGTCCTTGACCTCGGGGTAGCCGGTCTGGGCCCGCTTGCAGTTGGTGGCGCTGGTCAGCGCCCACATCTCCTTCTTCCACTTGCGGTCGGGGATGCGCCCGGCCGACTCGCCCGGCAGGTCGATCCCCGTCGGCCCGCCGAACCCGAACCCGCGGGCGGTGTTGGCGAACACCTCCCTGGCCGTCTTCTTCGGCGTGCGGCCGCCGTCGCGCAGATACTGCTCGTACGCCGCCTGGTAGAAGATCGTGTCGCACGACTTGACCAGCGCCAGGTGCAGGCTGAGCGTGCCCAGCGGGATGCCGCGGAAGTTGTTGAAGGCCCGGCCGCCCACCGTGACCGACCCCGGGCAGTTGTACTTGCCGTTCAGCGGGTAGCCGGCGCGCAGCATCGAGGCCACCGACGACACCTTGAACGTCGAACCGGGCGCGAACTGGCCGTTGATCGCCCGCGACACCAGCGGCTTGCCGGACTTCTCCGACAGCAGATGCTTGTACATGTTCGCGGAGATGCCGCCCGCCCACACCGCCGGGTCGTAGCCGGGCGCGCTGGACAGCGCCAGCACCCGTCCGGTCTTCGCGTCGAGCACCACCGCCGCGCCCCCGTCGGCGCCGGGCGCGGACTTCATCGCGTCCTGCAGCGCCTTCTCCGTCACCGCCTGGATCCGCGAGTCGATGCTGGTCACCAGGTGGTGCCCGCTGACGGGCTCGACCTGCTTCTCCACGCCGAGCGCCTTGCCCATCCGGTCGACCTGCACCCGCCGCAGCCCGGCCTTGCCGCGCAGCTCCTCGTCGTAGACGTACTCCAGCCCGTCACGCCCGGCCAGGTCCACGCCGGAGAAGGCGGCCTTCAGCCCGACCCGCTTCTCCAGCTCCGCCTCCGTCACCGGCGACAGGTAGCCGAGCATCTGCGCCCCGGCCCGGCCGCCCGGGTACTCGCGGACCGCGTGGATCTCCGCCGTGACCCCCGGGAACTCCTCCTGGCGCTCCAGGATCTGCAGCGCCTCACGCGTGTCGACCTTCTCGTCCAGCGGGACCGGCTGGTACGGCGATCCCGTCCAGCACGGCTTGGGCACCCCGGGGCCGCACGGCGTGATGCGTTTGCGCAGCTCGGCGACGGGCCGGCTGAGCACCTCCGACAGTTTGCCCAGCACCTTCATCCCGCCGTCGCGCATCCCGGCCAGCCCGGTGCGGTCGACGGAGACGACCAGCGAGGTCTTGTTGCGCACCAGCGGGCGCCCGGAGGAGTCGAGGATCTGCCCCCGCACCGCCGGCACGATCACCGTGCGGGTCCGCGTCTCGGTCGCCCGGTGCACGAGCTCGGGACCTCGTACGACCTGGACCTGCCACAGGCGGACGGCCAGCGCCGCCAGCAGCACCAGCACGAGCGCCTGGATCACGACCAGCCGGGTGCGCATCCGGGTCATATCTCGTACCTCTGCCGTCGGCCGCGGGTCGCCAGCCAGATCACCACGGGCGCGGCGATCATCGTGTAGGCGACGGTCACGGGAACCTGCTCGGTCAGCGTGGAGATCGTCACCCTCGGGTCGGACATCAGCCCGCCCACCGCCGCCGCCATCAGCGGCGCGAGCACCACGCACAGCGCCACGGTGGTGACCCGCCCGCCGGCCCCGCGCCCGGCCAGGTAGCCGACCAGCGCGAACACGAACGCGTACAGCCCCGCGACGTGCGCCGTCGGCGGCACCACGTCCACCACCAGCCCGGTGAAGAACCCGATCACCGCCCCGGCCGCCGGCCCGCGTATCAGCGCCACCGCCACCACCGCCAGCAGCACCAGGTCGGGCACGCCCCCGGCGGGCAGCGGCAGCCGGTTCACCAGCATGACCTGCAGCAGCAGCGCCACCGGCACCACCAGGACCGCCGTCATCGAGCCCCCTCCCTGCGCGGCAGCACCGCGTCTCTCGGATCACGGGCGGGCCCCTGCACCACCACCCCCACCACGTCCAGCGCGGTCAGATCCGCGTACGGCCTGGCGTAGGCGATCCGGACGAGCTGCCCGGGAGTCGACTCCACCTGTTCGATCACCCCGATCGGCACCCCCGGCACGTACGGCGCGCCGCGATGGGAGCCGAAGCTGACCAGCCGCGCCCCCCGCTCGATCGGCGCGGTGGAGTCGAGCAGCTTGAACTGCAGGAGCCGCCCGTTCTCCGCCACCCCGTGCACCACGCCGATCTCCTGGCCGCCCTCCAGCCGCGCGCCCGCCGCCGAGGCCAGGTCGCTCAGCAGGACCACGGTGGAGGTGCGGGCCGAGGCGTGCACCACGCGGCCCACCAGCCCGTCGCCGTTGAGCACGGTCATGTCGGTGCGGACGCCGTCGTCGGTGCCGGCGTCGATCTGCACGGCGTCCTCGAAGCCCGGCTGGCCGCGCCGGGCGATCACGTTGGCGGACACCACCTTGTAGCCGCCCAGCCCGGCCAGCCCGAGCATCCGCTTGAGCTCGGCGGCGCGGGCCGCGTCGAGGCGGTCGGCGGACAGGCTGGAGCGCAGCCGGGCGTTCTCCGCCTTGAGCCGCTCGATGTCGGCCTGGGCGCTCGGCGCCGCGGCGATCGCGTGCAGGAACCCGCCGACGGGCCGGGCCACGGCGCCGCCGGCCTCCTCGGCCGCCCCGAACACCCACGCGCCGGCCGACCGCAGCGGGGTGAGCGGCGAGCTCTCGCCGGCGCGGTGGTCGACGGTCAGGATGACCAGCGCCGCCGCGAGCAGCGTGCCGAGGATCAGCCTGGCCTGGCGCGAGTCTCTCATCAGCGTCGCGACTCCGGCACCAGCACCTGCTGCAGCGCCTCGAAGTCCTCCACGCATCTGCCGGAGCCGAGCGCGACCGAGTCGAGCGCGTTCTCCACCAGGTGCACCGGCATGCCCGTCTCGGCCTTGACCCGCTCGTCCAGGCCCTTGAGCAGCGCGCCGCCGCCGGTGAGCGCGATGCCCCGGTCCATCAGGTCGCCGGACAGCTCCGGCGGGCAGCGGTCGAGGGTCGTCTTGACCGCGTCGACGATCGCGTTGACCGGCTCCTCGGTGGCCTTGCGGATCTCCTCGGCCGACACGATGATCGTCTTCGGCAGGCCGCTGACCAGGTCGCGCCCGCGGATCTCGGCGTGCGCCTCCTCCCCGGTGGGGCAGGCCGAGCCGATCGCCATCTTGATCTCCTCGGCGGTGCGCTCGCCGAGCATCAGCGAGAACTCCTTCTTCACGAAGGTGATCACCGCCTGGTCCAGCTCGTCGCCGCCGACCCGGATGGACTGGCTGGTCACCACGCCGCCCATCGAGATGATCGCGACCTCGGTGGTGCCGCCGCCGATGTCGACCACCATGTTGCCGGTCGGCTCGTGCACCGGCAGCCCGGCCCCGATCGCCGCCGCCATGGGCTCCTCGACGATGTAGACCTTGCGCGCCCCCGCCTGGTAGCCGGCCTCCTTGACGGCCCGCTGCTCCACTCCGGTGATCCCGCTCGGCACGGCGATGATGATGCGCGGCTTGGCGAAGTGCCGCCGTTTGTGCACCCGTTGGATGAAATAGCGCAACATCCGCTCGGTGACGTCGAAGTCCGCGATCACACCGTCCTTCAACGGCCGGACCGCCACGATGTTGCCGGGCGTGCGCCCGATCATGCGCTTGGCTTCGATGCCGACCGCGACGATCTTCCCACTCGAGGTGTTGATCGCCACGACGGACGGTTCGTTGAGGACGATGCCGCGGCCACGGACGTACACCAACGTGTTGGCGGTGCCCAGGTCGACCGCCATGTCACGGCCTAGAAAGGCGAGCTTGCTGCCCATGGGGAACGGAGCCTTCCGTAACGTCGTTCGCGAATGACTACGGATCGAATTCGAATCGTAACGTGACGTACCCACCACGCCCCGCAACGAGCCCACGCGCCCCACAAAATTCTCCCGCCCCACCCCCAACCCCGATTTTGCCCGTATTGCGCGATACCACCCGACCGCGCCGGGTACGTTGTCCGCAAACGCGAAAGTGCCCGCCAGGCGGCCTGCCTGACGAGCACTCCTGAGCGTGCCCCCGTGATCAGGGGCAGGTGATCAGAACCGGTCCGGGAAGAAGATCTTGATCTCCCGCGCGGCCGACTCCGGCGAGTCGGAGCCGTGGACGACGTTCTCGCCGATCTCCAGCGCGTGGTCGCCGCGGATCGTGCCGGGAGCCGACTTCACCGGGTCGGTGAGCCCGGCCAGCGCGCGGAACGCCTCGACGGCACGCGGGCCCTCCAGCACCATCGCGACCAGCGGCCCCGAGGTGATGAACTCGACGAGCTCGCCGAAGAACGGCCGCTCGGAGTGCTCGGCGTAGTGCGCCTTGGCGGTGTCGGCGTCGAGGGTGCGCAGGTCCATCGCCACGACCTTGAGGCCCTTGCGCTCCACACGGGCGATCACGTCACCGATGAGGCCGCGCTTCACCCCGTCGGGCTTGATCAGGACAAGAGTGCGCTCGGACACTTGAGGTTCTCCTTTGAACAGGTCGCGGAAACTGCGGCACAGCTTACCGTCCCGTCACGCCCGCTCGCCGTCCTCCGGGGACGCCGCGGGCGGCGGCACGGGCGCCGTGTCCTCCTCGCCGTCGCGCGCCTGCGGCAACGGCTGCACGCCGATTCGGGGGATCACCCCGGTCGGCCGGTCCTCGTCGTCCTCCTCGCCGTCCCGCTGAACCGCCGCGCCCACCACCGCGGGCTCCGGCTCCCCGCCGTCACCGGCCTCATCCTGCACGTCCTGTACATCCAGTACGTCCTCCGAGGAGGGAGCGCGCCTGGCCACGACCGCGGCCAGCACGATGACCGCCACCACGAAGAACCCGCCCGCCAGCGCCCACAGGTGCAGCGCGGTGACGAAGCTGTCGACCAGCTCCTGCCTGGTCCGGTCACCCTCCAGGGCCACCATCTGCACACCGGTGCCCAGCAGGTAGCCGGCCAGCACCCCGGGCAGGCACAGCGCCAGCCCGAACATGCCCGCCCCGGCCCCCACCTGGCCGAGCGCCGCCGTGATCGCCACCGCCGCGCCCACCGCCAGCAGCGTGAACGGCACGACGAGCACCAGCCCGTCGGGCGACGGCGCCACGACCCGCACCGAGCAGAGCCCGACGACCATCGACAGCAGCCCCAGCGGCGTCACCCACGCGCTCGTCACCGACGACAGCCGCACCACGACCGCCGCCGCCACGGCCAGCGCCCCCGCCACGCAGAACGGCAGCCACAGCCCGCGCAGCCCCGGCCCGCCGAGCCCGCCCATCTCCACGTACGTCACCTGCGCGACGGTCGGCAGCAGCACCACGCCGACGGCCACCATCGTGTAGGCCAGCGTGCGGCTCTCCCGGGTGCCGACCGTGGCCAGCGCGAGCAGCCCGGCGATGGCGAGCAGCGCCAGCAGGACCACCAGCCCGGCCCGCCAGTCCTGGCTCGCGGTGCTGATGGCGACGACGGCGATGCCGGCGGCGGGCACGGTGGCCAGCAGCAGGCGGCTGCGCTCCTTGGCCCGCAGGCGCGGGGCGGCGGGCCGCTCGCCGACCAGCCACAGCACGAAGTAGGCGGCCGCGAGCACGAGCGCGATGCCGGTCACCAGCGGATAGGGCTGAAGGGTGACCTGCCAGCGCGTCACGCCGTCGAGCGGCCACAGCGCCAGCGCCTGCGCGCCGAGCAGGCTGAGCGCCAGCATGCCGGTCCACAGCGCGCGCAGCACGGGCGGCCGGTCCCAGGCGGCGGCAAGCGTGGCGGGCACGAGCAGCCCGGCGCCCACGCCGTGGGCCACCCGCAGCACGCCCACGAGGAACGCCGACCCGGCATAGCCGCCGGCGGCGTCGGCGACGGCGAGCAGCAGCAGCCCGCCGAGCAGCAGGTGGGCGACCTTCACCCGGCGCAGCGCCACGGCGGCCAGCGGCACGGTCAGCATCATCGCCGGCAGGGCGAGGCCGTGGGCGCGCATCAGCCCGAGCCGGTCGATCTCGGCGGGCAGCAGGTCGGCGACCACGGACACGGTGTTGGGGATCGCGACGATCGCCAGCGGCAGCGTGACCACGATGAGCAGCCCGAGCACGGCGTCGGACAGCCACCCGGACCTCGCGCCTTGAGTCGCGGTGCCGGAGGACCGCTGAAATGGGGGGACGGCCATGAAGCCCGACTTTAGCGGGAAGTCACGCCCTCGACACGCCGAGCGACGAGAATCGCGGTGATCCACAGCGCCGCGAAGATCGCCCCGAGGACGAACATGGCCGGCACCACGAACCCGGCGGCGATCGCCAGCACCTGCGCGACACTGCCCACGACGTAGCCGGCCGGGCGCTTGAGCAGGCCCGCGCCGACCACGCAGAGCAGCGCCAGCCCGATCCCGACCGTCACCGCGAGCGCGGGCGCCACCCCGCCGACGCTGATGGCCACCGGCGTGGTGAGCCCGGCGACGACGGCCTCCATGCCGAGCACGCTGGCGCCCAGCCTGCGCATGCCGGGCGTGACCTGGAAGTCCATCAGGCGCCCTCCGCCTTCAGCAGGTGGCGGGCGTCTCCCGCCGTGATCACGGACCCGGTGATGAGCACACCGGTGCCGCTGAACTCGCCCTCGGCGTCGGCGATCCCGATGCCGAGGTCGATGGCGTCGTCGAGGCGCTCGACGACGTGCACCCGGTCCTCGCCGAACAGCGGCTCGGCCAGCTCGCCCAGCTCCTGCGCCGACAGCGACCTGGGCGAGGAGTTGCGGGTGACGACGATCTGGTCGAGCACCGGCTCCAGCAGCTCCAGCAGCCCGGTCACGTCCTTGTCGGCCATGACCGCGACCACGCCGACGACCTTGGCGAAGTCGAACGCCTCGTGGATGCCGTCGAGCGTCGCCTGCATCCCGCCGGGGTTGTGCGCGGCGTCGACGACCACCGTGGGGTTGCGCCGGACGATCTCCATGCGGCCCGGCGACGACGCCTGCGCGAACGCGTGCCGTACGAGATCGAGGTCGAGCGGGTCGTCGCCGCCGGTGAGCGCCTCGACGGCGGCCAGCGCGCAGGCGGCGTTGCTCGCCTGGTGGGCGCCGTAGAGCGGCAGGTAGACCTCGTCGTAGACGCCCTTGAGGCCGCGCAGCGTCAGCAGCTGGCCGCCGACGGCCACCTCGCGGCTGAGCACGCCGAACTCCAGGCCCTCGCGGGCCACGACCGCGCCCACCTCGGCCGCGCGGCGCATCAGCACCTCGGCGGCGGCCAGCTCCTGCTGGGCGAGCACGGTGGTGGCGCCGGGCTTGATGATGCCGGCCTTCTCCTTCGCGATGCTCTCGACGTCGGGGCCGAGCCGGTCGGTGTGGTCGAGCGAGATCGGGGTGATCACGGACACGGTGCCGTCGGCGACGTTGGTGGCGTCCCAGGAGCCGCCCATGCCGGTCTCGATCACGGCCACGTCGACCGGCGTGTCGGCGAACGCGGCGTAGGCCATCGCGGTCAGCATCTCGAAGAACTGGATCCGCCGCCCCTGCGTGTCGGCCAGCTCGACGTAGGGCGCGATCTCCTCGTAGACCTCGGTGAACCGCTCCTCGCTCAGCGGCTCGCCGTCGACGGTGATCCGCTCGCGCATCGTGACCAGATGGGGGCTGGTGAACCGGCCCACCCGCAGGTTGCGCTCCCTGAGCAGGACCTCGGTCAGCCGCGCCGTGCTCGTCTTGCCGTTGGTGCCGGCGATGTGCACGACGGGATAGGCCCGCTGAGGCGAGCCGAGCAGGTCAAGAAGAGCCGCGATCCGGTCGAGCGTCGGCTCGAAGTCCCATTCGACGCCCCGCTCCATGATGGCGCGTTCAACCCCACGAAAATCCACCCCCTCAGCCTACTGACCTCGGGAAGCGGGTCACCACGCGGGGAATCATATCGTGGACTGTATAGAACGTTGGAGGGTACTCACCCCGTCCACCAGGTGTCACCTTGGGAAACAGCCTGCCTCACCCCCCGGCAGGCTCCTACGAGGAGGCCATCGTGGAAGGCGAGAACACTCGCGACCCGGACAAGGGCATCACCCGGAAGACGCTACTGAGAGCGGCATTCATAGCTGCGCCGGCCCCCCTGCTCATCGGTCAGGTGCCGGCTCTCGCACGCGACATGAGCGGGCCGCTGGAGCCCACCCCGTTCTGTGACGACGGCGACGACCCCACGCCGCCCCAGACCGAGGGCCCGTACTTCAAGCCCAACTCACCTCGCCGCTCGACCCTGCCGGGCAGCGGCACCCTGCTCACCGTCAGCGGGTACGTGTTCGGGCTGGCGTGCCAGCCGCTGGCCAACGTGCTGCTGGACTTCTGGCAGGCCGACCGGAACGGCGCCTACGACAACGTGGGCTTCAACTTCCGCGGCCACCAGTTCACCGACGCCAACGGCGCCTACAAGCTCACCACGATCGTGCCGGGCCTGTACCCGGGCCGCACGCGGCACATCCACATGAAGGTCCAGGCGCCCAACCGGCCGGTCCTCACCACGCAGACGTACTTCCCGGGCGAACCGCGCAACAACACCGACTCGATTTTCGACCCGAGACTGCTGATGAACGTCCGCACGGTCGGCTCGGGCAGGGAGGCGACGTTCGACTTCGTGCTGAACGTCCCCGGCGGCCCGCAGCCGACCGGTTCCCCCACGACTCCGCCTCCGGGCGGGGGTACCTGGCAGGCAGGGGTGACCTACCAGGCGGGTGCCCAGGTCACCTATGGTGGCGCGACGTATCGCTGCCTTCAGGGGCACACAGCCGCTCCCGGCTGGGAACCTCCCAACGTGCCCGCTTTGTGGCAGCGCGTCTGATTGGGCATCCGAACGCAAGAAAGGGCCACCCCGGCTGCTGGGGGTGGCCCTCCTTGCGTCATCTCTAGACCAGTCCGCCGTCAGCGCGCAGGTTCTGGCCGGTGAGCCAGCCCGCGTCGGGGCTGAGCAGCAGCGCGACGACGGCGGCGATGTCGGCGGGCGTGCCCACCCGGCCGAGCGCGGTCATGTGCGCGACCGCCTGGTACGCCTCCCGCGGCACGCCCTCCCGCAGCAGGTCGGTGTCGGTCGCGCCGGGCGACACGCAGTTGACCGTGATCCCCCGCGGCCCGAGCTCCCGTGACGCGACCCGCGTGAGCTGCTCGATCGCCGCCTTGCCGGCGACGTAGACGGACTCGCCGGGGCTCGGCCAGGCCGTCCCGGTGGTGGAGACGTTCACGATCCGCCCGCCGTCCGCCATCCGCCGCGCGGCCTCGCGCAGCGTGAAGTACGCGCCGCGCGCGTTCACCGCCATCACCTCGTCATATGCCTCCGGCGTCACCTCGGCTATGGGCGCGTGCCGCAGGACGCCCGCGTTGTTCACCAGCGCCGTCAGCGGCCCGGCGCCCGCCGCCGCGAACACCTCGTCCGCCCGCTCGAACAGCCCCTCGATCTGGGCCACGTCGGCGGCATCCGCCCGCACCGGCGTCGCCCGCCCGCCGAGCCCGTCCGCGACCTCCCGCGCCGCCCGCTCGTCGGCGACGTAGCTGAAGACCACCGTGGCGCCGTCGGCGACGAGCCGCTCGACCACCGCCCGGCCGATCCCGCGCGACCCGCCCGTCACCACTGCGGCTGCGTTCATTCCCTGCTCCTTCAGTCGTCCGTCCCTCTCGCGCTTCACCCTGCCGGTGCTCGCGGAAGGAAGACTTCCGCGACGCGCGCGACAATCGTCCGGGTGAGCGCGAAACGGGACACCGCTGGACGGCTGCTGCGCCTGCTGTCGCTGCTGCAGTCACGCGCCGACTGGCCGGGACCGGAGCTGGCGGCGCGGCTGGGCGTCAGCACCAGGACCATCCGCTCCGACGTCGAACGCCTGCGCGGCCTCGGCTACCCGGTGTCGGCCACCTCCGGCACCGCCGGCGGCTACCGCCTCGGCCCCGGGGCCCGGCTGCCGCCGCTGCTGCTCGACGACGAGGAGGCCATCGCCGTCGCCGTCGGCCTGCGCACGGCCGCCTCCGGCACCGTAGGCGGCATCGAGGAGACGTCGCTGCGCGCCCTGGCCAAGCTGGAACAGGTCCTGCCCGCCCGCCTACGCCCCCGCCTGGGCGCCGTGGCCGCCTACACGGTCCCGGTGCCCGGCAGCGGCCCAGCGGTCGACTCAGGGCTGCTGGCGACGCTCGCCGCCGCCTGCCGCGACCGGCGGCGGCTGCGCTTCGACTACCGCGACCACGACGGCAACGTCACCGTGCGCGACACCGAGCCGCACCGCCTCGTCGCCACGGGCCGCCGCTGGTACCTGGTCGCCTGGGACGTCGGCCGCGACGCCTGGCGCACCTTCCGCGTCGACCGCCTCACCCCGCGCACCCCGCCCGGACCCGCCTTCCCGGCCCGCCCGCTGCCGGACGGCGACGTCATCGCGTACGTGACCAAGGGCGTCGCCTCCGTCCTCGGCCCCTGCCGCACGATCGCCACCGTGTACGCGCCGGCCGAGGTCGTCGCCGAGCGCATCCCCCCGGTGGCCAGGGTCGAGCACGTCGACGCCGGCCGATGCCGTCTGCACATCGGCGCGGCGACCCCGTTGGCCCTGGCGGTCTACCTGGCGGCCCTGGGCCTGGACTTCACCGTGGACGGACCGGCGGACCTCCTCGACCAGCTCGCCGCCATCAGCGACCGCTGCTCCTCGGCCCGCGCGACATAACGCAAAATAGGCCCCCGGAGATACCCGAGGGGCAGGGCCGGTTCGCCTCCAGAACGCGAAAAGGCCCCCGGGATCACCCCCGAGGGCCCTATTCCGTCACACAACGCAGAGAAGGCCCCGACACTGAATGTCGGGGCCTTCTCTTGAAAGATTGTCCGGCGGTGACCTACTCTCCCACACCCTCCCGAGTGCAGTACCATCGGCGCAGGGAAGCTTAACTTCCGGGTTCGGAATGTAAC